>CP072828.1:0-355601 GCA_017945845.1 Carnobacteriaceae bacterium zg-C25
CTGTGTACAAGTGTATTTTTCATTTATTTGTTGCCTTTATGATTGTGTATAGTTTTGTGGAAATTTAGATTTTTTCATTTTTTATCCACAATTTTTATCCACATTTTATTTTTTCTGTGGATAGATACATTATTTTCACTCGTTCTGTGGATAACTTTTTAAAAATATGCTACACTATAAAAAATATTATCCTATGATAAAGAAAGGAAAAATCTATGGAAAACGCACAAGCCATTTGGGAAAATTTACTTGTAAAATTACAACATATTTTTGCTCCTAACATTTATAATTCCTTTATATTACCGGCAAAACCAATTAGTTTTTATCAAAATACATTTATTATTTCGGTTAATCAATTAATTAGACCGCATTGGGATCAGTTTTTACAAAATTCAATTACACAAATTTTATCAGAAAATTACCCTAATATTACTATTGTGGTGCAGTCAGAAATTGAACCAATACAAACAACACCACCGGTATCCTTACCACAAAATCATTCAATAAAATTAAAACCACAATATACATTTGATAACTTTATCGTTGGAGAAGGCAATCGTATGGCTCACGCAGCAGCACTTGCCGTTAGTGATTCCCCCGGTAATTTCTATAACCCATTATTCATTTACGGTGGTTCAGGTTTAGGAAAAACACATTTAATGCACGCCATTGGAAATAGTATTTTACAAAATAAACCTCAAGCTAATATTCGTTATGTCACTAGTGAAGATTTCGTTAATGAATTTACCACTGCTATTCGTCACGGTGCAATGGAAGAATTTAAAAATAACTATCGTCAAGTGGATTTACTATTAGTCGATGATATTCAATTTTTAGCTGGAAAAGAACAAACATTAGATGAATTTTTCCATACCTTTAATACATTGCGAGATGCAGGTAAACAAATTGTTTTAACGAGTGATCGATTGGCAACGGAAATTCCTGAATTGCCTGCACGTTTAGTTTCACGATTCAGTTCTGGATTATCTTCTGATATTACACCTCCAGATTTAGAAACACGTACAGCCATTTTAAGAAAAAAAGCAAATAGCAATCAAATTACAATTCCTGATGAAACATTAAATTATATTGCTGGACAAGTAAATTCTAATGTCCGTGAATTAGAAGCAGCTTTAACACGTGTTAATTTTTATGCGGTAACAAAACGTCAAGACATTACAACCAGTTTAGCAGCCGAAGCACTGCAATCCTTATTTAGTTCAGACGAATCAAAAATGGTATCTATTTTTGACATTCAAAATGAAGTATGTAAATTATTTAATGTCACTATCGAACAATTAAAAGGGAAACAACGTAATAAAGAAATCGTTATTCCTAGACAAATTGCTATGTATTTATCTCGTGAAATTACAGATAATTCATTACCAAAAATAGGACAAGCCTTTAATAAAAAAGATCATACCACTGTAATGCACGCTTGTATGAAAATAGACACGATTATTCAAGAAAACTCTGATATTTTACTCATTCAACAAATCAATCAATTAAAATCAAAATTACGTTAGTGGATAACTTTTTCTTTATCCACACTTTTTATCCACAATCTAATCAATTGATTTATCTAAACAAAATAGACTTATACACACAATTCACAAGTCCTACTACTATTATTATATTTATTTAATATTATATAAAGGAGATACCATGAAATTTACAATTAACAAAAATCAATTTTTAAAACATCTATTAGATGTTCAACGTGCCATTTCATCAAAAAGTGCAATCGCTATTTTAACAGGTATTAAATTAAACGTTACAAAAGACGGTATTTATTTAACAGGAAGTGATGCTAATATTTCCATTGAAAAAATGGTATTAAGTAAAGATGAAGAAAATGGTTTAACCATTCATGAAACTGGAAAATTAGTGTTACCTTCACGTTTCTTTATAGAAATTATTAAAAAATTACCTAATGATACTGTTGATATTACGTTATTAGACCATCAAAAATTACAAATTAAATCAGGACAATCAACATTTAACATTAATGGGTTAGATGCTGACCTTTATCCAATTATTGAAAATATTGAAAGTGATACATCAAATACCATTCAATTACCAACATTTTTATTTAAAACAGTATTATCACAAACGATGATTGCTGCTTCTACAAGTGAGCAACGTCCGATTTTAACAGGGATTCATTTAGAAATTAAAAATGGTGAACTAATCGCTACAGCAACGGACTCACATCGTATGAGCAAAAGAATTGTTAAATTACCAAATATTTCTGAAAATGTTTCACACGATTGCGTTATTCCTGCTAAAAGTTTAAGTGAATTAACAAAAATCATTTCAGACGACGATCAATTAACAATGGTTCTTTCAGAAAATAAAGTGTTATTTATTTCTGAAAATCTATATTTTTACTCACGTTTATTAGAAGGAAATTATCCTGACGTAACACGCTTATTATCACAAGAAATGACAACACACATCACAATAGATGCCAATGCCTTTTTACATGCCGTAGAACGTGTATCTATTTTATCAACAGAAGGTAAAAACGATATTGTGACATTGGATAGTACAGCATCAGAAAATATTAAGTTATACACTGAATCATCTGAAATCGGTTATGTTGAAGATGTATTATTGCCAACAGCATTTAAAGGTAATGGATTAAAAATTGCGTTTAACCCTAACTATATGAAAGACGCTTTACGTGTGTTATCAGGGCATGACGTGATTATCGGGCTAATGGATGAAGGTAGACCATTTACATTAAAAGCAAGTGATGATGAATTAAATCAATTTATCCAATTAATTACGCCTATACGTACAAGAAACTAAAAAATGATAAATTTCATTATTTTGATAAAAAACGGCTTAAAAGGCCGTTTTTTTGCGTTTTTCCATTTTTTAAGGTATAATTTATGATGAATTATTGTGTGAAGAAGGTGTAAAAATGCAAGTTGTTGAAATAAATGAAAACTACATTACGCTAGGTCAAGTTTTAAAAATTGCCGATGTCATTAGTAGCGGCGGTATGGCAAAGTGGTATTTAGCCAATCACACCGTCTATTTAGATGGCGAATTGGAAAACCGACGTGGTAAAAAAGTGTATCATGGTTCTATTATTGAATTAGAAAATGGTACAAAAATTATTGTAAAGCAAGTGGCATAATCATGTACGTTGAACAATTAAGCCTTTCACATTTTCGTAATTATACGAAACAAACGGTTGAATTTTCACCTAAAATCAACATTATGATTGGTGAAAATGCACAAGGTAAAACAAATCTTATTGAAGCGTTACATGTTTTAGCATTAACGAAAAGCCATCGAACGCATAACGATAAAGATTTAATTCAATTTCAACAAGAATTCACTAAAATTGATGCACTCATTACAAAACAAAATAAAATCCCTTTGCAGTTAATCATTCATCACAAAGGTAAAAAAGCATCAATTGGTAAAATTGAACAAAAAAAACTTAGTGATTATGTCGGTTTTTTAAAAGTAGTGGTTTTTGCTCCAGAAGATTTAGATATTATTAAAGGCACACCAGCAATTCGTCGTAAGTTTATTGATATGCAATTAGGACAAATGAATAAATTGTATTTAAATTATTTATCCACTTATCAAAAAACGTTAAAACAACGCAACACCTATTTAAAAGAAGCACAATTGGATACGGTTTATTTTGATATTCTTACTGAAGAATTAGCTAAATTATCGGCAATTATTTTACATTACCGATTAGCTTATATCCAACAAATCACCCATTACGCAAGCACCATTAATTTAAGCATTTCTCAACAAAAAGATGCACTATCTATTGCATACATTAGTCAGCTTGACAATGTTACTGACACATCAATAGACAAGCTTGAACAAAGGTTTATGCAACTCTACCACAACAATAAAGAAAAAGAACTGTATCAACGAAAAACACTTTATGGCATACATCGAGATGACGTTATTTTTTATGTCAACGGCAAAAATGTGCACGATTTTGGGTCACAAGGACAACAACGAACGGTCGCATTAAGCGTCAAATTAGCCGAAATCGATAGTATTTTTGACCAGACGGGAGAATACCCCATTTTATTATTAGATGATGTTTTATCCGAATTAGACGATTTACGCCAAACGTATTTACTGAAAACCGTTGAAAATAAAGTACAAACGTTTATCACAACAACTAATTTAGAAGGTATTCAAAAACATTTAATTGAACAACCTAAAATATTTCACATTAAGGAAGGAAGTGTAACATATGACTGAAAACGTTAAAAATTTAGGACAGGATTATGATGCCAGTCAAATTCAAGTATTGGAAGGATTAGAAGCTGTTCGCAAGCGTCCCGGAATGTATATCGGGTCAACAAGTGCTTCAGGTTTACACCACTTAGTGTGGGAAATTGTTGATAACTCGATTGACGAAGCGCTAGCTGGGTTTGCGACAAGCATTCAAATTATCATTAATCAAGATAATAGTATTACCGTTTTAGATGATGGACGTGGTATTCCGGTAGATATTCAAGAAAAAACGGGAAGACCCGCAGTAGAAACCGTCTTTACTGTTTTGCACGCTGGAGGAAAATTTGGTGGCGGCGGTTATAAAGTGTCCGGTGGATTGCATGGTGTAGGGGCATCGGTTGTTAACGCATTGTCAAAATCATTAACCGTCCAAGTACACCGTAATGGCAATATTTATGAGCAATCTTACACATACGGAAATGTTGTAGAAGACTTAAAAATTGTTGGTACAACGGATAAAACAGGAACACAAGTTCATTTTGTACCAGACGAAACAATTTTTACAGAAACAACTATTTATGATTTTAATCGATTGATGACACGTGTACGTGAATTAGCTTTTTTAAATAAAGGTTTACGCATTGTTATTGAAGATAAACGTGAAAATCAACAACAAGTCAAAGAATTCCATTACGAAGGTGGAATTAGTAGTTATATTGATTACTTAAACGAAGGTAAAGTCGTGTTATTTGATGACCCAATTTACATTGAAGGCGAACAAGATAACATTCAAGTGGAAGTGGCTTTACAATATAACGACAGTTATTATGGCGATATTTTAAGTTTTACGAATAATATTCACACGCACGAAGGTGGAACACACGAACAAGGTGTGCGTACCGCTTTAACACGTGTTATTAACGACTATGCTAAAAAAAGCAAGTTAATTAAAGAAAATGAAGATAATTTAACGGGTGATGATGTTCGTGAAGGATTGATGTGTGTTGTATCCATTAAACACCCAAATCCACAATTTGAAGGACAAACAAAAACCAAATTAGGAAACTCTGACGCAAGAAAAGTAACAGAACGCTTGTTTGCAACATACTTTGAAAAATTTCTTTTAGAAAACCCACAAGTTGCTAAAAAAATTGTGGAAAAAGGGATTTTAGCTTCTAAAGCGCGTCAAGCTGCTAAACGTGCACGTGAAATGACACGTAAAAAATCAGGTTTAGAAATTAGTAATTTACCCGGTAAATTAGCAGACTGCTCAAGTAAAGAAGCAGAATTATGTGAATTATTTATCGTAGAGGGAGATTCTGCGGGTGGTTCTGCCAAACAAGGACGTTCTCGTATGTATCAAGCCATTTTACCAATTCGTGGTAAAATTTTAAACGTTGAAAAAGCAACCCTTCATAAAATTTTAGAAAATGAAGAAATTCGTTCACTTTTTACCGCAATGGGAACAGGATTTGGTGCAGAGTTCGACGTCTCTAAAGCGCGTTACCATAAATTAGTGATTATGACCGATGCCGATGTCGATGGTGCTCACATTCGAACATTACTACTGACGCTATTTTATCGCTATATGCGTCCATTAGTAGAAGCAGGTTATGTTTATATTGCTCAACCACCACTCTACCAAGTTAAACAAGGTAAAGTTGTAAAATATTTAGCATCGGATACTGAATTAAAAGAATATTTAGAAACATTACCATCAACACCAAAACCAAGTATTCAACGTTATAAAGGGCTTGGTGAAATGGATAAAGAACAGTTGTGGGAAACAACCATGAACCCAGAAAATCGTCGTATGCTTAAAGTAAGCGTGGCAGATGCTGCTGAAGCCGATAAAGTGTTGGATATGTTGATGGGTGATCGTGTTGAACCACGTCGTAAATTTATTGAAGATAATGCAAAATACGTTCAAAACTTAGATGTGTAAGAAAGGAGGTAAACCATGTCAATAGAAAGAGATTTAAGAAATGAAACATTTGAAAATGCTAATTTAAGTCAAGAAATGCGAACATCATTTTTAGACTATGCAATGAGTGTCATTGTATCGCGTGCTTTACCCGATGTACGTGATGGATTAAAACCTGTACATCGTCGTATTTTATACGGCATGCATGAATTAGGTGTAACACCAGATAAAGCCTATAAAAAATCAGCGCGTATTGTCGGTGATGTTATGGGGAAATACCATCCACACGGTGACGTGGCGATTTATGATGCTATGGTGCGTATGGCACAAGATTTCAGTTACCGTTACCTATTAGTAGACGGTCATGGAAACTTTGGTTCGATTGATGGTGATGGTGCTGCTGCGATGCGTTATACCGAAGCAAGAATGTCTAAATTAACTTTAGAAATGTTACGTGACATCAATAAAGATACAATTGATTATCACGATAACTACGATGGTAGTGAACGTGAACCAGACGTTTTACCTGCACGTTTTCCAAACTTACTTGTTAATGGTGCTTCTGGTATTGCCGTAGGGATGGCAACAAATATTCCACCGCATAATTTAGGTGAAGTCATTTCAGCCATTCAAGTGTTAATGGAAAATCCAGACGCTACTGTGGCTGAATTGATGGACGTTTTACCTGGACCAGATTTTCCAACTGGTGGTATTGTGATGGGAAAATCCGGTATTCGTAAAGCGTACGAAACGGGTAAAGGAACGATTATTGTTCGTGGTAAGGTCGATATTGAACAGTTACCAAACGGTAAAGAACGCATTTTAATTAGCGAATTACCTTACATGGTCAATAAAGCCAAATTAGTTGAAAAAATTGCTGAATTAGGCCGTGACAAACGTATTGATGGTATTACCTATGTTGCTGATGAATCAGGTCGTGAAGGTATGCGTGTTGTGGTGGAAGTGCGCCGCGATACGAGTGCAAGCGTTGTCGTCAATAATTTGTATAAATTAACACAATTGCAATCGTCTTTTGGTTTCAATATGTTGGCGATTGAAAAAGGTGTGCCAAAAACATTAGGTTTGAAGGCAATATTAGAAAATTATTTAGAGCATCAAGAAGATGTCATTAAACGACGTACCATTTTTGATAAAAATAGAGCACAAGCACGTGCCCACATTTTAGAAGGTTTACAAATTGCTTTAGACCATATCGATGAAATTGTAGCGATTTTACGTTCATCAAAAACAGGAGATGAAGCAAAAGCCATCTTTATTTCAAAATATGGGTTATCCGATAAACAATCTCAAGCTATTTTAGATATGCGTTTAGTTCGTTTAACAGGATTGGAACGTGAAAAAATTGATGCCGAACATGCAGAATTAATGGCATTAATTTCTGATTTAACGGATATTTTGGCAAACCGTTACCGCATTTTAAATATTATTAAAGACGAATTAGCCGATATTCAAGAGCGTTTTGGAGATGAAAGACGTACCGAATTATTAGTTGGTGAAGTATTGAGTCTTGAAGATGAAGATTTAATTGAAAAAGAAAATATTGTCATTACATTAACGAATAATGGTTACATTAAACGTTTGCCAAATAGCGAATTTAGAAAACAAAAACGTGGTGGACGTGGTGTACAAGGTATGAATATGCATGACGGCGACTATATATCCAATTTAGTGGCATGCTCTACACACGATAATTTACTATTCTTTACAAACAAAGGAAAAGTATATCGTATGAAAGGGTATGAAATTAATGAACATTCACGAACAGCAAAAGGTCTACCAATTGTTAACTTGCTACCAATTGAAGCACAAGAAACAATTCAAACCATTATAAATATTGATAAAGATATTACTGAAGATACTTGCCTATTATTTGGTACGCGACAAGGTGTCGTAAAACGTGTATCGTTGAATGACTTTAAAAATATTCGTACGAACGGTTTAAAAGCCATCAATATGCGTGAAGATGATGAATTGATTGATGTCTTGATCACCGATGGTACACAAAACATTATTATTGGAACACACTTTGGCTATTCTGTAAGTTTTAACGAAGCAGATGTTCGTGTGATGGGACGTACCGCAACGGGTGTACGTGGTGTAAAATTACGCCAAGGAGATTATGTTGTCGGCATGTCGATTTTAAATAATAATTCAGAAGTGTTAGTGATTACTGAAAACGGATATGGTAAACGTACACCGGCAAATGAATATGCGATTAAGAGTCGTGGTACTAAGGGTATTAAAACGGCAAATATTACTGAAAAAAATGGTAATTTAATTGGTTTAATTACCGTTGACGGTAGCGAAGACATTATGGCAATGACCGATACAGGTGTCATCATTCGTTTTGCTTGTGGAGAGGTATCACAAACCGGAAGAGCTACACAAGGTGTTCGCTTAATGCGTTTAGATGACCAAGCAAAAGTTTCTTCATTTGTTAAAATTAATCATGAAGACGATGAAAGTGATGAAGAATAATAAAAACAAAATAATATGCAATTTAAAAGCGACTGACTAAAATAATCGGTCGCTTTTAGCATTATAAAATGTATTTACTGTTATCAACGATAACTAGCATTTTCGTAATATTATTTAAAGCAGTATTGGTTGGTTTTACTGTCATCAATATAATGGCACTCACTATACAAAGAATAACGACAATAATCAAACTAATCATAATCATTTTAAGTAGTCTATTGATTGAATTTTGATTTTTTTCATCGAACGTACTCATAAATATTCCACTCCTTGTGTTATCGTATTCACGTAAAAAGTTTTAGACAAAACATATTGTGATGATTCATATGTTAACCGTATCATAAAAAAATAAAAAAACAAGACTATTAATATCAGTAAAAAAGAGTTATAATAAAATATTGGTAGCGCTTTCTTTTTTTATTTTACTATTACTCTCTCCAAAATTTACACCTATCACAACTGTTAAAAAAGTGATACAAGTATGGGCAGTGTAGAAATTTTAAAGCGAAAGTTTTGAAAAAATCAATGGCAAAACGGTTGTTACACTGTTTAGATTAAAATTTTTAAGTACATCTTAAATTCATTTTACTAAAATAATCTAGTTTGGATAATTTAAATTTAAAAATGCTTTTAAAATAGGCTTAGAAAATTTGACAGAAATTACTTCAATTTAGTACAATGTTTAGGTGTGAGTATCTATATCAATAGATCACTCTCCTTGCTCTTTTTAGAGCCAAAGTCCATAAGGAGGTAAAAATAATGAGTCAAACAACTAACTACGAAATTTTGTATGTTATTCGTCCTAATATCGAAGAAGCTGCAAAAGAAGAATTGGTTGCACGTTTCGATGCCATTTTGACTGATAATGGTGCTACTATTTTAGAGTCAAAATTATTCGGTAAACGTCGTTTAGCTTATGAAATCAAAGATTTCCAAGAAGGAATCTACCACATCGTAAAATTAACAGCTGCTGATGCAACTGCAATTAACGAATTTGATCGTTTAGCTAAAATCAATACTGACATTTTACGTCACATTGTCGTAAAAGAAGAAGCTTAATAGATAGCAAGGAGGCAGAAAAATGAATGTTGTTACATTAATTGGTCGCTTAACGCGAGACGTAGAATTACGTTATACACCAAACGGAAATGCTGTTGGTCGTTTTTCATTAGCAGTTAACCGTCGTGTGCCAAACCAAAATGGTGAACGCGTTGCTGATTTTATTAACTGTGTAATTTGGAATAAACCGGCTGAAACATTAGCTCAGTATACGAAGAAAGGTGCATTAATTGGTGTACAAGGTCGTATTCAAACGGGCAGTTACGAAAAAGAAGGACAACGTATTTATACAACAGATATTGTTGTTGAAAACTTTGATTTCTTAGAATCAAAAGGTTCAAATGAATCACAAGCATCTACAGCGCAGTTCCATTCACAACAAACTACTGCTCCACAAAATAACACAACTACACAAGTAAGTAACGATTTTGAAATGTTTGAAATTTCAGATGATGACTTACCGTTCTAGTAGCGTGATTTTAATAGGAGGAATATACAATGGCTAACCAACAACGTCCAAACCGTGGTGGCGGAATGCGTAGACGTAAAAAAGTATGTTACTTTACTGCTAATCATATTGAATTTATCGATTATAAAGATACAGAACTTTTAAAACGTTTCATTTCAGAAAAAGGTAAAATCTTACCTCGCCGTGTAACTGGTACAAGCGCAAAATATCAACGTATGTTAACAGTTGCAATCAAACGTGCACGTGTAATGGCTTTACTACCATTCACTACTGTAGACTAATGAGATGGTGGCGACGAATAGTCGTCGCCTTTTTTTTATAAAATGTTTCACGTGAAACATTTTATAAAAAAAAGAAAACTAATGGTATAATAAAAGAAAGAGAAAGGAAGATAATCATGCAAGTAATTTTTTTGAAAGATGTTAAAGGTTCAGGTAAAAAAGGTGAAGTAAAAAATGTTGCCGACGGTTATGCAAAAAACTTTTTAATCAAAAATGGATATGCAAAAGAAGCCAATAAAAGTGCATTAAGTGAATTGAATGGACAAAATAAAGCGATTGAAAAAGAAAAACAAGCTCAACTCGAACATGCACAACAATTAAAAGAGTTAATTGAAAAAGAAGATACAGTTGTTGAATTGTATGCAAAAGCAAGCGATGACGGACGTATTTTTGGAAGCATCACGAATAAACAAATTGCTGATGTATTATCAAAAGAATTTAACATTGATATTGATAAACGTAAAATTGAAATGAATGCACCAATTAAAGCGTTAGGTTATGTAAAAATTCCAGTTAAATTGCATTCACAAGTATCAACAAACGTTACAGTACTGATTAAAAAACAAAATTAGGGTAAATTATGGAAACTATCGTTGAAGAAAGACAATTACCACGCGATTTAGTTGCAGAAGAAGCCGTATTAGGATCAATTTTATTTGATTCTAATGTCTTTTTAGACTTAGGCACGATTACGCCACAAGACTTTTATGGCGTTCGTAATCGTTTAATATTTACTGCAATGGGAGATTTAATCAATCGTAATGAAACGATTGATTTGATTACATTGCGTGCTGAATTAGATAAACAAAATCAACTCGATAATGTTGGTGGATTAGACTATTTATTAGAGTTGTCTAAAAAAACACCTACAGCAGCAAATGCACAATACTATGCAGATATTGTTGTTGAAAAATCAATATTAAGACGCTTGATTAACAGTGCAAATAATATCATTTCTAAAAGTGTTGACGACACACAGTCGATGGAAGAAATTATTGAATTTGCTGAAAAAGAAATTTTCAGTATTTCAGAAAATAAATCACGTGATGGATTTATACGCATTTCGGATATTTTAAGCACAACTGTTGAAAATTTAGAAATATTAGCAAAACAAAAAGGTGATGTGACAGGTGTCCCTACCGGATATCCCGAACTAGACCGTATGACAACCGGATTGCACGAAGATGAGTTAATTATATTAGCCGCTCGTCCAGCTGTTGGTAAAACGGCGTTTGTGTTAAATATTGCGCAAAACGTTGCCGTTAAAGAAAAAGGAACGGTAGCTATTTTTAGTTTGGAAATGGGTGCAGAATCATTAGTTAATCGTATGATTTGTGCACAAGGAAGCATTGACGCGCACAATATGCGTACGGGTAATTTAACCAATGATGAGTGGGATAAATTATTTTTTGCTATGGAAACATTGGCAAATACAAATACGTATATTGATGATACTCCAGGTATTAAAATTTCTGAAATACGTGCGAAATGCCGCCGTTTAGCACAAGAAAAAGGATCTATTGATTTAGTTGTTATTGACTATTTACAATTAATTGAAAGTGCAGGACGTAGTAGAGAAAACCGTCAACAAGAAGTTTCTGAAATTTCACGACAATTGAAAAAATTGGCAAAAGAATTAAAAGCGCCAATTATTGCGTTATCTCAATTATCTCGTGGTGTAGAGCAACGACACGACAAAAGACCTGTCTTGAGTGATATTCGTGAATCAGGATCTATTGAACAAGACGCCGATATTGTTGCCTTTTTATATCGTGATGATTACTATCAACGCGAAGGCAGTGATAAAAAAGACAAAACAGATAAAAAAGACACCGTTGAAGAACAACCAATTGAAAACAATATTGTCGAAGTGATTATCGAAAAAAACCGTAGTGGTGCACGTGGTACAGTGAAATTATTATTTAAAAAAGAATACAATAAATTTTCACCAATCGCATTGGAACAACCACCACAATAAAATGTTTCACGTGAAACATTTTATATTTTGGATATATAGAAATTACTATAAAATTAACATATAAAACAGAGGTGATTTTCCTTGTTATTAAATTGTACGTTTAAAATAAGGGAAATCGCTTTTTTTATCTACATACAATTTGGATTGGTGACTTATGCCATTCAATCTAAAAATCAGCAAACTTTTTTGTGTATATAAAATAAAAAAGTATTATTGAAATGAAAAAAGTTATAAATTACGTAATTGAATTGATTAACGTTATAATGAAAATAAACCATATCAACTTGTGATTAAATTCACAAATAAATAAAAGTGATATTTTTAAAATTAAAATAATAAGCGTCAGCGTTAAAAGTAAATGGGCTTCTTTGTATAGAATATTTTTTGTTAATTTTAGACATGAACCCCTAATTTAAAAAATAATTGAAATTTAACGAAATATCGTTAAAAAGTCTTTAAAAAGCATTGACACTAAAGGGTTATCGTGTTATTTTATGAAAGGTGCTTTTATAGACAGATTCCTGAATAATCAGTCGTGCTGACTGATATAAAAGCAAACAACCTATTTTCAGGTTTTTATTTTTATTCAAAAAATGAAACACCTGGATGTGTGGACTTAGAAAGTCCTTTAAAATGAACCCTTTTGGGAAGGAGGAAAACAGAAATGCCAACCATTAACCAATTAGTACGCAAACCTCGTAAATCAGCTGTTGAAAAATCTAATTCTCCAGCATTAAACAAAGGTTATAACAGTTTCAAAAAATCTCAAACGAACACAAGCGCACCTCAAAAACGTGGTGTATGTACTCGTGTGGGAACAATGACACCTAAAAAACCTAACTCTGCGTTACGTAAATACGCACGTGTGCGTTTGTCAAACTTAATTGAAGTAACTGCATACATTCCAGGTATCGGCCACAACTTACAAGAACACAGTGTTGTGTTAATCCGTGGTGGACGTGTTAAAGACTTACCTGGGGTACGTTACCATATTATTCGTGGTGCTTTAGATACTGCTGGTGTGAACAACCGTATGCAAGGTCGTTCTAAATACGGTACTAAACGTCCAAAAGAGAAAAAATAATTTGCATTTAAATGATAAAAACATAACTAATTGAAAGGAGGAAATTTAAATGCCTCGTAAAGGTCCAGTTGCAAAACGTGATGTGTTACCAGATCCGTTATACAATTCAAAATTAGTAACTCGTTTAATTAACCGTTTAATGGTTGATGGTAAACGTGGTACAGCAGCAACAATCTTATATCAAGCATTTGATATTGTTAAAGAACAAACTGGCAATGATCCAATGGAAGTTTTCGAACAAGCTATGGAAAACATTATGCCATTATTAGAAGTTAAAGCTCGTCGTGTTGGGGGTTCTAACTATCAAGTCCCTGTAGAAGTACGTGCTGATCGTCGTACAACTTTAGGTTTACGTTGGTTAGTAAACTACGCACGTCTACGTGGTGAAAACACAATGGAATTACGTTTAGCGCGTGAAATCATGGACGCTGCTAACAATTCTGGTGCTTCAGTTAAAAAACGTGAAGACACACATAAAATGGCAGAAGCAAACAAAGCGTTTGCACACTACCGTTGGTAAGATTAAATGCCTTTAGGCATCTAATGTTCAAGTCAATCAAGCTGTTACCGAAGTCTATTTTTAACTTCGGTATTTCGCTAAAAACAACAAATTAATAAGGAGCAAAATTCCAATGGCAAAAAGAGAATTTTCTTTAGAAAATACACGTAATATTGGTATCATGGCTCATATCGATGCAGGTAAAACAACGACAACAGAACGTGTTTTATACTACACTGGTAAAATCCACAAAATTGGTGAAACTCACGAAGGTGCGTCACAAATGGACTGGATGGAGCAAGAGCAAGAACGTGGTATCACAATTACATCTGCTGCAACAACAGCGCAATGGAAATCAACACGTATCAACATCATCGATACACCAGGACACGTGGACTTCACGGTTGAGGTTGAACGTTCATTACGTGTGTTAGATGGTGCCGTAGCATTGTTAGATGCACAATCAGGTGTTGAGCCACAAACAGAAACAGTATGGCGTCAAGCGACAACTTATGGCGTGCCACGTATTGTTTTCGTTAACAAAATGGATAAAACAGGTGCTGACTTCTTGTACTCAGTGGACACAATTCACAACCGTTTACAAGCAAACGCTCACCCAATCCAATTACCAATTGGTTCAGAAGACACTTTCACTGGTATCGTTGACTTAGTGAAAATGAAAGCTGAAATTTATACTAATGACTTAGGTACAGACATTCAAGAAACAGAAATTCCAGCAGATATGGTGGAATTAGCTGAAGAATGGCGTACAAAATTAGTTGAAGCAGTAGCTGAAACTGATGAAGAATTAATGGAAAAATACTTAGAAGGCGAAGAATTAACAGAAGCTGAATTAAAAGAAGGTATCCGTAAAGCTACAGTTCGAGCAGAATTCTACCCAGTATTGTGTGGATCTGCCTTCAAAAACAAAGGTGTTCAATTAATGTTGGACGCTGTTGTAGATTACTTACCATCTCCAGTGGATGTACCAGCTATCAAAGGTATTGACCCAGATACAGAAGAAGAAACAGAACGTAAAGCAAGCGATGAAGAACCATTCGCAGCGTTAGCGTTTAAAGTTATGACTGACCCATTCGTAGGTCGTTTAACATTCTTCCGTGTGTACTCAGGCACATTACAATCAGGTTCTTACGTTCAAAATGCTACAAAAGGCAAACGTGAACGTGTAGGACGTATCTTACAAATGCACGCAAACAGCCGTCAAGAAATTCCTGAAGTATTCTCAGGTGACATTGCTGCTGCTGTAGGTTTAAAAGATACAACAACAGGGGACACATTGTGTGATGAAAAACATGAAGTTATTTTAGAATCAATGGAATTCCCAGATCCAGTTATCGAAGTTGCGATTGAGCCAAAATCAAAAGCTGACCAAGATAAAATGGGTATCGCTTTACAAAAATTATCAGAAGAAGACCCAACATTCCGTGCTTCAACTAACCCAGAAACAGGTGAAACAATCATCGCTGGTATGGGTGAGTTACACTTAGATATCATCGTTGACCGTATGAAACGTGAATTTAAAGTAGAAGCAACTGTTGGTGCACCTCAAGTTTCTTACCGTGAAACATTCCGTGCAGCTACTCAAGCAGAAGGTAAATTTGTTCGTCAATCAGGTGGTAAAGGTCAATACGGTCACGTATGGATTGAATTCACACCAAACGACGAAGGTGCAGGTTTCGCCTTTGAAAACGCAATTGTCGGTGGTGTTGTTCCACGTGAATACATCCCTGCAGTTGAAGCTGGTTTAAAAGATGCAATGGAAAACGGTGTATTAGCTGGTTATCCATTAGTTGATATTAAAGCTAAATTATACGATGGTTCATACCATGACGTTGACTCTTCTGAAACAGCGTTTAAAGTGGCCGCATCTATGGCACTTAAAGCCGCAGCGAAAAAAGCTAGCCCAACAATCTTAGAGCCAATGATGGCCGTTGAAATTACAGTACCAGAAGAATACTTCGGTGATGTAATGGGTCACATTAACTCACGTCGTGGACGTGTTGAAGGTTCTGAGTTACGTGGTAATGCACAAGTTGTTAAAGGTATGATTCCGTTATCTGAAATGTTCGGATACGCAACAACTTTACGTTCTGCAACTCAAGGACGTGGTACATTCTCTATGACATTTGATCACTATGAAGATGTTCCAAAATCAATTATGGAAGAAATCATCAAGAAAAACGGCGGAAACAAAGACTAATTTTCTTGAAAGATTACATAATTAATATAGTTGATTTTCTTATTGAAAGTCAGTATAATTGATAAAGAATATGTAGAGAAGCGATTCTCTATTATATATAACAAAAAAATTATTATTCGGAGGAATTGAACAAAATGGCAAAAGAAAAATTTGACCGTTCTAAACCACACGTTAACATTGGTACAATCGGACACGTTGACCATGGTAAAACAACATTAACAGCTGCTATTACAACAGTATTAGCTAAAAAAGGTTACGCAGAAGCATCTGACTACGCTTCTATCGATAAAGCTCCAGAAGAGCGCGAACGTGGTATCACAATCAACACTTCTCACGTTGAATACCAAACAGACAACCGTCACTATGCACACGTTGACTGCCCAGGACACGCTGACTACGTTAAAAACATGATTACTGGTGCTGCTCAAATGGACGGTGGTATCTTAGTAGTATCTGCTGCTGATGGTCCAATGCCACAAACTCGTGAGCACATCTTATTATCTCGTCAAGTTGGTGTTCCATACATCGTTGTTTTCTTAAACAAAATGGACATGGTTGACGACCCAGAATTAATCGAATTAGTAGAAATGGAAGTTCGTGACTTATTATCAGAATATGATTTCCCAGGTGACGACACTCCAATCATCGCTGGTTCAGCTTTACGCGCTTTAGAAGGTGACGCAGAATACGAACAAAAAATCTTAGATTTAATGGACGCAGTTGACGAATACATCCCAACACCAGCTCGTGAAACAGACAAACCATTCATGATGCCAGTTGAAGACGTGTTCTCAATCACAGGTCGTGGTACTGTTGCTACAGGTCGTGTTGAACGTGGACAAGTTAAAGTTGGTGACGAAGTTGAAATCGTAGGTATTGCAGAAGAAACTTCTAAATCAACAGTTACTGGTGTTGAAATGTTCCGTAAATTATTAGATTACGCTGAAGCTGGTGACAACATTGGTACTTTATTACGTGGTGTTACTCGTGATGACATCGAACGTGGACAAGTATTATCAAAACCGGGTTCTATCACACCACATACAAAATTTACAGCTGAGGTTTACGTATTAACTAAAGAAGAGGGTGGACGTCACACTCCATTCTTCTCAAACTACCGTCCTCAATTCTACTTCCGTACAACAGACGTTACAGGTGTTGTTAACTTACCAGAAGGTACTGAAATGGTAATGCCTGGTGATAACGTTACTGTTAGCGTAGAATTAATTCACCCAATCGCGATTGAAGAAGGTACAAAATTCTCAATCCGTGAAGGTGGACGTACAGTAGGTGCGGGTGTTGTTGCTTCTATCGAAGCTTAATACCAAATCGTTATTAAACTTGAAAGCAGGAGATTTATCTTCTGCTTTTTTGTTGTTTTTAAGGTTTCCATTCTACTTTTTTGAAGTTTTAAAAATCAGATTCAATAAAAAGTAGTCATGCAAATTCATGTAGATACATTATCGTTGTAAATGATAAAAACAATAGAAGGGAAATGTTCATTATTGAACAGTATGATAATGGTTGTAAATGTTTATAAATTTAGCGATAGTCTAAATAACAAATGATTTGTGAAAGTATAAAATAAAAGGCTCAAAAAATTGGGAAAGTATCGCGTTTATTATTTCAACCCTTTGTATCTTTTATATTTTTATAGTATAATTATTATACAAAAAGGGGATAACAAAATGAAAGTAATCAATTTAAAAAATAAACAAACGGTTTTAGATTTGTGTGCAAAACATATTAAACGTGTCGGAACAATTGATTATCGGAAAATAATGGTGCTCATTCACGTTGACAATCATCCGATTTACAAAACACTTATTGTATACACAGATAATCGTCTGTACTATTCACCACATCCAACAAAAAAGTTAATTGAAAATATGGGAATGGTTTTAGGGCAATCATACGAAGAAAATATTAGTAAAGGGGAACATCGTGTGCGGGTGTATAAAGCGCCGTACGTATTTAAAAATATTATGGTTATTCCAGATAAAGGTGTTGCGCGTGGTGGAGTTAATTGGTTTTTCGCCAATCACATGACCGGATACCACGTTGAACCGAAAAGTGAGTTAGTAACGATACATTTTCAAGAGAGTATGATTCAAACACAAATAACTCAAGAAAGCTTCCAAAGACAACTGGATAGAATCTGTAGTGTATATTATCGGCAAATAAAAGAGATAGAATCGTGGAATTTTACGGGAAATACCCGTTCAAGTTTTATTTACACTGAAACGATAAATCGTTATCGGAATCAGCATTTTATTAATGAATGGACCGAAAATTACTAACAAAAAATAAGTAAAAACGAAAAAATTGCAATTTTCTAAAAAAAGTTTTAAAAAAAGGTTGACGGTTTCAGGTGAGTTTGATATTATAACTAAGTCGTCAAGACGACATAGCCCTTTGAAAACTAAACAAAGTAAAGACAAACCAAATGTGTAGGGATTATTAAGTCAATTAATAACCAAACAAAACAATAAATCGGATGAAAATTCGAACAAGTCAGTAATTTAAATGAGCTTTAAAAACTCAAATTTTTAATGAGAGTTTGATCCTGGCTCAGGACAAACGCTGGCGGCGTGCCTAATACATGCAAGTCGAGCGGGGTTGTGAAGAGTGCTTGCACTTTTCACGCTTAGCGGCGGACGGGTGAGTAACACGTGGGTAACCTACCTGCAAGATGGGGATAACAGTCGGAAACGACTGCTAATACCGAATAGTCAGCACATTCGCATGAACGTGTTGGGAAAGGCGGCGTAAGCTGTCACTTGTAGATGGACCCGCGGCGTATTAGCTAGTTGGTGAGGTAACGGCTCACCAAGGCAATGATACGTAGCCGACCTGAGAGGGTGATCGGCCACATTGGGACTGAGACACGGCCCAAACTCCTACGGGAGGCAGCAGTAGGGAATCTTCGGCAATGGACGAAAGTCTGACCGAGCAACGCCGCGTGAGTGAAGAAGGTTTTCGGATCGTAAAACTCTGTTGTTAGAAAAGAACACCTCTTAGAGTAACTGCTAAGAGATTGACGGTATCTAACCAGAAAGCCACGGCTAACTACGTGCCAGCAGCCGCGGTAATACGTAGGTGGCAAGCGTTGTCCGGATTTATTGGGCGTAAAGCGAGAGCAGGCGGTTCCTTAAGTCTGATGTGAAAGCCCACGGCTCAACCGTGGAGGGTCATTGGAAACTGGGGAACTTGAGTGCAGAAGAGGAGAGTGGAATTCCATGTGTAGCGGTGGAATGCGTAGATATATGGAGGAACACCAGTGGCGAAGGCGACTCTCTGGTCTGTAACTGACGCTGAGTCTCGAAAGCGTGGGGAGCAAACAGGATTAGATACCCTGGTAGTCCACGCCGTAAACGATGAGTGCTAGGTGTTAGAGGGTTTCCACCCTTTAGTGCCGCAGCTAACGCATTAAGCACTCCGCCTGGGGAGTACGACCGCAAGGTTGAAACTCAAAGGAATTGACGGGGACCCGCACAAGCGGTGGAGCATGTGGTTTAATTCGAAGCAACGCGAAGAACCTTACCAAGTCTTGACATCCTTTGACCACTCTAGAGATAGAGCTTTCCCTTCGGGGACAAAGTGACAGGTGGTGCATGGTTGTCGTCAGCTCGTGTCGTGAGATGTTGGGTTAAGTCCCGCAACGAGCGCAACCCTTATTACTAGTTGCCAGCATTCAGTTGGGCACTCTAGTGAGACTGCCGGTGACAAACCGGAGGAAGGTGGGGATGACGTCAAATCATCATGCCCCTTATGACTTGGGCTACACACGTGCTACAATGGACGGTACAACGAGCAGCGAACTCGCGAGGGTAAGCGAATCTCTTAAAGCCGTTCTCAGTTCGGATTGTAGGCTGCAACTCGCCTACATGAAGCCGGAATCGCTAGTAATCGCAAATCAGCACGTTGCGGTGAATACGTTCCCGGGTCTTGTACACACCGCCCGTCACACCACGAGAGTTTGTAACACCCGAAGCCGGTGGGGTAACCAGTAATGGAGCTAGCCGTCTAAGGTGGGATAGATGATTGGGGTGAAGTCGTAACAAGGTAGCCGTATCGGAAGGTGCGGCTGGATCACCTCCTTTCTAAGGAAAAGAAGGAATGCACAAAGGAGTTTTTACATTGTTTAGTTTTGAGAGGGTTATCTAAGTGAAAAGATAAACCACTCAAAGAGTTGGGGGATTAGCTCAGCTGGGAGAGCGCCTGCTTTGCACGCAGGAGGTCAGCGGTTCGATCCCGCTATTCTCCATGTACCTGAAAGGGTACAAACAGACCTTTGACAACTGAATACAATTAAGTAAAACAAACCAAAAATTTTACCGAGAAACAGAAATGTTTGAAAAAAGAGTTTTTTAATGAAAAACGAATCGCGTTTAAACTCATATTGATCATAGATTAGTATGGTAGGTTAAGTAAATAAGGGCGCACGGTGAATGCCTTGGCACTAAGAGCCGAAGAAGGACGGGACGAACACCGATATGCTTTGGGGAGCAGTAAGTACGCAATGATCCAGAGATTTCCGAATGGGGGAACCCACTACATGTAATGGTGTAGTATCCATGTGTGAATCAATAGCACATGAGAAGGTAGACGCAGGGAACTGAAACATCTCATTACCTGCAGGAAGAGAAAGAAAAATCGATTTCCTGAGTAGCGGCGAGCGAAACGGAAAGAGCCCAAACCAACGAGCATGCTTGTTGGGGTTGTAGGACTGCAACATGGGAGTTGAAAGGATAGAAGAACAACTTGGGAAAGTTGGCCAAAGAGAGTGAAAGCCTCGTAATCAAAATCTTGACAACCTCTAGCAGGATCCTGAGTACGGCGGGACACGAGAAATCCCGTCGGAATCCGCCAGGACCATCTGGCAAGGCTAAATACTCCTTAGTGACCGATAGTGAACAAGTACCGTGAGGGAAAGGTGAAAAGCACCCCGGGAGGGGAGTGAAAGAGAACCTGAAACCGTGTGCTTACAAGTAGTTAGAGCACGTTAATGTGTGATAGCGTACCTTTTGTAGAATGGACCGGCGAGTTACGATTGCGTGCGAGGTTAAGTTGAAGAGACGGAGCCGAAGCGAAAGCGAGTCTGAATAGGGCGAAATAGAGTACGTAGTCGTAGACCCGAAACCAAGTGACCTACCCATGAGCAGGTTGAAGGTGTGGTAAGACACACTGGAGGACCGAACCAGGGCACGTTGAAAAGTGCTTGGATGACTTGTGGGTAGCGGAGAAATTCCAATCGAACTTGGAGATAGCTGGTTCTCTCCGAAATAGCTTTAGGGCTAGCCTCGTTGTAAGAATATTGGAGGTAGAGCACTGTTTGGACTAGGGGCCCCTCTCGGGTTACCGAATTCAGATAAACTCCGAATGCCAAATATTTATAAACGGGAGTCAGACTGCGAGTGATAAGATCCGTAGTCGAAAGGGAAACAGCCCAGACCACCAGCTAAGGTCCCAAAGTATCAGTTAAGTGGAAAAGGATGTGGGGTTGCTTAAACAACTAGGATGTTGGCTTAGAAGCAGCCATCATTTAAAGAGTGCGTAATAGCTCACTAGTCGAGTGACCCTGCGCCGAAAATGTACCGGGGCTAAACTGAACACCGAAGCTGTGGATTTGCGTGAAGAGCGCAAGTGG
Organism: Carnobacteriaceae bacterium zg-C25; assembly: GCA_017945845.1. NCBI lineage: Bacteria > Bacillati > Bacillota > Bacilli > Lactobacillales > Carnobacteriaceae > Carnobacteriaceae bacterium zg-C25. Next base: position 21,892 of record CP072828.1, read on the forward strand.
TAGGAGAGCGTTCTAAGGGCGAAGAAGCTACACCGTAAGGAGTGGTGGAGCGCTTAGAAGTGAGAATGCCGGTATGAGTAGCGAAAGACGGGTGAGAATCCCGTCCACCGAATAACTAAGGTTTCCTGGGGAAGGCTCGTCCTCCCAGGGTTAGTCGGGACCTAAGGCGAGGCCGATAGGCGTAGTCGATGGATAACAGGTTGATATTCCTGTACTTGTTCGAATCGTTTGAGCGATGGAGGGACACAGGAGGTTGAAAGAGGCAACTGCTGGAATAGTTGTACTAAATCACGAGTCTGATGAAGAGTCAAATGCTTTTCATCGATAAGGATGAGTGATGATGGGGTCGTGAAATATGAAGTAACGGCTATCTTATCAATCACACTGTCAAGAAAAGCTTCTAGCAAGAGACGAACAACCCGTACCGCAAACCGACACAGGTAGTTGAGGAGAGAATCCTAAGGTGAGCGAGCGAACTCTCGTTAAGGAACTCGGCAAAATGACCCCGTAACTTCGGGAGAAGGGGTGCTGACTTCAGGTCAGCCGCAGTGAATAGGCCCAAGCGACTGTTTATCAAAAACACAGGTCTCTGCAAAATCGAAAGATGACGTATAGGGGCTGACGCCTGCCCGGTGCTGGAAGGTTAAGAGGAGAGGTTAGCGCAAGCGAAGCTTTGAATTGAAGCCCCAGTAAACGGCGGCCGTAACTATAACGGTCCTAAGGTAGCGAAATTCCTTGTCGGGTAAGTTCCGACCCGCACGAAAGGCGTAACGATTTGGGCACTGTCTCAACGAGAGGCTCGGTGAAATTATAGTACCTGTGAAGATGCAGGTTACCCGCGACAGGACGGAAAGACCCCATGGAGCTTTACTGCAGTTTGATATTGAGTGTTTGTGTAACATGTACAGGATAGGTAGGAGCCTAGGAGAGCGGGACGCCAGTTTCGCAGGAGGCGCTGGTGGGATACTACCCTTGTTACATGGCCACTCTAACCCGCACCGGTTAACCCGGTGGGAGACAGTGTCAGACGGGCAGTTTGACTGGGGCGGTCGCCTCCTAAAATGTAACGGAGGCGCCCAAAGGTTCCCTCAGAATGGTTGGAAATCATTCGAAGAGTGTAAAGGCAGAAGGGAGCTTGACTGCGAGACCAACAAGTCGAGCAGGGACGAAAGTCGGGCTTAGTGATCCGGTGGTACCGTATGGAAGGGCCATCGCTCAACGGATAAAAGCTACCCTGGGGATAACAGGCTTATCTCCCCCAAGAGTTCACATCGACGGGGAGGTTTGGCACCTCGATGTCGGCTCATCGCATCCTGGGGCTGAAGTCGGTCCCAAGGGTTGGGCTGTTCGCCCATTAAAGCGGTACGCGAGCTGGGTTCAGAACGTCGTGAGACAGTTCGGTCCCTATCCGTCGCGGGCGTAGGAAATTTGAGAGGAGCTGTCCTTAGTACGAGAGGACCGGGATGGACACACCGCTGGTGTACCAGTTGTTCTGCCAAGAGCATCGCTGGGTAGCTATGTGTGGACGGGATAAACGCTGAAAGCATCTAAGCGTGAAGCCCCCCTCAAGATGAGATTTCCCATCTGTAAGAAGAGTAAGACCCCTGAGAGACGATCAGGTAGATAGGCTAGGAGTGGAAGTGTAGTGATATATGGAGCGGACTAGTACTAATCGGTCGAGGACTTATCCAAGAAACGTGAGAAAGTGAGTAGGTTTGGTTAATAATTGTATTCAGTGGTGAGAGGTTTGAAAGAACTTTTCGAAAAAGAATAAGTGTGGTAATGATGGAAAGAAGGACACACCTGTACCCATGTCGAACACAGCAGTTAAGCTTCTTATCGCCGATGGTAGTTGGAGGGAAACTTCCCGCAAGAGTAGGACGTTGCCACGCTCATTTTTTAGGAGGTTTAGCTCAGCTGGGAGAGCATCTGCCTTACAAGCAGAGGGTCAGCGGTTCGATCCCGTTAACCTCCATGAAAACGAGTGATTAGCTCAGTTGGTAGAGCATCTGACTTTTAATCAGAGGGTCACAGGTTCGAGCCCTGTATCACTCATGCTTTTTAACAAGCAGCGGATGTGGCGGAATTGGCAGACGCACCAGATTTAGGCTCTGGCGAGTAACATCGTGGGGGTTCAAGTCCCTTCATCCGCATGAAAAAGACAGCCGGCTTAGCTCAGTTGGTAGAGCATCTGATTTGTAATCAGAGGGTCGAGGGTTCAAGTCCTTTAGCCGGCATAGCAAATGCGAAAGTAGTTCAGTGGTAGAACACCACCTTGCCAAGGTGGGGGTCGCGGGTTCGAACCCCGTCTTTCGCTTGTGTGAAGAGCACAGATGCCGGGGTGGCGGAACTGGCAGACGCACAGGACTTAAAATCCTGCGGTGGTTAACACCGTACCGGTTCGATTCCGGTCCTCGGCATTATTTTATTGGGGAAGACCTAATAGAAGGAGCACCCATAGCTCAATTGGATAGAGTACTTGACTACGAATCAAGCGGTTACAGGTTCGACTCCTGTTGGGTGCATAGCGTAAGCTTACGGGAAGTAGCTCAGCTTGGTAGAGCACTTGGTTTGGGACCAAGGGGTCGCAGGTTCGAATCCTGTCTTCCCGATAAACATATTGGAAATGGCAATCGTATTGATTGGCTTTTTTTTTATACTTTTTTATAATAGTGTTATATGTTTTCGCACGTAATCATAATAATGTAAATGGTGCAAAAGTAGAATGAGAAAGCAGGTGGTTTAATGACAACCCAATATACAGAAAGTTTGACACGTGTACTTGATATTGCCAAGCGTGTAGCGCAAGAAAATAAAAATAGTTTTATTTATTCAGAACATTTATTATATGCATTTTTAGAAGATGGAAATAATAGCGTATACGAGCTACTGTCGGCGAAATTGACAGTGAATGCAGTACGTGTGTTATTGAAATCGGACCATAAAAAAGTGAAAAATCTGACGTTTTCGAATAAAACGGAAAATATTTTTGCCAACGCTAAACGTGTTATGGAGCAAACCAATTCACAACTTTTAGGAACGGAACATGTTCTTGTAGGGATGCTTCAAGAAGATTGTGTGGCGACTAAGTTTTTAAATGACCGTGGCTTTAGTTTGGAACAACTGATTAAAGAGGTTTACCAAAGTTTAGGCTTTAAGTTGAATGATCGTAATGAATTGATTGACTTAAACGCTAAACAAATGGCTTCTACAACGCCTGTTTTAAATATGTTGGCTAAAGATTTAAACGAAGCGGTGTTAAACGGCGAAATTGGCAAAGTGATTGGCCGTAATGAAGAATTGACACGCATCATTCAAATTTTAGGTCGAAAAAATAAAAACAATCCAGTGTTAGTTGGTGAAGCGGGTGTTGGTAAAACCGTCATTGCTGATGGCTTAGCACGTATGATTGTGGAAGGTAAAGTTCCTGATTATTTGAAAAACAAGCGTGTTTTTAGCTTGGATGTTGGTACACTTGTGGCGGGAACGAAGTACCGTGGTGAGTTTGAAGAACGTATGAAGCGTTTAGTTGACGAAATATCTCAAAATAAAAACATTATTTTATTTGTTGACGAAATGCACATGTTGATTGGTGCAGGAGGGGCGGAAGGTTCTGTCGATGCGGCGAACATTTTAAAACCTGCTTTAGCCAGAGGGAGCATTCAATTGTTAGGGGCAACAACGTTCAATGAATACCAAAAACACATTGAAAAGGATGCGGCATTAGAGCGTAGATTCTCACCAGTTAGTGTGAATGAGCCATCTATTGAAGAGACGATTGCCATTTTAAAAGGTGTTATGGATGAGTATGAAGCGTTCCATCAAGTTGTTATTGATGAAGCCGTTGTTGAAACAGCCGTAAAATTATCGGCACGTTACATTAGTGATCGTAAATTGCCTGATAAAGCGTTTGATGTTTTAGATGAAGCATCTGCCATTGTTAAAAATCAGACGATTGGCAAGAAAAAACAACATAATGCGGATCACGATATATTGCAGGCATTGTTAAATGAAGATTTTAATAATGCTGCAAAAGAGTTGCGTTCTCAAAAACGTCGCTTAACCGTCAAGGATGATGCTTCTGTTGGAATGTCTTTACACCACGTCACAAAAGAAGCGGTAGAAAAAGTTGTGTCGCAATGGACGGGGATTCCGCTGACGGAGTTGAAAAAAGATGACAAAAAACGTTTGTTAGAGCTTGAAAGAGTGTTGCATGAGCGTGTTATCGGTCAAAATGAAGCGATTAATGCGGTGTCTAAAGCTATTCGTCGTTCTAAAAGTGGTGTGACGTTACAAAATCGTCCAATCGGGTCATTTATGTTTTTAGGACCAACGGGTGTTGGTAAAACGGAGTTGGCTAAGTCGTTAGCGCAAGTTTTATTTGGTTCAGACGATCATCTCATTCGTGTTGATATGTCGGAATTCATGGAAAAACATAGTGTGAGTCGTTTGGTGGGATCACCTCCGGGATACGTCGGTTTTGAAGAAGGTGGACAGCTAACGGAAAAAATTCGTAAAAATCCTTACGCCGTTGTGTTGTTTGATGAAATTGAAAAGGCGCATCCAGATACATTTAACATTTTGTTACAAGTGTTAGATGACGGATTTTTAACGGATTCTAAAGGTCGAAAAATTGATTTTAGAAATACATTAATTATTATGACGTCAAACCTTGGTGCAACAGCATTAAAAGACCAAAAAACAGTTGGATTTAATGCGAAAAGTGCTAATAATATGATGGAAAGTGTGATTCGTGCAGAGTTGAAAAAAGCGATGCGTCCGGAATTTTTAAACCGTATTGATGAAATTGTCATCTTTAAAGAATTGACGAAAAAAGAAATTGAACAAATTGTGAAATTAATGGTCAAAGAAAACTTTAAACATTTACAAGAAGAATCAATTCGTGTGGAATTATCCCCTAAAGCAATTGAGAAAATTGCAACAAAAGGGTATGACGTTGAATATGGTGCTCGTCCTATTCGTCGCGTATTGCAAAATGAAATCGAAGATAAATTAAGTGTCGAGATGTTAAAAGGAAATATTGTAAATGGCGTCACTGTTAAAATAGGTGTGCAAAAAGATAAATTTACATTTAAATTTGAAAAATAGGTTGCAGGTTAAATGGGTTGATGCCATTTGTTAGGAACTCCAAAGTCGATGTAACCGAATTAGAACCTCAAAGGATGAACTTTGGGGTTTTTTGTGTATTTTGCACTTAAAAAGGGTATACTATTATTAAGAAAGACGTGTTAAAAGGTATTGGCGAATAACTCTACTAAACTGATTTACTATAGAGTTACAAAGGTAGTGCAGAAAGGGGATTAAACGTATGAAATCGTTAGTGGAAAAAACGAAAGAGCACAAAGTGTGGTTAAGTGTATTTGCTATTTTGTTTGTTTTAGTGAGTGGTATCATCGTATGGCTAAATCAACCAAATCAAGTAATTGCAAAAAAAGAGATAATGACAACCACTACGCAAAGCACGACAAAACAAACAACAAACGCAGTAGTGAGCGAATTGGAAAGCAAGCTATCTAATGAAGTGACGGCTGAAACAAATGTTGCGGAATTAGAAGAAAAATTATCTCAAGTGACAGATGAAAAAGCGCGAAATGACTTATCACAAAGAATCAATGTGTTAAAGGAACAAGTGGCTGTTAAGGTTGAAGAAAAGAAACAATCTGAAACGCAAGCACAACCAACAGTCCAAAACACAGCACAGAAATCAGTTGTTGCAGATGAACAACCAGCACCAAAACCACAACCAACTGATACACCATCTCCTGCTTCAAAATCAACACAACAACCTGTACAAGCGCAAAGACCAGTTGTGACAACACAAAAGGTAGTTACCACAACACAACAAACCACTCAAAAACCATACCGTGTTACACCATTAGGCAATAGTGGTATGGAATTTAAAACAGAAGAAGAAGCATTTAATTGGGCATGGCAGAAGTATTTGAAAGAACCTAAACCATATTTTACTTTTGCTTTATTTGATTCCGATGGAGATGTTTATGGTTATTCTGTTGAGTGGCGTGAATAATTATAAGTAATTTGTTATAAAACGAAAGTTTTCGTCTATGTTATAGATGAAAGCTTTTTTATTTTGTATTGAAAAAAGGAGAAAAGAGATGAAGTATTTAAAACTATTGTTTATAGCATTGTTAAGTGTTTTCATGTATCGTGGCTTAACCGCTCAAATGACAGTTGATGCTGCAACAGTTGGGCAACTGACAAGAGGCACATCACAATATTCGGGACGTATGGAATTTCGTTACCCAACAGCGACACAAAATACATATGAAGACTACATGATTTTAATGATCAACGGGGAACCCGTTTTCTGTTTAGACCCGAGAACGTTTGCGTACGAGGGGCAATATGTTGGAGAAGAAATTAGGGACGGTGAACGTATTACCAATCGAACGACGCTTGATAAACAATTACAAGATAAATTAATGCTTGTGACGTATTTTGGGTATAAACAAAATCCAAATCATAAGAACTATCACTATACACAAGCGTTAGTGTGGGAAAGTATCAACTATAGAGCGCAGTCATTTACGGGTGGTTTATCCATGGGTGAATATCAAGTATGGAAAGCAAATGTAATGGCAAAAGTGAACGGATATAAAAATGTTGTTTCGTTTAATAATCAATCTGCAACGTTAAAAGTGGGAGAAAGTGTAACGTTTGTAGATAGCTACAATGTGCTACAAAATTTAAATGTACCAGCTCAACAAAACGGATATACATTTTTGAAAAACGGTAATCAATTGACGGTTACGGCAACAGCTAACGCAGTTGATGGAAAAGTCGGATTTAAACAGCCATTTAACAATTTAATTCACGGAGCGTCCATTGTTTTTCGTAAACCAAATAGTCAAACTGTTGCATCATTTAAAATAAAAGACCCACAATCTGGTGCATTAAATTTAACAACCATCAAAAAAGGGATTATTGAGTTGTACAAAACATCAGCGTCAAACGGTAAAGCCATTGAGGGTGTTGAGTTTACGCTTTACGATAAAGCAACCAATAAAGCCCTTGCAACAAAAACAACAAACGGTGATGGGTGGTTAGCGTTTTTAGATTTAGATCCAGATAAAACGTATGTTGTAAAAGAAACAAAAACCAAACAAGGTTATTATTTAAACGCACAAGCACAAGAACACCGTTTAAAACCTGCTGAAAAATTCCGTATGGATTTTAAAAATGAACCTGTTCCAACGGTAACGTCTAATGCAACAACAGAAAAAGGCGAAAAGGTAGGACTTGCTTTTGAAAAACATAAAGAAGTTGTCACATCACGTGATTTAGTTATCGGAAACACTTATAAATTAGTCTCTAGTCAATACAACGTGGCGACAAAAACACCATTAGCAACTCAAGAAAAAACGTTTAAAGCCAACAACACAACCGAAGTACATACATTTATTTATGACGTTGATGAAAACTTTATAGGGGACGTGGTGTATGGTGCAGAGTTATTTAAAAATAATCAACGTTTAGTCAACCATACGGATTATAATAATAAAGCTCAAACGGTTAGAGTGGTTAAACCAAACGTCACGACACAAGCAACAACCGTCAGTGGCGGTAAAGTCGGCTATGCTTATGATGACCATAAAGAAGTGGCAACCATGACGAATTTAATTGTTGGTAGAACGTATGAAGTCGTGGCAACGCAATACGATGAAAATGGTAAAGTATACGCTACACAAAAACGTGAATTTACGGCAAAAAACACAACACATGTCGAAACATTTATTTTTAAAGTACCAGTAAGCTTTGTTGGTAACATTGTTTACGGAGAAGATTTATATCATGAAAAACGTAAAATAGTGACACACTTTGATTTAACGAATAAAAATCAAACTGTTACAGTGATTGAGCCAAAAGTGAGTACACAAGCAACAACCGTCAGCGGTGGTAAAGTCGGTTATGACTATGATGACCATAAAGAAGTAGCGACAATGACGAATTTAATTGTTGGTAGAACGTATGAAGTTGTGGCAACACAATATGATGAAAATGGCAAAGTATACGCTACACAAACACGTGAATTTACGGCAAAAGATACAACGCATACAGAAGAATTTACGTTTACTGTTCCAGTAAGTTTTGTTGGTAACATTGTTTACGGAGAAGATTTATATCACGAAAAACGTAAAATAGCGACACACTTTGATTTGATGAACAAAAATCAAACTGTAAAAGTCAATGAGCCGATGATTAAAACAATGGCTAAAGTCGGGGATGGTTTTGTATTAACCGTTGGCGATAAAGTTGTTGTAACAGACACCTTAACATATAGTGATTTTAAAGATGAAGATGTGTTGATTAAAACATGGATTGTCAAACATGGAACTGATGAAAGAGTCAGTGATGTGTACGAGCATATCGTTCGTTTAAACGGTAATGGTGAAGTAACCGTTACATTAGACCAATTTGATACAAGTAAATTACCAGCTGGTAAATACACGTTAATGGAAGAAGTGTACGAGGTAAAAGACGGTAAAGGCACAGAACAATTGATTTCAAAACATACAGACAACAAAGATGAAAAACAATCATTTGTGGTAACACCTAAACAATTGCCACACACAGGCATGTCAACGCACGCAAATTATTTTGTTGGAGTCGTGTTTATTGTTATCTCGCTGTTATTGAAATTGATGACATTTCCCGCTATTCGTGAATAGATTTTTTCAGTGAGATACGTTTGATTTGTGCTATAATAGGCGTTAAGAAAAGGAGCGAACATATGGCACAAGACAAAAATTATTTTAAAGTATTACTAGAACAAACAAAATTAAATGCTAACCCAGTGTTTAATCGCTACGAAGATAGTGCGCAAGTCACTAAAATTGTTGTCGACGCACAAACTAAAACGTGGCATATGTATATCCATTTTGAAGAATTAGTAACATATGAATGGTTTGTAACATTTAATCAAGCTGTGCAACATGCCTTTGAATCGATTGCGACAGTTATTTTACATATTAGTGCAGAGCGTGTAGATGTCACACAAGAGATGATTCGTGACTATTGGGGATATGTCGTTGATCAAAGTGAAGTATCTAATGGATTGAGTCAGGCGTTGCGTCATCAAGATTTAACTTGGATTGATGGTGTTGTACAAATTGTTGTGCATACACTCTATTCACAAGAGTTAATTATCGATAAATATTTGCCGATAATCAAGCAACAATATGAAACGCTAGGTTTTGGCGAGTTGTCTTTTGCGGTCATATTAGATGAAGAAGAATCCGTAAAAAAACAGCAAGCATTTATTGAACGTCAACAAGCAGAGATGGAACAATTAGCCCACATCGCAAAAATTCAGTTGCAACAACAGGAAGAAGAAAAGAATAAAGCAAAAGAAACACCGGAAGACCTTCAATTAAAAGAAGGTGTTTTGATGGGGCGTCCAATTAATCGCAAGGAACCAATCATGCAAATGAAAGATGTTACGGAAGAGAATCCGGCAGTTCTATTTCAAGGGTATATTTTTGCTTCAGAAGATAAAACATTAAGTAATAAACGTAGTGTCTTTACTGTTAAATTTACCGATTATACAAGTTCGTTTGTGATGAAGTTGTTTTCACGAAATGAAAAAGACGCCAAGTTGTATAAAACGCATTTAATAGAAGGAAATTGGATTAAAGTACGCGGTAGTGTACAAGAAGATCGCTTTTTAAAAGATATTATTGTTGTTCCACGTGATATTAATGTCGTGAATGTACGACCTAGACTAGATTTAGCGCAAGACCATAAAAAACGTGTTGAGTTACATTTGCACACGACGATGAGTCAAATGGATGCAACAAATAGCGTTGGTGATTATGTTGCGCAAGCAGCAAAATGGGGACATACAGCAATTGCCGTAACGGATCACGCGGGATTACAAGCGTTTCCCGATGCACATGCAGCAGGTAAAAAACACGATATCAAAATTTTATACGGTGTAGAGGCAAACGTTATAGATGATGCTGTTGAAGTGGCGTACAATGCGCAACACGTTGATTTAAACCAAGCCACTTACGTTGTTTTTGACGTTGAAACAACGGGGTTGTCAGCCATTTACGATTCCATTATCGAATTAGCGGCCGTAAAAATGTACAAAGGGAATGTTATTGATACCTTTGAAGCCTTTATTAACCCTTATCGACCATTAACGGCGACCATCATTTCGTTAACGGGTATTACCGACGCGATTTTACGCGAACAAGGTCAAGATGAACGTGTTGTCATGGAGTCGTTTAAAGCATTTACAAAAGATTGCATTTTAGTAGCACATAATGCATCGTTTGATATGGGCTTTTTAAATACCACTTATAGAAGGCTAGGCATTGAAGAAGCAACCAACCCTGTCATTGACACGCTAGAATTATCTCGTGTATTGCACCCCGAATTAAAATCGCATCGTTTAAATACGCTGGCAAAAAAATATGGCGTACATTTAGAACAACATCACCGTGCGGTATTTGACTCAGAAACAACCGGGCATTTATTGTTTGCGTTTTTAAAAGAAGCCGCAAGTGAACATAATTGGCATTACCACGATGATTTGAATAAAGATTTAGGTAGACAAGACGCGTATAAACGTTCACGTCCGTTCCACGTCACCATTTTAGCGAAAAACCAAGCCGGTTTAAAATCGTTATTTAAACTCGTATCACATAGTAATGTGGATTACTTCTATCGTGTGCCACGTATTCCGCGTTCGCTACTGATAGAACATCGTGAAAATTTATTGTTAGGTAGTGCATGTAGTGAAGGTGAAGTGTTTGAAGCCATCATGCAAAAAGGGTATGACGAAGCAAAAGAAAAAGCGAAGTTTTACGATTACATTGAAGTCATGCCTAAAGAAGCGTATAGTCATTTGATTGCCGATGAACGCATTCGCTCTGAAAAAGAATTAGAAGAAATTATTACTAACCTTATCCAAATTGGAAAAGAGTTGGATAAGAAAGTCGTTGCAACGGGGAATGTGCATTATTTAAACCCTAGGGATCATATTTATCGTGAAATTTTAATCTCAACTTTGAAAATCAACGCTAACCGTCACTTGAATTTTCCTCAAGTGCATTTTAGAACGACCGATGAAATGGTTCGTGCATTTGATTTTTTACCAAGTGAAGTAGTAGATGATATTGTATGGAAAAATCCACAAGCCATTGCGGAATCTATTGAAAAAGTTGTTCCGGTTAAAAGTGATTTATACACGCCTAAAATAGAAGGTGCAGAAGATGAAATTACCCAACTTAGCTACGGACAAGCTAAAAAACTGTATGGAGATCCGCTACCAGACATTGTAGAAAAACGATTAGAAAAAGAATTAAAAAGTATCATTGGTAATGGGTTTTCCGTTATTTATTTAATTTCTCAAAAATTAGTACATAAAAGTATGTCAGACGGTTATTTAGTTGGTTCGCGTGGGTCGGTCGGCTCTAGTTTTGTGGCAACAATGACGGGAATTACTGAAGTAAACCCGCTAGCGCCCCATTATCGCTGTCCAAATTGTCAGTATTGTGAGTTCTTTGAACAAGGTGAATATGGATCGGGGTATGATTTACCGGATAAAATGTGTCCAAAATGTGAAACAATGTTAGATCGTGACGGTCAAGATATCCCGTTTGAAACGTTTTTAGGGTTTTATGGAGATAAGGTTCCCGATATCGATTTAAATTTCTCAGGTGAATACCAAGCAAAAGCGCACGCCTACACAAAAGAATTGTTTGGTGCCGATTACGTATATCGTGCGGGGACAATTGGAACGGTAGCCGATAAAACAGCGTTTGGGTATGTTAAAGCGTATGAAAGAGAAAAAAATAAAAACTTTAACAGTGCAGAAATTGAACGTTTGGCTATTGGAGCAAGTGGTGTCAAACGAACAACAGGGCAACACCCTGGAGGGATTATCGTTATTCCAAATTATATGGACGTCTATGACTTTACGCCGATTCAGTATCCTGCCGATGCGCAAGATGCCGAATGGAAAACTACCCATTTTGATTTCCACTCCATCCATGATAATGTGTTGAAGTTGGATATTTTAGGGCATGATGATCCGACCGTTATTCGTATGTTACAAGATTTATCCGGTCGTGATCCTAAAACCATTCCACCAACAGATCCCGATGTGATGAAAATTTTCCAAGGGACAGAAGTGTTAGGCGTTACACCTGAACAAATTGATAGTAAGACAGGTACGCTAGGTATCCCAGAGTTTGGAACACGTTTTGTGCGTGGTATGTTAGAAGCAACAAAACCAAGTACCTTTTCAGAGTTGCTACAAATTTCTGGGTTATCACATGGTACAGATGTCTATTTAGGTAATGCAGAAGAACTGATTAAAAAAGGGATAGTACCATTGTCTAAAGTTATCGGGTGTCGTGATGATATTATGGTTTATTTAATCCATGCTGGACTAGAAGAAGGTATTGCGTTCAACATTATGGAAAGTGTGCGTAAAGGAAAAGGAATTTCTGACGAGTATCAAGCCATTATGCGTGAAAACAATGTACCAGAGTGGTATATCGAATCATGTCTAAAAATTAAATACATGTTTCCGAAAGCTCATGCGACAGCGTATGTGTTAATGGCGTTACGTGTTGCGTATTATAAAGTTCATGAGCCGTTGTTATATTATTGTGTGTATTTTTCTGTTCGTGCCGATGTTTTCGATTTGGTGGCAATGGTACAAGGAAAAGAAATGGTTAAAGCGCGTATGCGAGAAATTAATGAAAAAGGATTAGACGCTACCGCTAAAGAACAAAACTTGTTGACGGTTCTTGAAATTGCCAACGAAATGCTGGAACGTGGATTTACATTTAAAATGGTAGATATTAATCGTTCGCACGCCACAAACTTTGTGATTGATGGCGATAGTTTGATTGCACCATTTAGAGCTGTTCCGGGGTTGGGTGATAACGTAGCACAACAAATTGTTAAAGCACGTGAAGAAGCGGTGTTTTTATCGCAAGAAGATTTATCAAAACGCGGTAAAGTGTCTAAAACGATAATGGACTACTTTATTGAAAATGGTGTGTTGGATAATTTACCAGAATCAAATCAATTATCGTTGTTTGATTTTTAAAAAGTAAGCTGTATTTGATAGGCACCACAATTAACCAAATGGTTGTGATGCAACGCAGCAATAGTCTATCTACACCGTTTTTAGTAGAGATGTAGGTAGAGTGATTTACAAATAAAGGGTGCGTCTATTGCGCCCTTTACTATTTTAGGAGAAAAAGTGTTAAAGAAATTATTTAAAGAAACGTTTTTATTAAGTGCGGTCACAATGGGTGGTGGCTATGTTATCGTTTCAATCATGCAAAAAAAGTTCGTACAAGAATATGGTTGGTTAGAAGAAGAGGAAATGCTAGATTTAGTCGCCATTGCACAATCTGCACCTGGAGCGGTTGTCATTAATACGTCGATTGCAGTAGGGTATCGTCTTGCTGGTGTCGTTGGAGCTATTGTCGCAATGTTGGGAACGGTTCTACCGCCAATGCTCATCCTAATGGGAACGTTCCTTGTTTATGACAGTATAAAAGATAATGATACCATCCGTTTGTTTATGCAAGGGATGCAAATAGGGGCAACCGCTCTTGTGATTGATGTTGTATTAACCATGTTAAGAGGATTATACGCTAAACGTTCTGTTGTGGATTGGCTGATTTTTGCCGGTGCAGCGATAATGGTTATTTTTTATCATGTGAACGTTCTGATGGTAGTTCTAAGTAGCATTGTGTTTGGAACGTTACTAAAACTCATTGAAAAGAGGGTGGTAAAATGATTCTTTTCCAGTTGTTTTTAGCCTTTTTTCAAATCGGATTAGTCGGTTTTGGCGGAGGGTACGCCATTTTAGCCTATTTACAAGACGTCATTGTACATCAAAACGCATGGTTAAACATGACAGGCTATACCGATTTGCTCACGCTCTCGCAAATGACGCCCGGGCCGGTATCCATTAACGCAGCGACCTTTGTTGGTATGAAAATGTCGGGGGTTATCGGTGCTGTTGTTGCAACGTTTTCGTTTGTTGCGCCAACATTCATCATTACGCTCACATTAGCGATGATTTATTACAAATATAAAAACTTATCATCTGCACAGCTAGTGCTCAATGCCATACGCCCTGCAATGATTGCCTTAATTGCGTCGGTGGGCTATGATTTGGTGGTTTTATTGATTGATGGACAAGTCGTTTTTAAAGTTACATTGTTACTACTTGGTATTGTAGCGGTACGAAAATATAAAGTGAATCCAATAGTGATGATGTTATCACTAGGGTTCATTAATGTAGTGGTTAATCTATTGATATGACACAATATGTAGTGGTTGCAAAACACCACAAAAAAAGTTTAAAAAACATTGAAAAACGCTTGATAAATAAGCGTTTTTTGTGTATACTATCAAAAGTGCCGTAATCAAAAGGGGTTATTATGCCCAAATGGCACCCCCTCTATTAAAAATTAGAGGGTTAGTGATGATACGAGAGGTTGCGACACACCCGGACGCTTTGCCTAGTCAGGTGCGTCGGAAATTTTCGTGGAGCTAGTCTAAATGAGAAACATTTGACGAAGGAGGTAAAAAAATGGCAAACCAAAAAATTCGTATCCGTTTAAAAGCGTATGAACATCGTGCGTTAGATCAATCAGCGGAGAAAATTGTAGAAACAGCAAAAAGAACAGGTGCTCAAGTAGCAGGACCAATTCCATTGCCTACAGAAAGAAACTTATATACAGTGATTCGTGCGACTCACAAATATAAAGATTCTCGTGAGCAGTTCGAAATGCGTACTCACAAACGTTTAATTGACATTGTGAACCCAACGCAAAAAACAGTTGACGCACTAACAAAATTAGAGTTGCCAAGTGGCGTTGACATCGAAATTAAATTATAAAATAAATTAACAGGAGGTGTACCATGGCCAAAGGAATCTTAGGAAGAAAAGTAGGGATGACTCAATTCTTTACTGAAAGTGGTGAATTAGTACCGGTAACAGTTGTAGAAGCAACACCAAACGTTGTATTGCAATTAAAAACAATCGAAAACGATGGTTACGAAGCTGTTCAATTCGGTTACCAAGACAAACGTGAAGTATTGACAAACAAACCTGAAAAAGGTCATGTAGCAAAAGTAAATGCTACTCCTAAGCGCTTCATTCGCGAATTTAGAAATGTTGAGCTAGGAGAATACGAATTAGGACAAGAAGTTAAAGTGGATGTTTTCCAAGCTGGAGATATCGTAGACGTAACAGGAACATCTAAAGGGAAAGGTTTCCAAGGTGTTATCAAACGTCACGGACAACATCGCGGACCAATGGCTCACGGTTCACGTTACCACCGTCGTCCAGGATCAATGGGTGGGGCGTCATTCCCATCACGTGTATTCAAAGGTAAAAACTTACCAGGACAAACTGGTGGCGACCGTATTACTATTCAAAACTTAGAAATCGTTAAAGTTGATGTAGAAAACAACGTTATCTTAATTAAAGGTAATGTTCCAGGTTCTAAAAAATCATTAGTAGAAATCCGTACTGCTCGTAAAGCAGGACAGAATTAATTTGGGAAGGAGGAAATGATCAATGGCAAAGGTTACATTATTTAAACAAGATGGTTCATCGTTAGGTGAAATCGAATTAAACGATGCAGTGTTTGGTATCGAACCAAATGAAAGTGTAGTGTTTGATGCAGTTATCATGCAACGCGCTTCATTACGTCAAGGTACACACGCTGTGAAAAACCGTAGCGCAGTTAGCGGTGGCGGACGCAAACCATGGAGACAAAAAGGAACTGGACGTGCTCGTCAAGGTTCTACACGTTCACCACAATGGGTTGGCGGTGGAGTGGTCTTCGGTCCAACACCTCGCTCATATAGCTACAGATTAAACAAAAAAGTTCGTCGTTTAGCTATCAAATCAGTTCTTTCATCCAAAGTGGCTGAAGGTAACTTATTAGTAGTTGATGCATTAAACTTTAGTGCACCAAAAACAAAAGAATTTGCACAAGTATTGAAAAACTTGAACGTAACATCAAAAGTATTAGTTGTTGTTGAAAACTCAAACGACTTTGCAGCTTTATCTGCACGTAACGTTCCAAACGTAACAGTTGTATCTGAAAACAACGTTAGCGTTTTAGATGTGTTCTCAAACACTAAAGTGTTATTCACTCAAAGTGCTCTTTCAACAGTAGAGGAGGCTCTTAAATAATGAACGCTCGTGATATTATTAAACGTCCAGTAATTACAGAAGCATCTGTAGCTGCGATGGAAGACAAAAAATATACATTCGAAGTAGATGTTCGTGCTAACAAAACACAAGTTAGACAAGCAATCGAAGAAATCTTTGGCGTAACTGTAAAACAAGTAAACATTATGAATGTACGTGGTAAATTCAAACGCGTTGGTAAATTTTCTGGTTATACAAAAAAACGTCGTAAAGCAATCGTTGCTTTAACACAAGATTCAAAAGATATTGAAATTTTTTCAAATAATGACTAATTTGAATATTTGATCTAGAAAGAAAATCATTAGGAGGAAACAGTCGTGGCGTTAAAAAAATATAACCCTACAACAAACGGCCGTCGTAATATGACAGGTTATGATTTTGCTGAGATTACAAAATCTACTCCAGAAAAATCATTGTTAGAACCAATCAAAAAGACAGCCGGACGTAACAACCAAGGTAAAATTACTGTACGTCATAACGGTGGTGGTCACAAACGTGCTTACCGTGTTATTGACTTCAAACGTACAAAAGATGACGTAGCAGCAGTGATTAAAGCTGTTGAGTACGATCCAAACCGTTCAGCAAATATCGCTTTAGTGCAATATGCAGACGGTGTGAAAACATACATCATTGCACCAAAAGGAATTGAAGTTGGTCAAAAAATTGAATCAGGTCCAAATGCGGATATTAAAGTTGGTAACGCGTTACCATTAGCAAATATCCCTGTTGGTACTTTAGTTCACAACATTGAAACTAAACCAGGTAAAGGCGGACAATTGATTCGTTCAGCTGGTACAAGCGCACAAGTGTTGGGTCAAGAAGGTAAATACACATTGATCCGTTTAAACTCAGGTGAAGTACGTATGATCTTATCAACTTGCCGTGCAACAGTCGGTACAGTAGGTAACGAGCAACACGAATTAGTAAACATTGGTAAAGCTGGTCGTACACGCTGGTTAGGTAAACGCCCTACAGTACGTGGTTCTGTAATGAACCCTAACGATCACCCACACGGTGGTGGTGAAGGACGTGCTCCAATCGGACGTAAATCACCAATGACACCATGGGGTAAACCTGCATTAGGTTTAAAAACACGTAAGAAAAAAGCGCGTAGCAATAAATTAATCGTACGTGGACGTAAAAAATAGTAATTAACACATTGAAATGATAAGAAAATCATCAGAAGGGAGGCTTCACTGTGAGTCGTAGTCTTAAAAAAGGGCCATTCGTTGATGCCCATTTAATGAAAAAAGTTGAAGCTGCAGCTGCAAGCGACAAAAAACAAGTTGTTAAAACTTGGTCACGTCGTTCTACAATCTTCCCAAATTTTGTTGGACAAACAATCGCTGTATACGATGGTAGAAAACATGTTCCAGTATACGTACAAGAAGATATGGTAGGGCACAAATTAGGTGAGTTTGCACCAACAAGAACATACCGTGGTCATGCTGCGGATGATAAAAAATCTAAAAAACGTTAATTTTATAGGAGGTAAATAAAATGTCAGAAATTACATCGGCAAAAGCAGTTGCTAAAACAGTTCGCATTGCACCTCGTAAAGTTCGTTTAGTAGTGGATTTAATTAGAGGCAAAAAGATTGGCGAAGCAATCTCAATCTTAAAATTTACACAACGCTCAGCATCTCCAGTTGTTGAGAAAGTGTTAATGTCAGCTGTTGCAAATGCAGAACACAATTTTGATTTAGATATTGAAAACTTGGTAGTAAGTGAAGCTTTTGTAAACGAAGGACCAACAATGAAACGTTTCCGTCCACGTGCAAAAGGATCAGCTTCTCCAATTAATAAACGTACAAGCCACATTACAATCGTGGTTTCAGAGAATAAGGAGGGATAGTCTGTGGGTCAAAAAGTACATCCAATTGGAATGCGTGTCGGAATCATCCGTGATTGGGATGCTAAATGGTACGCTGAAAAAGACTATGCAGAGTTCTTACATGAAGATTTAAAAATCCGCAAGTATATTTTAACACGCTTAAAAGATGCTGCGATTTCAACAATCGAAACAGAACGTAAAGCAAACAACGTAGTAACAGTTTCTATCCATACTGCAAAACCAGGTTTAGTAATCGGTAAAGGCGGTTCAGAAGTAGAAAACTTACGTAAACAATTAAGAAGTTTAACAGGTCGTAACGTAAACATTAACATCGTTGAAATTAAAAAACCTGATTTAGACGCAAAATTAGTTGCAGAAGGAATTGCACGTCAATTAGAAAACCGTGTAGCTTTCCGTCGTGCACAAAAACAAGCGATCCAACGCACAATGAAATCTGGTGCTAAAGGAATTAAAACAATGGTTTCAGGTCGTTTAAACGGTGCTGATATGGCCCGTACTGAAAGCTATTCAGAAGGAACTGTTCCATTGCATACTTTACGTGCAGATATTGATTATGCATGGGAAGAAGCGTTAACAACATATGGTAAATTAGGTGTTAAAGTATGGATTTACCGTGGCGAAGTATTGCCAGCAAAGAAAAAAACTGAGAAAGGAGAAAATTAATCATGTTAGTACCAAAACGTGTAAAATTCCGTCGTGAATTCAGAGGAAAAATGCGTGGTGAAGCTAAAGGTGGTAAAGAAGTAGTTTTCGGTGAATTTGGTTTACAAGCAACTGAATCACACTGGATTACAAACCGCCAAATCGAATCAGCGCGTATTGCTATGACTCGTTATATGAAACGTGGTGGGAAAGTATGGATTAAAATTTTCCCTCATAAATCTTATACATCAAAACCTATCGGAGTACGTATGGGTTCTGGTAAAGGGGCGCCTGAAGGATGGGTTGCACCAGTTAAACGTGGTAAAGTGATGTTCGAAGTTGCTGGGGTTTCAGAAGAAATCGCACGTGAAGCGTTCCGCTTAGCTTCTCACAAATTACCTGTAAAAACTAAATTTGTAAAACGTACAGAAAGTGGTGAATCGAATGAAAATTAATGAATTAAACGGTCTGTCCACTGCTGAATTAGTTGCTAAAGAAAAAGAATTCAAAGAAGAATTATTCAATCTTCGATTCCAATTAGCTACTGGCCAATTAGAAAATACTGCGCGCTTAAAAGAAGTACGTAAAACAATTGCACGTATTAAGACAGTAGTGCGTCAACAAGAATTACAAAAATAGTAGATCAGCAAAGGAGGACATAAAAGATGACTGTAGAACGTAATCAACGTAAAGTTTATCAAGGTCGTGTTGTTTCAGATAAAATGGACAAAACAATTACAGTAGTTGTTGAAACATACAAAACACACCCAACATATGGTAAACGTGTTAAATATTCTAAAAAATTCAAAGCTCATGATGAAAACAACTCAGCAAAAATGGGCGACATCGTGAAAATTATGGAAACTCGTCCACTTTCTGCTACAAAACATTTTCGTTTATTAGAAATTGTTGAGGAATCCATTATTATTTAATTTTTAACTTTGAAAATTGACTAACCATTCGAAAAGGAGGAGACCGAAATGATTCAAACAGAATCTCGTTTAAAAGTAGCTGATAACTCAGGTGCACGTGAAGTGTTAACTATTCGAGTTTTAGGTGGTTCAAACCGTAAAACTGCAAACATTGGTGATGTGATTGTAGCAACTGTTAAACAAGCAACACCAGGTGGAGTTGTTAAAAAAGGTGACGTTGTTAAAGCTGTTATCGTTCGTACAAAATCAGGTGCTCGTCGTAAAGACGGTTCATACATCAAATTTGATGAAAATGCTTGTGTTATTATTAAAGATGACAAGAGCCCACGTGGTACACGTATTTTCGGGCCAGTTGCACGTGAATTACGTGATAACAACTACATGAAAATTGTATCATTAGCACCAGAAGTTATTTAATCAATCAAATAAATCATTTAAACAGTCAACAAACGAAGGAGGTGCAACGTTACATGCACGTAAAAACTGGTGATAAAGTAAAAGTTTTAGCTGGTAAAGATAAAGGCAAAGAAGGCGTAATTACGAAAGCTTTTCCTAAAAAAGATCGCGTTATTGTTGAAGGTGTGAATATTGTTAAAAAACATACTAAACCATCAAATACAAATCCAAACGGTGGAATCGTTGAAAAGGAAGCTCCAATTCACGTTTCTAACGTAATGTTGATCGACCCATCTACAAATCAACCAACTCGTGTTGGCTACAAAGTTGTAGACGGTAAGAAAGTACGCGTTTCTAAAAAGACAGGCGAAACAATTTAATAATCCTAAGGAAGGAGGATAACTCAAATAATGAGTAGATTGAAAGAAAAATACGTTAATGAAGTAGTGCCTTCATTAGTAGAAAAATTCAACTATACATCTGTAATGCAAGCACCAAAAATTGATAAAATCGTTATCAATATGGGTGTTGGTGATGCAGTATCAAATGCTAAAAATTTAGAAAAAGCTGTAGATGAATTAACAGCAATTTCAGGTCAAAAACCTGTAGTAACTAAAGCTAAAAAATCAATCGCGGGATTCCGTTTACGTGAAGGTATGCCAATCGGTGCAAAAGTAACTTTACGTGGAGACCGTATGTACGATTTCTTAGACAAATTAGTTACTGTATCATTACCACGTGTACGTGACTTCCGTGGAGTAAGCAAAAAAGCTTTCGATGGTCGTGGAAACTACACATTAGGTATTAAAGAACAATTAATCTTCCCTGAGGTTGAATACGATAAAGTAGATAAAGTACGTGGTATGGATATCGTTATCGTTACAACTGCTAAATCAGACGAAGAATCAAGAGAATTATTAACACAATTAGGAATGCCATTCCAAAAATAATTATAGGAGGCGAATGAAGTGGCTAAAAAATCAATGGTTGCAAAAAACAAACGTCCTAAAAAATTTGCTGTTCAAGAATACACTCGTTGCGAGCGTTGCGGACGTCCACATTCTGTATATCGCAAATTTAAACTTTGCCGTATTTGCTTCCGTGAACTTGCTTATAAAGGGCAAATTCCTGGAGTGAAGAAAGCTAGTTGGTAATTTACACTATCAATCTAATAGGAGGTTCAGCTAAATGGTTATGACAGATCCAATTGCAGATTTTCTAACTCGTATCCGTAACGCGAACATGGTTCGTCACGCGGTTTTAGAAGCACCTGCATCACGCATGAAAAAAGATATTGCGACAATTCTTAAAAATGAAGGATTTATCAAAGACTTTGAAGTTATCGAAGATGACAAACAAGGCGTTATCCGTGTTTTCTTAAAATATGGACAAAACAACGAGCGCGTTATCACAGGTTTGAAACGTATTTCAAAACCAGGTTTACGTGTTTATGCAAAAACAAACGAAGTGCCTAAAGTATTAAACGGTTTAGGTATTGCAATTCTTTCAACTTCTGAAGGTGTTGTCACTGATAAAGTTGCAAGACAAAAAAATGTAGGCGGCGAAGTATTAGCTTACGTTTGGTAAAAATAAATTAAACTATATGGAGGTGCAGTCATGAGTCGTATTGGTAATAAACCAGTTGAGATTCCAAATGGCGTAACCGTTACTGTTAACGGGAATAACGTAACAGTTAAGGGTCCTAAAGGCGAGTTAACTCGCGAATTTTCTCCAGTTATTACAATTAACGTGGAAGAAACACAAGTTACATTTACTCGTCCTAATGACGAAAAAGAAAGCCGTTCATTACACGGAACAACACGTGCTGTATTAAACAACATGGTTGTTGGTGTTACTGAAGGATTTTCTAAAGAATTAGATTTAGTCGGTGTTGGTTACCGTGCACAATTACAAGGTACTAAATTAGTATTAAACGTTGGGTACTCTCATCCGGTTGAATTCACACCAGAAGATGGTTTAACAGTAGAAGTACCATCAAACACAAAAGTTATTGTACGTGGAATTAACAAAGAAAAAGTTGGTGCATTAGCAGCCAACATCCGTGGTGTACGTCCACCAGAGCCATATAAAGGTAAAGGTATCCGTTACACTGACGAATACGTACGTCGTAAAGAAGGTAAAACAGGTAAATAATCGTATTAAACGATTATTATCCTGTTATTAAAAAAATATAGAGGTGTCAAAGTGATTACAAAACCAGATAAAAACAAAATGCGCCAAGCTCGTCATTCGCGCGTAAGATCAAAAATTTCTGGTACTGCTGAGTGCCCACGCTTGAATGTTTTTCGTTCAAATAAACACATCTACGCTCAATTAATTGATGACGTAGCGGGTGTGACGCTAGCAAGTGCCTCAACTTTAGATAAAGAAGTGTCAAAAGCTACTAAATCTGAACAAGCTGCAATCGTAGGTAAATTAGTTGCAGAACGTGCAGCAGCAAAAAATTACAAGAAAGTAGTCTTCGACCGTGGTGGTTATCTATACCATGGCCGTGTGAAAGCTTTAGCTGAAGCTGCACGCGAAAATGGACTAGAATTTTAGAAGGAGGATACCCATTCATGGCTTTTATCGATCATACAAAATTAGAATTAGAAGATCGCGTTGTTGCTATTAACCGCGTCACAAAAGTTGTTAAAGGTGGACGTCGTTTACGTTTTGCTGCTTTAGTGGTTGTGGGTGACAAAAATGGTCACGTTGGTTTCGGTACTGGTAAAGCTCAAGAGGTTCCAGAAGCTATCCGTAAAGCAATCGAAGACGCTAAGAAAAACTTAATTTCAGTACCAACTGTAGGATCAACAATTCCTCACGAAGTAATTGGACGTTTCTGTGGTGGTAACGTATTGTTAAAACCAGCTACTGCCGGTTCTGGAGTTGCTGCAGGTGGACCAGTACGTGCAGTTGTTGAGTTGGCAGGTATTGCCGATGTAACAAGTAAATCATTAGGATCTAACACACCAGTAAACATGGTTCGTGCAACGATTGAAGGATTAAAACAATTAAAACGTGCTGAAGAGGTTGCGCAATTACGTGGCAAATCAGTAGAAGAATTATAATAGGAGGACTTAAAGATGGCAGAATTAAAAATTACTTTAAAACGTAGCTTAATCGGACGTCCTCAAAATCAAATCGATACATGCAAAGCTTTAGGTTTAACAAAACCTCACAAAACAGTTGTGAAGCCTGTAAACGATGCGATTAAAGGTATGGTTCGTACAGTTTCTCACTTAGTAGAAGTAGAAGAAATTTAAATTTTATAATATTTTACAATAAGGAGGTGCCTCATCAATGGAACTTCATTCATTAAAACCTGCTGCAGGTTCACGTCACGTACGTAACCGTGTAGGTCGTGGTCAAGGTTCAGGAAATGGTAAAACAGCGGGACGTGGACACAAAGGTCAGAAAGCACGTTCAGGCGGTGGTGTAAGATTAGGTTTTGAAGGTGGTCAAACACCATTATTCAAACGTATTGCAAAACGTGGTTTTACTAACATTAACCGTAAAGAATACGCAATTGTTAATTTATCTGACTTAAACCGTTTTGAAGATGGAACTGAAGTAACACCTGTTGCTTTATTTGAAGCTGGAATCGTTTCAAAAGAGTTATCAGGAATCAAAGTTTTAGCAAATGGTAAATTAGAAAGAAAATTAA
Source organism: Carnobacteriaceae bacterium zg-C25 (assembly GCA_017945845.1). Classification (NCBI taxonomy): domain Bacteria; kingdom Bacillati; phylum Bacillota; class Bacilli; order Lactobacillales; family Carnobacteriaceae; species Carnobacteriaceae bacterium zg-C25. Next base: position 45,635 of record CP072828.1, read on the forward strand.
CTGTTAAAGCACACAAATTTTCGCAAGTAGCTAAAGAAGCTATTGAAGCTGCTGGTGGTTCAGTAGAGGTGATTTAATGTTCTCATTATTAAAATCAGCCTTTAAAGTAAAAGAGATGCGTCAACGTATCTTTTTTACTATTATGATGATTGTTATATTTAGAATTGGGACACAAATTACGGTTCCGGGAGTTAATGCAGCGGCTATGGCGCGTTTGTCAAACTCTGGAAACAGTTTGTTTAGTATTTTAAATACGTTTGGTGGGGGAGCCTTGCAACAATATTCTATTTTTGCACTAGGGGTCTCACCATACATCACGTCATCAATTATTGTTCAGTTGTTACAAATGGACATCATTCCGGTGTTTAGTGAATGGTCAAAACAAGGTGAAGTTGGTCGTCGTAAATTAAATCGTGCAACCGTATATTTCACAATTGTTCTTGGTTTCGTTCAAGCCATCGGTATTTCACTAGGTTTTAACGCATTAACAGGTTTCGGTTTAGTTAGAAATACATCAGCTCAATCTTATTTAATGATTGCGTTGGTTTTAACTGCCGGTACAATGTTAGTGATGTGGATGGGTGAACAAATTACGCAAAAAGGTGTAGGTAACGGAACATCGCTTATTATTTTAAGTGGTATCGTTGCACAACTACCCGGAGAATTATACAGCCTATTTGTTAGATATTTAGGCAACGCTGACGTTTCATTAAAACGTCGTCTTGTTGTGGTAGCAGGTGGTGTCGCATTATTGTTGCTAATGTTTGCTTTTGTCATTCTCATGGAACAAGCACAACGCAAACTTCACGTACAATATTCTAAGCGTGCCAATGGAGCTAGTAAAATGGCTTATTTACCATTGAAAATTAATTCGGCTGGTGTAGTGCCTGTTATTTTTGCGAGCTCATTTATTTTAATTCCATCTACAATTTTAGGCTTCTTTTCAACACAATACGCGGATCGCGGTTGGTTCCAAATGTTGCAAACAGCCTTTAATTATCGTCAACCAGTGGGAGCGGTAATTTATATTACGCTAATCATCTTGTTTACGTTCTTCTATGCATTTATTCAAGTTAACCCTGAAAAAGTGGCAGAAAACTTACAAAAACAAGGTGGATACATTGTGGGTGTAAGACCCGGAAAAGGAACTGAAAACTACTTATCTAAAATGCTAATGCGTTTAAGTGTAGTTGGATCAGTTTACTTAGCACTTATTGCAGCAATTCCGATTATCGCGTCATTAGTGATTCCGTCTTTCCCTTCAAGATTATCTTTAAGTGGAACGAATATTTTAATTGTGATTGGTGTTATTTTAGAAACATCTAAACAAATTCAAGGAAAATTGATGAAACGTAAATATAAAGGATTTATTCAGTAACGCGGCAAATCACATTTTGTCGTTTTACTGCAATATCTCTGGAGGAAGTAGTAATGAATATTTTATTGATGGGCTTGCCAGGGGCAGGTAAAGGAACACAAGCTGAAAAGATTGTTGAAACATACAAGTTTCCTCATATTTCAACAGGAGATATGTTCCGTGCAGCAATGAAAAATGAAACACCGTTAGGTGTACAAGCTAAATCTTATATGGATAAAGGTGAGTTAGTACCAGATGATGTAACTAACGGTATTGTGAAAGAGCGTTTAGCTCAAGACGATACAGCAAAAGGCTTCTTATTGGATGGATTTCCACGTACATTAGCCCAAGCACACGCTTTAGACGAGATTTTAGAACAATTAGGTAGAAAAATTGACGCAGTGATTAACATTGATGTGAATCCAGAAGTGTTGCAAGCGCGCTTAACAGGCCGTATCATTTGCCGTGGGTGTGGTGCAACGTATCATAAATTAAACAATCCACCAAAAGTGGAAGGTGTTTGTGATAAGTGTGGGTCGCATGAATTTTATCAACGCGAAGATGACAAACCAGAAACAGTTGAAAATCGTATTCAAATCAACTTAAAACAAGCACAACCTTTATTAGACTATTATGCTGAAAAACAAGTGTTATTTAATGTCAATGGAGAAGACGATATCGCTGTTGTCTTTGAAGAAGTCAAAAAAATCATTGAAAAGTAATCTAGCGCAACCTTTTCAAAGCCTTGATTTCATGGTATAATTTGAGGGTTAGAGCTATAAAAGAAGCGGATAGTTAAGGAGGTATAAAGGCGTGGCTAAAGACGATGTGATTGAAATTGAAGGAACAGTCGTTGAAACTTTGCCGAATGCAATGTTTAAAGTAGAATTAGAAAACGGCCATATTGTATTGGCACATGTTTCTGGAAAAATCAGAATGCATTACATTCGTATTCTACCAGGGGATAAAGTAACGGTTGAGTTATCACCATATGATTTAACTCGTGGAAGAATTACATATCGCTTTAAATAATTGTACTCCATCCATAAAATAAGATAGTTTCTTGTTTTTGATTAAATGATGTATAAATCGTTTACTTTAGAGGAGGTAAAAAAATGAAAGTTAGAGCTTCAGTAAAACCAATTTGCGAAAAATGTAAAGTCATTAAACGCAATGGTCGTGTTATGGTAATTTGTGAAAATCCAAAACACAAACAACGTCAAGGATAATTATAAGGAGGTGCCGTAAATGGCTCGTATCGCAGGTGTAGACGTACCACGTGATAAACGTGTAGTAATTTCTTTAACATACATTTTTGGTATTGGAAAGAAAACTTCTCAAGATATTTTAGCAGCTGCAGAAGTATCTGAAGATGTACGTGTCAAAGACTTAACAAACGATCAATTAGACCGTATTCGTGCGGAAGTTGACAAATTAAAAGTTGAAGGTGACTTACGTCGTGAAGTTAGCTTAAATATCAAACGTTTGATGGAAATCGGATCATACAGAGGTATCCGTCACCGTCGTGGTTTACCAGTTCGTGGACAAAATACTAAAAATAATGCACGTACTCGTAAAGGCCCAGCAAAAGCAATTGCAGGCAAGAAAAAATAATTCTAAGTAGGGAGGTTAAACTTCATGGCTAAAAAAGTGACTCGTAAACGTCGCGTGAAAAAAAATATTGAATCAGGTATTGCACATATCCGTTCAACATTCAACAATACAATCGTTATGATTACAGATGTTCATGGAAATGCTGTGTCATGGTCATCAGCAGGTGCTTTAGGATTTAAAGGTTCTAAAAAATCTACTCCATTCGCAGCGCAAATGGCTGCTGAATCAGCTGCTAAAGGTTCTATCGAACACGGTATGAGAACAGTTGAAGTATCAGTTAAAGGACCAGGTTCAGGACGTGAATCAGCAATTCGTTCTTTACAAGCTGCTGGATTAGAAATTACATCAATTCGTGATGTAACCCCAATCCCACACAATGGTTGCCGTCCTCCAAAACGTCGTCGTGTATAATTTATACTAGAGATTTGGAAGCGTGTAATTTTAAAGAAGAAAAACGTAAACTTAAAAGTAGTTTGAGACAGTAAAACTGTTTAAATTCGAAAGGGGTATAAAAAATGATCGAAATTGAAAAACCAAAGATTGAGACGATTGAGATCAGCGAAGATGCCAAGTTTGGTAAATTCGTTGTGGAACCACTAGAACGCGGTTATGGAACAACCCTTGGAAATTCACTACGTCGTATTTTGTTATCTTCATTACCGGGTGCAGCAATTACCGATATTCAAATCGAAGGTGTTTTACATGAGTTTTCAACAGTACCAGGTGTTGTTGAAGATGTAGCAACCATCATTTTAAATATCAAAAAACTAGCATTAAAATTAAACGATGTAACAGAGAAAACATTAGAAATTGATGTTGTTGGTCCTGCTGTCGTTACAGCTGATCACATTACAAAATCAAGTGATGTAGAAATTTTAAATCCAGATTTGTATATTTGTACAGTTGCCAAAGGTGCGCATTTAAAAATGTCACTTACAGCGCGTACAGGTCGCGGCTACGTTCGTGCAGAACACAACAAACGTGATGATATGCCAATTGGTGTGTTACCAATTGATTCAATCTACACACCTGTCAGTCGTGTGAACTACCAAGTAGAAAATACAAGAATTGGTCAAAAAAATATTTATGATAAATTAACGTTAGACATTTGGACAGACGGATCAGTTAGTCCAGAAGCTGCAATCAGTTTATCAGCTAAAATTTTAACTGAACATTTAGATGTATTTGTCAACTTAAGTGAACAAACACGTAAAGTTGAAATTATGGTAGAAAAAGAAGATACGCATAAAGAAAAAATGCTTGAAATGACAATTGAAGAGTTAGATTTATCTGTTCGTTCATACAACTGTTTAAAACGTGCAGGCATTAACACTGTTCAAGAGTTAACTGATAAAACAGAAGCAGAAATGATTAAAGTGCGTAATTTAGGGCGTAAGTCTTTAGAAGAAGTACATAACAAATTAGTTGAGTTAAACTTAACATTACGTCAAGAAGATTAAGTATCAATGTAAAGGAGGATCTCATTCATGGCATACCGTAAATTAGGTCGTACAAGTGCTCAAAGAAAAGCAATGCTACGTGATTTAACAACAGATTTATTGATTAATGAGCGTATCGTAACAACTGAAGCAAGAGCTAAAGAAATCCGTTCAACTACTGAAAAAATGATTACTTTAGGTAAGCGTGGTACATTACATGCACGTCGTCAAGCGGCAGCTTTTGTACGTAACGAAGTAGCATCAGTACGTGAAGAAGAAGGCACTGTAGTTGTTGAAACAGCACTACAAAAATTATTCAATGGTTTAGCAACACGCTACGAAGGACGTCAAGGTGGATACACACGTATCTTAAAAACTGAACAACGTCGTGGTGATGGCGCTCAAATGGTTATCATTGAGTTGGTTTAATTTATAAAAAGAGCGTTATGATGGTTGAAATCATTCACAGTCTAGCTCGTTATATTACCGCAGGTCAAAAGACCTGTGGTAATATAAATACTTTTATGCTAATGAGGTTTCATTAGTTTTTTTTTACCCATTTTCGCTGAAAAAGGTTGACAGAATAGCATTTTGTTAGTATTATGGTTAAGGTAAACCAAAGACAGTAGGGGAGCTTATCTTAAAAATCCTACCGAGGGGAACAGAATGATTACATATGATTATCTGTACTTCTTCATGTCTTGGGCGACGTGGAGTTTTTTTATTAAAAAAATTCTGCCCAAAATTTAATGGAGGTGGCACAATGAGCGAAGCAATTATTGCTAAAAAAGCGGAATTAGTTCAAGAAGTCGCTAAAAAAATTGAAGACGCATCTTCAGTTGTTATCGTGGACTACTTAGGCTTAACCGTTGATCAAGTAACACGTTTACGTTCACAATTACGTCAAGCTGGCGTTGAGTTCCGTGTATTAAAAAATGGAATCGTACGTCGTGCGGTAGCAGCTCAAAACTTAGAAGGCTTAGATGAAGCTTTAGTAGGTCCTACAGCTGTTGCTTTTTCAAATGATGATGCAGTTGCACCAGCTAAAATTTTAGCTGATTTTGCAAAAACTGCAGAGGCATTAGAAATTAAAGCAGGTATTGTTGAAGGTAAAGTTGTTGGTAAATCAGAAGTAGAAGCTTTAGCAGCATTACCAAACAAAGACGGTATGTTATCTATGCTTTTATCAGTTTTACAAGCACCAGTTCGCAATACAGCGTTGGTTTTCAAAGCTGTTGCAGAACAAAAAGAAGAAGTGGCATAATCCCTTTTTCAAACACATTAACGCTGAAACATTCAGCATAAATTATAATTAATATAAATTTGGAGGAAATTTAAAATGGCATTAAACATTGAACAAATTATTGCTGACATTAAAGAAGCAACAATTTTAGAATTAAACGACTTAGTAAAAGCAATTGAAGAAGAATTTGGCGTAACTGCTGCTGCTCCTGTAGCTGTAGCTGCTGTTGGTGGCGCTGCTGCTGCAGAAGAAAAAACAGAATTTGACGTAGAATTAACAAGCGCTGGCGACAAAAAAATCGGCGTAATCAAAGTTGTACGTGAAGCTACTGGTTTAGGTTTAAAAGAAGCTAAAGAATTAGTAGATGGCGCACCATCTATCGTTAAAGAAGGCGCTTCTAAAGAAGACGCTGAAGCATTAAAAGCTCAATTAGAAGAAGCTGGTGCTTCTGTAACATTAAAATAATAATGTTTAATTTCAACACCGCACATTGTGTATCACAGTGTGCGGTGTTTTTGTCATTTGTGGACTTAATTTGGACTTATTTCGGTTCTATAATATTTGGTGTTGGTGGCTTCCGCAAGGAACCTATCAACACCTTTTAAATTATATATACAAAAAGGTCAGATATTCCCTTATAATTAAAGCGCTAAAACCAATCAAAGGAGAATTATCATGACCTATGCATCTAGTATACACCAATTACTATCGATTGTGTAATGGTTTATGAAACGTTTATTTAAAAATACAAAAACCGATAACGAACGACAGTTCTTGTTATCGGTTGATGAAGTTGCTTAATTTTTGCTCACCATATCATTTTGTATAGAAACAACCCCCTCGTAAGATTTTCTTGCGAGGGGGGTGGTGTGATTTCAGCGTTTTGAAATACAATTATTTAGTTTCTTTGTTGAAGCGTTTTTTGAATGCTGCAATCATTAATCCTAATCCAAGAGCAGTTGCTCCATACAATGTTGTAGATTGCTCTGTTTCACCTGTTTGCGGTAATAGAGGTGTTTTTGCTTTATCAGACGTTTCTGATGAAGCTGTTCCCGTTTGTTCCGCTGTTTGTTCAGTTGATTGATTATTTGACGGTTCAGGTGTTTTTTCTACTGTTGTGTCGGGTTTAGCTGTTTCTTCGTCTTTACCTGCTTGCTCGTCTTGTTGACCAGTCGTGCTTTCAGGTGTATCTTGGTTGGTTGGCGTTTCACCTGTGTTTCCTTCTGGCTGTTCTGACGGTTGTTCCGCTGGTTGCTCAGTAGGTTGTTCGATTTCTGGTGGTAAAACAGGTTCAGGTTCTCCAACAGTGTATAATTTTTCTGGCGTGAAAATATATCCGAACTGTACAGTGTCTGTTCCGTTTTCGGTTGTTGTCGTTGTTGGTGTAAATAGAACTCGGATGTTTGTATTACCTTGTTGGTTAATCGATTCAATGCGGTCGCCTAATCCCATTTCGGTTAAGTATGTTCTAATACGTTGTGAAAATGCAGCGACTTCGTCATCTGTAAAGCGGTTGTTGTTTTCTCTTACTGATTTTTCTAACGGTTTTGCTTTTAGTGCTTGGTCGACTTTGTGTTGCAATTGTTCAGAAACATCTACTGTTTTGGTTAACGTTTCACCGTCAGCGTTTACCAATTTAAATTCTAATGTTTCGTTGTTGTTGACCACATCGAATTTTGTCTCTCTATACCCTGAATTTCGTGAAATATCCAATGAATAAACGTATTGGCTAGCTCTAGCGGCTACTAACTTGTACTCTTTACCGTCATAAGATGCCACAGCTTTACCATCAGCAGGTCCTAAGAAACTTGCACCTGATAAAAATTCGTTTGTAATTTGAATGTTGGTGTTTTGAATAGCGTTTAAATCAATAACTGCTTGAACACCTAATGTTACATGTGCATGATAAACATCTAATTCAGGATATTTTCCTGTAAGGTCAATATCTTCGTCCACTGCGAATTGTTTTAGTGCAGGAGAATAGGAAACGTTAGCTGCTGTAATTGGACGACCAAATTCGTTAAATCGTTTTACGATTTTAGCGATAATCGCATTTTGCTCGTCGGCTGTTAATGCGTTTGGATCGGCTACTCTTGTTTTTTCGATTGGTGTTCTAGCCAATTTTGATAAAACAGATGCTGGTTCGGGTAAGTTATACGTTTTTGTAACGTTGTCTTTTGTAAATAAAACTTTTAATGGATTGTAGCCTACATTTCCAGGGAAACGTTTATCTAAAGTATATGTTGATGTTCCGTCTCCGTTTGCTTTTTCTGTTAACGTGTATAATGGCTCAGAATCATCAGCTTGGTCATATTCAACCTCAACTTTGCTATTTGATTCTCCGATAACCGTTACTTTTAGTTGCTGTGGAGTAATTTCTGAGTTAATCACTCTTTTAAAGTCTGCTGCGTATGCAACTGGTGCCAACGTTTCGCTGACTTGTGTGATAAGTGGTGTATTTAACAATGCGAAACCAACTGCTACAGAACCTAATCCGTAAGCTGTTTTTCTAACAAGGTACTTCACACTTTCTTTTTTGAACATAAAATAGCTCCTCTCTAATATATATATAAGGGATACATATAGTATACCTTATTATAAGTATATCAGTAGATTTTATAAAATGCAATGCTTTTTGCAAAAATAATGGGGTTTTACTGTTGCTTTACTATTTCTGAAACAGGGTATGTTCAATCAATAGTAAAATCAATTTATCCAATAACAATACATTTGAAATAATCAGGCGGTGTGGTTTATTCATATGACGGATACAACGATGCCCTGTATCACAAGGTAGGTGATCATACGGAGTGAAAAAACGGATAAAAACACTTTATATTTTTGTGATACAGTAAAAAAACAGCCTAAAAAAATCCGTAAGTTTTTTGATTAATTCGTTTCATTGTGTCAAAAAAATAGTATAATGGGAACATAAAGGTCAAGGAGGTTACTGTTTTGAGTAACAATAAACAAGAAATTTTAGAGCGTATCAAAAAGCAAGAGCCTGTTTTTTGGTATAACGATGAACGTCCAACGTTTGAAGAGGCGATGAAAACGAATCGTTTTTCGCGTGAACAAGTTGAAGATGTTGAGCAACGTATGGAACGTTTTAAAGCCTTTTTCAAAGTGGCATATCCCGAAACAGCGTCAGCAGGGGGCGTGATTGAATCAGGTTTGACGAAATTAGATCATTTAAAAGGTGCACTTGAAAAAGCGTACAACTTAACGATTGATGGTAATTTGTATTTAAAACGTGATGACACGTTACCAATTTCTGGAACAGTTAAAGCACGTGGAGCTATCTATGAAGTGTTGAAACACGCTGAAAAATTAGCGTTAGAAAATGGACTATTAACCGGAATTGATGACGATTATGCTAAATTTAACAGTGATGAATTTAAAAAATTCTTTTCGCAATATACCGTTATGGTTGGAACAACAGGAAATTTAGGTATTAGCGTTGGAATTATGGCTGAAAAATTCGGGTTTGACGTAACTGTTCACATGTCATACGATGCAAAAGAATGGAAAAAAGAATTGTTGCGTTCGAAAGGTGTTCGTGTTGTTGAACATCAAACGAACTTTACAGAAGCGGTGACACGTGGACGTATTGATTCAGAGAGCAACCCATATTCTTACTTTGTTGACGACGAGCGTTCAGAAGACTTGTTTTTAGGGTATACCATTGCGGGATCACGTTTGTATCAACAATTAAAAGACATGAATATTACGGTTGATGAAGAGCATCCATTATTCATGTATATGCCTTGTGGTATTGGCGGTAGTCCAGGTGGGGTGGCGTTCGGTTTGAAACAATATTTTGGCGATCACATTCACTGCTTCCATGCACAACCAACAACGATGCCATCGATGTTATGTGGTGTTTTATCCGGTCAATATGATGGGGTATCTGTTGTAGATTTCGGCCTAGAAGGTAAAACCATTATGGACGGTTTAGCGGTTCCAAGAACGTCAGGGTTTGTTGCGCAAGCAATGGAAACACTATTTTCTGGTGGGTACACAATGACAGAAGCAGAAGTGATGCATTGGTTGAGTGCGCTCGTTGATTTAGAAGATATTCCATTGGAACCGGCAGCCATTGCTGGTATTCCGGGTGTGAATGCGCTATTAAATAGCGAAAACGGCCGAGCATATTTAGAAAAATACAATTTAGTTGATAAATTGAAAAATGCGACACACATTGCTTGGGCAACGGGTGGTAGCATGATGCCGGACAATTATAAACAAGAATATTACAAAGAAGGAAAACGCAGTCCGTTTAATGCGTAATTTGGAAAACTACCTATCGAAAGATGGGTAGTTTTTTCTCGTGTATATAAAAATGCATATAGGGAATTTGTGGTAAAATGAAAAATTTAAGACGCTTTGTTGATGAGTTAATGATTAGTAAATGTATAAGTAAAGCGTGATGATTTAAAATGTAACGTATACAAGTCATCCCACGTCCATTAAATTGTAAAGCGCGTGCTTTTTGTCGTTTCGTTTTGAGCATTCTATGGTATACTTAACTTACTATTTGGAGGAAGTGTGATGATTAAGTTAATTGCTTTAGATTTAGATGGGACATTGTTGACAGATGATAAGCAAGTGTCGCCTGAAAATAAAAAAGCTTTGCAAGATGCTATTCAGCAAGGGGTGTACGTGGTGCTGTGCACAGGGCGTCCAATTATGGGTATTCAATCTATTATTGATGCGTTGGAATTGCCCGAACATAACGATTACGTCATCACGTTTAACGGTGGCTTAGTCCAACGTGCAACAACGCGTGAAATTTTAGCGATGCATCCGCACACGCTTGACGATGTGCGATACATTTACGAAACGTTGTCCGCACACGATTTGCCAATGAATGCCATTGATTTAGAAAAAGTGTATGAACCGACTTATCCGCAAAATAATCCATCACTTTATCCGGTAATTATTAAAAACTTGACGTTTGAACGGCGTGAATTTGATTCGTTTGATGATACGCATACGTTTGTTAAGGCGGTGTGTTGTTGTCCGGAGGATCGATTAGATTGCCAAGTATCACAATTGCCAAAAGCATTTTTTGAGCGAATGAATGTCTTTAAATCACGGACTAATTTATTAGAGATTATGCCAAAAGGGATTGATAAAGCATTTGGGATTGCACAGTTGTGTCAATTGCTTAACATTACCATGGCAGAGTGTATGGCGCTAGGAGATGAAGCAAACGATATGGCGATGTTGCAAGCTGTTGGATATGGCGTGGCAATGGGCAATGCAACACAACACGTCAAAGCTGTTGCCAAATATGTGACGGGAACCAATATGGAGCATGGGGTAGCCCAAGCGATAGAAAAATTTGTGTTGAACAAATAGAAGGAGTAAATTATGTCATTTTGGGATCGAATTAAGCGTGCGTTTACCGGAGAAGATGAGACGGTACAAGCCACGCAAGAAGCGGTACAATCGCAAAGTCGTATTACGTTTGATGAATACGACAAAGGGATGGAAAAGACGCGTACGTCATTTTCGCAACGATTGAATGCGTTGTTTTCATCATTTAGTGGTGTCGATGATGAATTTTTTGATGATTTAGAAGAAGTATTGATTACAAGCGACGTCGGGTTTGATATGACCATTGCTTTGGCGGATGCGTTACGTGATGATGAAGCGGTATGGAAAGCAACATCGCAAGAGGAAGTAAAACGCGCGATTGTGAATCATTTAGTAGCCATTTATGAAAAAGGGAATAAATCCAATCATGTGTTGACGAAAAATCCGGATGGATTGACGGTGGTGTTATTCGTTGGTGTGAATGGTGTTGGAAAAACAACGTCTATTGGAAAGTTGGCGCATCAATTGAAACAATCTGGTCAAAAAGTGTTGCTAGCCGCAGGAGATACGTTCCGTGCCGGAGCCATTGAACAGATTGGTGTGTGGGGCGAACGTATCGGTGTTGAAGTCGTTGAAGGTGAATTTGGTGGTGATCCAGCGTCTGTTGTGTTTGATGCGATTAAAAAGGCTAAAGAGCAGTCGGTTGATTACTTGTTAGTCGATACGGCAGGTCGTTTACAAAACAAAGTCAACTTGATGGCGGAATTGGAAAAAATTAAGCGTATTATTAACCGCGAAGTGCCGGGTGGTGCGCAAGAAGTGTTGTTGGTTTTAGATGCCACAACGGGTCAAAATGCCTTAATTCAAGCAAAACAATTTAATGAAACGACGGATATTACAGGTTTGATTTTGACGAAATTGGACGGGACTGCAAAAGGTGGTGTCGTTTTAGCGATTCGTCACGATTTGGATATTCCTGTGAAATTTGTCGGATTAGGTGAAGGTGTGAATGACTTGAAAGTGTTCGCAGCGGACGAGTATATGTACGGATTGATTAAAGATTTGATTAAAGATGAACAATAAACCATTGAAAGCCTGCGGGATTATCGCTGAATACAATCCTTTTCATAACGGGCATGCGCATCATGTTGCACAAACGAAGCGTTTGATGACGAGTGATGTGTTAGTGAGTGTGATGAGTGGTAATTGGGTACAACGTGGAGAAGTTGCTCTGCTAGATAAGTGGACACGTACACAAGCAGCATTAGAAAGTGGCGTTGATCTTGTTGTTGAACTGCCAAATGAATTTGCCGTACAAGCGGCAGATTATTTTGGGTTAGGGGCAATGAAAGTTGCCAAGCAACTTGAACTGAGTGAACTATCGTTTGGTGTAGAAAATCGTGAAATTATGGCTGATTTAGTTTCGCATAAAGATACCATTCCGCTTGAAAAAACCTTGTCCATGATAGAAAAAGATTTTTCTAAGTCACATGCACAACGTTTTAGTCGTGATACCTTAATGTTGCCTAATCAGTTGTTAGCATACACCTATATCAAAGGCATGCGCACATTGAACTATGACATGACGTTATTACCAATTGAACGTGTGGTGTCCAATCATTCGGATAAAACGTTATCGAATGGAGATATTGCTAGTGCGACTGCGATTCGCTTGGCACGCACTCATCATCAAGATGTTTCAACGTATGTGCCCAAATTGATTGATGACGCGTTGCAAAAAAGGTGTTATAACGATACGTTATTTTGGCAATTGCTAAAGTATCAAATTATACAAAGTTCATTGGAGGAATTGCGTCACATTTATCAAATGAGCGAAGGTATTGAGCATGTGCTTAAAAGAGAAGTTGCTGTTGCACGAGATTATGCCGACTTTTTAAATCGAGTACAAAATAAACGGTTTACAAAGAAACGGTTGCAACGGTTATGTGTGTATATTGTGTTGCGCTGGACAACTGAAATCATCCAAAACAGGTTTGAAAAAAATAGTGTACCGTTACGTGTGCTTGGCTTTTCGCCAAAAGGCAAGGCTTATTTGAAACAGCTAGATAACACAAGCTACACAACACAATTTAAAAAAGGGGATATGGATACCTTTTCGACAATGATACATGCCGATAAAGTGTATGAACAACTCATGTTTGTGAGTGAACAAAATTTTAAAAGAGTGGTAAGAGTCGATGACAATTATGAATCGTTATAAATTATTAATATCAATTGGTGCTGTTGTTGCGGCATCTTTCTTACAGACATTTGTTTTACAAGCGGTATTAAATCCAGCTCACTTGCTTCCGGGAGGATTTTTAGGGCTTGGTGTACTTGTAGAAAATGTGACGGGTGGTGCCGTACCGTTTTCGGTTGTGTCATGGGGATTGAACTTTATTGTTGCGGGATTTTGTTATAAAGGTATCAGTAAACGATTTACACTGTTGACGTTATTCCAAGTTACATTGAGTACGTTCTTTTTATCCGTATTCAATTTTGAACCGATTATTGATGATGTCATGTTAGCCGTACTAGTTGGTGGCGTATTAACGGGAATGTATATCGTTATTGCGTTGCAAGGCAATGCATCAACTGGTGGGACGGACTTTATCGCGCTGTACGTATCCAATAAAAAAGGGCGCGCCATTTGGCAATATGTCTTTATTTTTAATACGTGTTTATTAATTTTGTTCGGTTTTCAAAAAGGGTTTGAGTTAGCAGGGTATTCTATTGTATTCCAATTTGTGACGACAAAAACCATTGAAAATTTCCATAACCGATACGACCAATTAACGTTACAAATCACAACAAATTATCCTGAAAAAGTGATGAACTATTATTTTGATAAACATCACCATGGAATGACGTGTTTAGAGGCAGTTGGTGGTTATACGCATCGTCGTACATACATTTTACAAACAATTGTATCGGCGTATGAGGTCAAAGAGATTACCCAAGGAATTATTGAAACGGATCCAGCGGCGATTATTAATGTGATGCGAACAAAACAATTTATTGGTAATTTTTATCGACAAGCACAAGACTAGATGCCTAGGCGTTTAGTCTTGTCTATTATACAAAAGCAAACCGTTTTAGGAGAAGTGTATGAGTGAACATGACAAATTTATGCAAGCGGCATTAGATGAGGCACAAAAAGCGTACGATAAAGGCGAGGTGCCTATTGGTGCAGTGGTTGTATTGAATGGAAAGATTATTGGTCGTGGGCATAATTTACGCGAGGTGCAACAAAGTGCAACATCGCATGCGGAAATGTTGGCAATTGCAGATGCCAATCAAAAGCTGGGCAAGTGGCGTTTAGAAGATTGTACGCTATATGTGACGTTAGAGCCGTGTCCGATGTGTAGTGGTGCGATTATTCTTTCTCGTTTAAAGCAAGTGGTTTACGGTGCAAAAGACGAAAAGGCAGGAACATGCGGTACGTTGATGAATTTAGTACAAGATGATCGATTTAATCACCAATCCGATGTCATTTGTGGTGTGATGGAAGATGACTGTAAAGCGATTTTACAACGTTTTTTTAAGGCGTTGCGTCAACGAAATAAGCAGTTTAAAGTAACAGGCGATGACAAAGCGTTAGGTAAAGATGTTCAAACGATATTGGTTCATTTACAAGAAAAACAAAATGACGCACGAATGAAGCATTTAGAAAAAAAGGGTATGCCATTGCAGTATTTTGGCGTGTTAATGAAAGATGTTAAAGCGATTGCGAAATCGTACGGACAAAATAATGCGTTAGCCAAACGATTATTCGACACTCACTATTTAGAAACGGAACTCATCAGCATTTATTTGCTCAATCCAAAGACGGTAACGGTTGAACAATTGCTAGATGTGGCACGACAAACGGATTGTGAACTGGTTTTAGATGAATTGGTTGATAAAGTGATTGCTAAACGTAAAGATGCACTCTATTTTGAACAGGCTTGGCAAAGTGAAAAAACAGATAAGTTCGAACGATTAGTTTGGGGCGTTCGAATTAAACGTATGGCAAAAAAGATGCCAAGCGAACAATTGGAATTGCTGATTCAATTGGCAAAAGAAGCGTTAATGCAAACAAGTGGGCAATTGCAATGGCAAATTAACCGCTTTTTAGTTGAAGTGGCTATCAAACACAGTGCATATCGAAAAGATATTGTAACGTTTGGTGAAGCGGTAGGCTTGTACGCCGATGAGGTGGTGCCAAGCAACTGTTATCGAGCGTACATTCCGGAGTGGGTCAATGCGCGAATTTAGCAAGGTGCACTAAAACGGTGTCGATTTAACGTTTAAGAAATGGCAAAATCATCAATAACGTATGGTGTTGATGGTAATAAAATGACGGTATTTTGTACGGTCACAAAGGAGTATAAAGTGAAAACTAGGATGCAACACGCGTGGTACAATTCCATTTCAACGATTGGAATTTTTTCGCTACGTTTTATTTTTCAATTTATCAATCGAATGGTATTTCTTCGATTTCTAGGTGTCTACTATTTGGGATTGAACGGTATTTTTACGAGCATTTTAGGCATGCTGTCTTTAGCGGAGCTAGGGATTGGTTCGTCGATTATCTTTGCGTTGTATAAACCAATTGCAGAAAACCAATCGGGGAAAATTGTTGCCTACATGCAACTTTACCGAAAAATTTATCGATTGATTGCACTCATTATTGTCGTGCTAGGCGTATTGATTTTGCCGTTTTTACCAACGATTTTAAATGAACCTAGTTTAAGTACAGAAGCTAGAGATATTTATCTTCTCTTTTTAATCAATTCTGTTATGGGTTATCTTCTGTTTTCGTATAAAAGAAGTCTATTAGTTGCCCATCAAGAAAATTATATTATTTCTTGGATTGATTGTATCTTATTTATTGTATCGAGTATTGCGCAATGGATTGTGCTATGGCTGACACAAAATTATATTTTGGTGTTGGTGATGACGGTTTTAACAACAATTATCTCTAATCTTTTAGTGTCTTATGTTGTTGATAAACGGCATCCGATTAGCGATGGGCTGGTTGCTGAAAAATTAAGTAGCGCTGAAAAATTAAGTTTAAAGAAAAATGTCATTGGTAATTTAGCCGGCAATATTGCAGGCGTCGTTGTTTTTAGTACGGACAACATTTTAATGTCGTCTTTTATTAGTGTTACGGCGGTTGGTTTGTACTCCAACTACACGATTATTACGAAAAGTTTAGATTCGTTCTTGTTGCAGTTGATGACGTCTCAAAATGCGTCTGTTGGAAATTTAGTCCACAGTGCAGACGACGATAAAGTGTACCAAATTTTTAAACGGTATCATTTTTTAAATTTTGTGCTGTCGTTTGTCATGGCGGTATTTGTTGACGTTTTAATTCAGTCGTTGCTGACGGTTTGGATTGGCGCAGAGTATTTATTGTCATCTTACATGGTTCATTTATTTAGTGTGTACATGTTCATTCAAATGTATCGCTACGCAGGCTTTATTTTTTATAACGCTTACGGTCTATATTGGGAATCGCGTTACAAACCAATTGCCGAAGCGGTATTAAATCTCGTGTTTTCGTGCTTGTTTTTAATCGTTTTTAAATGGGGCATTGAAGGTGTTTTATTAGGTACCATCTTGTCCACGTTATTCACAAATACGTGGTTTGAACCGTACATTATTTTTAAATATGGTTTGAAGCGTTCAATAAACGAATATGTATGGGCGACAACGAAGTGCTGGGCAGTGTTCTTTGCCACATTAGGTGTTTTACACATGCTCTCCCCGCAACAATGGTTTTCAAGCAACTTAATAGGGTTAGTGTTGTTTGCGATGGTGTTAGGGTTGTTTTTAATGGGCGTACTTTTAATTGCGTTTTTTGGAAACGAGGAGATGAAGTGGTGGATAGCATTTATATCACAAAAAGTGATGCGAAAACGGTAATAATGGAACGCATTATACACCACACATAAAGTGAAAAATGCACGCACTTAAACAGTGAATCGACTTGGTGGTCTATATCCATTAGGGAAAGTAAAAAATAGGAGGGTTTTATGGCGGTTTTAACAAATATGTGTATGATTCAAGACACGCACACGGGAAAGGTGCTTGTTCAAAAACGTGAAAAATCATGGAAAGGTTTGGCGTTTCCGGGTGGGCATATCGAACTTGGTGAAAGTATTCAAGAATCGGTAATTCGTGAAATTAAGGAAGAAACCGGTTTGGACGTTTGGGATATTACGTTGTGCGGTGTGAAAAATTTTGATTACAATAATGACAGATATGTTGTTTTTTGTTACACGACACAAGTTTTTTCTGGAGAATTACTAGAAAAAACGGCTGAAGGGGAGTTGTCGTGGGTGTATTTAAATGAGTTGGATAAAAGTACGGTATCGCCAACGTTTTTAGATATGTTGCCGTTATTTTTTGAAGACAAGCAAGAACTGTATTATAAACAGGACGCTCCGTTATATTATTAGAAAGAAGTAGACTATGGGAAAAATCATTGAATTACCAGTGCACATTTCAAATCAAATTAAGGCTGGAGAAATTGTAGAACGACCCGTGTCGGTCGTGAAAGAATTAGTTGAAAATGCGATTGATGCCAACAGTACCCAAATTGATGTGGTCATTGAAGAGGGTGGGTTATCGCGCATTCAAGTGATTGACAATGGTGACGGGATTGATAGTAGTGATGTGTTGATTGCTTTTGAACGGCATGCAACGAGTAAATTAACGGCTTTAGTGGAAAAAGAGCATATTTTATCGCCCGATCGTATGCCGATTACAACGTTGGGATTTCGTGGTGAGGCACTACCGAGTATCGCATCCGTATCGAAAGTGACTTTAACGACATCAACAGATGGAGTGGACGGAGCACACGTGGTCATTGAAGGTGGGCAAGTCAAAGAGCATAAACAAGCGATTGGCCGTAAAGGGACAACGATTGATGTTCGTGATTTGTTTTATAACACACCTGCACGATTGAAATTTATTACGTCGTTACAAGCAGAAGTGTCTAAAATTGCCGATTTAATGAATCGTCTTGCGTTAAGTCATGCCGATATTGCGTTTAGTTTAACGGTAGATGGTAATCGTTTATTAAAAACGGCTGGAAACAATCAATTACAACAAACAATTGCTGGGGTGTATCATCCAGATGTGGCACGAAAAATGGTGTCCATTCATGCCGAAAACATGCGTTTTTCAGTTGGCGGGTATGCGTGTTTACCAGAAGTTACCCGCGCGCGAAAAAACTTTATTTCTGTATTTTTAAACGGGCGCTACATTCGTAATTTTCAATTAATTAATGCGGTAGTCGATGGGTACGGTTCAACGTTAATGGTTGGTCGATTCCCTATTGCTGTGCTTAAAATAGAAGCGGACTTTGAGTTGGTCGATGTTAATGCGCATCCGACAAAAGAAACAGTTCGCATTAGTCAAGAAGCAGAATTGATTGCCTTAATTAAAGAAGCGATTGAAAGTGCGATGTTAAAAACGACACGCATTCCACAAAGCGTGCCAAAACGTTTTGAAGATAAGGGTGAACAAACACAACTAGCGTTTGACACACGTGATTTTGCATCAAAAAATCAAGAAACTACCGTCCCTACGCATACGAGTGTTTCTCGTGATTTACCATTTTTTGATGAACGTCAGTTAGATAACGTACCTTTTGATAATGCTGTCAACGATCAACCATTCGCTTCGGGAACACTACATGAAACGGATAGTCTTTTTACAACAGAACACGCCAACGATACGCACAGTAAAGCGGGGGATAACGAACAATCGAAGTATGATGTTGAAATCAATGATATACCTGATGCCTATCGTTTTGGAGAAAGCTATTCGGAACCATCGCAGGTTGAATCGCGGCGTCATGATGAACAAATACAATCAAATGGATTTCCAGAATTACATTATTTTGGGCAAATGCATGGCACGTATTTATTCGCTGAAAATGCGAATGGCTTATACATTGTCGATCAACACGCTGCACAAGAACGGATTAAGTATGAGTTTTATCGTGTGGCGATTGGACAAGTCGGACATGACGTTCAAACACTTCTCGTCCCTATCGTACTCGATTATCCCGTCAATGAGTATTTAGCGATTTCGGAAAAAATGGACGTGCTGAATGAAATTGGCATTCATTTGGAGCCGTTTGGTCAAAATAGTTACTTGCTCGAAGCACATCCGACGTGGATTAAAGAAGATGTTGAGTCGACGATTCGTGAGTTGATTGCTATTGCGCTAGAAGATGGGAAAGTATCCGTTGCCAAGTTCAGAGAAAATGTAGCGATTATGATGTCGTGTAAAAAGTCGATTAAGGCGAATCATCATTTAGATGCGTATCAGGCACGTGCGTTACTCGCGGAGTTGTCGCAATGTGAAAATCCGTATAATTGTCCGCATGGTCGACCTGTCCTAGTGCATTTAACCAATCGTGATATGGAAAAATTGTTTAAGCGAATTGTGTAGGAGGGAATATGGAAAAGGAAATGACTGTTTACATACACCCGACCTGTTCGACGTGTAAAAAAATTTTGAAATGGTTGGACGATCAAGGGCATGTCTATGAAACTGTGGATATTCGAAAAACGCCACCGACAAAAGCGTTGTTACAGACGTGTTTAAAAAATGGCGTGACACGTTCGAGCATGATGAACACATCGGGCGAGTTGTATCGAGAAATGCAGTTGAAAGATAAGCTTTCGGCGATGAGTGATGACGATGTTGCTGGGTTACTTTCCAAACACGGTATGCTCATCAAACGTCCTGTCATATGGTATAATGATAGCGTAACTTTCG
The DNA here is from genome assembly GCA_017945845.1 of Carnobacteriaceae bacterium zg-C25. Taxonomy (NCBI): domain Bacteria; kingdom Bacillati; phylum Bacillota; class Bacilli; order Lactobacillales; family Carnobacteriaceae; species Carnobacteriaceae bacterium zg-C25. The sequence goes on from CP072828.1 coordinate 65,391, forward strand.
GTGCGAAAGAGAAAACGTTAGAAGAAAATTGGAGAAAATGATGAAATATAGCGAAAATGGATTTTGGGTAGAACCGATAAACGATGATTTATACCGTATCGGTTTATCTGATAAAGGGCAAGATGATTTAGGAGATGTCGCTTTTTTTGAATTTTTGGCAAGCGAAAACGTTACGACGGAAGATTCACTGTTTAGCGTTGAAGCGTCTAAAGCGACGACGGATTTAGCGTCTCCGTTAAATGGGCGTGTGGTGGAGTGGCATCACGCATTAGAAAAGCAACCCGAGCTATTAAATAGTACGGATAAAGAAAATACGTGGGTCGCCATTTTAAGTCACGTTGAACGTAGTGAGTACGATGCCTTATTGGATACATCGGGATTATAATGAAGTTTATCATAAATCGTGTTGGTGGATGTTGTTTTCGCCAACACGATTTTGTGTTTGTCGATTTAGTCTGTCATGTGCCTCAAGGTACGTAAAAATAACCCCCGTTAGATAGGGGGTTATGATGTCTATTGTTTAATGGCTGTTGTCAGGAGTATGTGTTAAGTCGCTGGTAATGATGTCGATGAATTGTTTTGTAAAGCGTGCCGTCATGCCCCAAATGGTGTGTCCGTTATACGTGTCATAAAATGGAATTGTATGCGGAAACGTATGGAACGGATACGCTTTTTCGTTAGGGATACGCTCAAACGGGAATGATTTAGGGAAAACCAGTTCTGTTTTTATAGGATAGACAATGGGCGGATTGTCTATAAGGTGAGACAGTGGAACGGTAAATAATGTTGCTACCTCTTCGTTTGGTGTGATATGTTCAATTGATGGCACGTCAATAACACCTACAAAACAGTGAATGGTACGTGTGCCGTGCACTAAATAGTCGATTTCTCCGATAATGTTGATGGCGTCTTTTGGAAGCTGTAATTCCTCCATCGTTTCACGAATGGCAGTGTGCATCAACGTTTCATTGGCTTCGGCTTTTCCACCGGGGAAACTAACTTCTCCGGGTTGTGAAATGTGATGTGCGCGAACTTGATAGAGAATATCGTAAGAATCGTTGTTTTTAATTAGCGGTAATAAAACGGCGTATGCGTGCTGCTGACCTAATGGTTTGGTGTGATAGTTTGTTAACGCGTGGTGAATAAACGCATGCATAATGATCTCCTTAAAGTGTGATGTTGATAGCGTTAGTATCGCATATGTTGTGGGTAAACTCAATGATGGAAAGTGTGATATAACAAAGTTAAGGGTTGTAAACTTTTTTCATATATATATATATATATATATATATATATCATATTTCAATCAAAATGTAGTATAATAAATATGATACTAAAAAATAGGATGACTATAATGAAAAATACAAAAATTTGCTTAGTAGGGTCTAGTGGTGGGCATTTAACGCATTTGACTTTACTTCGTCCCTATTGGGAAAATAAAGATAGATTTTGGGTGACATTTAATAAACCAGATGCTAACGCTGTTTTAAAAGATGAAAAATTATACCATTGTTATTATCCAACAAATCGTAATATTTGGAATTTAATACGCAATCTATTTTTAGCGTTTAAAGTGTTGCGTAAAGAAAAACCATCTGTCATCATTTCGAGTGGTGCAGCGGTGGCGATTCCGTTTTTTTATGTTGGTAAATTGCTGGGTATTAAAACAGTTTTTGTGGAAGTGTTTGATCGTGTGGATAAGGCGACATTGACAGGTAAATTGGTGTATCCCGTTTCTGATTTATTTTTTGTACAGTGGGAAGAAATGAAAAAAGTATACCCTAAAGCGATTTATATAGGAGGTATATTTTAATGATTTTTGTAACTGTTGGCACACACGAGCAACCGTTCGATCGTTTAATTGAATGTGTTGATGAGTCAAAAAGACAAAATAAAATAACGGACGACGTGTTTATCCAGACAGGCTATTGTACATACGTTCCAAAATATTGTCGATATGAAAAAATGATTTCGTTTGAAGAAATGCATAGCTATATGAAGCAGGCGACAAAAATTATTACTCATGGTGGGCCGTCTACCTTTATGCAAGCCATTTCCTATGGGAAGGTGCCGATTGTAGTGCCACGACAACATCAATTCAACGAGCACGTGAATGACCATCAAATGATTTTTTGTAAAAACGCGATTGAAACAGGCTATGACATTGAATTAGTGGATCACATTGAAGAGCTTGAAACGGCGTTGTTAAAAGAAAATCGATCTGTTAAAAGAACAAGCCATAACGCAGAATTTAATCGCTTGTTTGCTGAACATGTTGATGAATTAATCCAAAAATAGAGGTGTGCTGTGAAAGTCAGTGTAATTGTACCAGTATATAACGTGGAAGCGTATATCGAAGACTGCATCAACAGTTTATGCCATCAAACGTATACGAATATTGAAGTGATCGTTGTGGATGACGGTTCACCCGATGACAGCATTCACATCGCTAAAAAATGTGTAGAAAACGATTCTCGATTTGTGTTCGTCTCAAAAGCCAATGGTGGATTGTCCGATGCTCGCAACTACGGTTTACAAGTTGCTAGTGGAGAGTATGTCACATTTGTAGATTCAGATGATTATGTAACGACTGATTATATCGAAAAAATGGTAACAACGTTGCAAGCCACTCACGCGGATATGGTAGTTGGCAATGTTGCAATTTTGAAAGACGAACCTGTAACAGTAACTCAAAATGGTGCGACACGTGTTTTTAATACGCAAGAAGCGATTGATGCCATCTATTCCGGAGAAACGAGTCTTGCCTTTTCAACGGCATGGGGGAAGTTGGCTCCTTTATCATGGTATAAAGAAATAACATTTCCCGTTGGTAAACTGCACGAAGATGAGTTTACAACGTATAAATTGTATATTAAATCAAATACAGTCGCGTTTATTGATCACTCCTTATACGTCTATCGTGTAAGAGATAACAGTATTATGCAAAAACAATATACGCTCAAAAATACGGTTGTGCTGGATGCTCTTTTAGAAAGAGTAGAGGAGATGAAAAAGCATCATCTAGATGAAACGTTAACCCTCATCGCTATTGTTAGATTGATTGGTTTGATGAAAGTAAAACTAAATAAAAAAGAGTTAAAAGTTATAGAATCAACATTAAATAATGTCATAAATCAAGTAATGCGCCAACTTAGCGGTATGTCTTTAGGCATTAAACATAGAATGAAAGTTGTTTTATTTCGATATTTTTATCGTTTTATATTTAAATAATGTAAAGGAAAAGGATGCGTATGCAAAAAAAATTAACGCTAAATAAAAATAATTTTTCTACAGTATTCATTTTAATATTATTTTGCTTATTTTTTGAAAAATTATATTCATGGAACGTCCCATCGGGGCATTATAATAAATTCATTTTAGTTATTTTAGTTGCACTTAGAATATATGAATTACAATTATTTGATTTGAAAAAATTAACGCGTTTTTTAGCGCATATTCAATTTGATGTTAAGTTGATTGGCTTATCGCTATTAACAGTTGCGTATATGGCTTTTCGAAAAATAGATATTTATTCGTATATATTTATCATGACACTTGGTGTCTGTGTACTTTGGAGTAACGTTCGTTTGAAAAAAGCAGAATGGTTATTAGCGGCCTGTATCATGGTTGGTTTTTTAGTGGCGCTTTTGGAAGTGGTGATTTTTAAAAATCATCGTCCATCTGGGTTATTGAAAAATTCAGCAACTCTTTTTTCAATGATGATGATACTATGTGCCACTTTTTTTCTATATCGAAAAAAAGATTTGAACCGACTAGATATTTTATTAATCGTGCTTTCTGGAATTTCAATTACATTGACTAAAACACGAACAGGACTCATTTTATTTTTAGCGCTTGTCTTACTAAAATACGCACTGATTGCCGTTAAAAAAATCAATTTTGTGGCGATTAAAAAGTATATGACGCCAAAAAATATTGTTTTAGGTGTCTGTATTCTTGTTGTAACGTTAGTTGCTCTGTATTTCATTTTATCACCGTTACTAGTCCGTAGTGACGGAAATGCTAGTACACAAGACCGTACCACGATTTTAAAAGGTAGCATCGCTGCTATTTTTGATAATGTAGGTCAATTAATTGTTGGGCATTTACCTGTTCGTTCAGTAGATTTTGTAAAAACGTTGACTAAAGGCTATAGCATCACGTTCATGCATCAAGACATGTTAAGTTTGATTTTCGATTATGGCTTAATTGGATTTGGTTTAATTTTCTATATTTTATACAAATTAAAATACCATCCATTAATTATTGTGATTTGGTTGTTTGCTAGTTTCCACAATACGCTTTATTCGAGTGTTTTTATTGTGTTGCTGAATATTGTAAATGCGGAATTAAAACATTATGCGCCGTACCAGTTTAAAGGTATAAAAAATGTCTTCAATATCAAAACGTTGAAAAACGGTAAATGATAAAACATTAGAATGGCAGTTTACATTAAATGTTTGTCTTTAGTAGGCGTAATGAAAGGGTAAAATGACAATGCGTACAGTATTTGTTTGTAATACAACATATCATTTGTTGATTACATTAGTCATGTTGACAGAAAAAGAGGCACAAAATGGTGTCATCGTCTTAGATTCTAGATTGAAACATACAGATGTTTATTATCATCGACTACACGAAATATTTAATATAGACGTTGCTATTTGTGATTATGCACAAATTTATCCAACGAAAGCATCATTCCTTTTGAACAAAACAAGTATCGATATGTCTCAATTTGTTGTTAAAGGGGATCAAGTGTTTGTGTATAATGATGCCAATAATTTTGGGTATTATTTACATAAAAATAAAATACCTTATATTTTGAGAGAAGATGGGTATGATTTTTTAAAAAGTCCTAAATTAGAAGATGACACATGGATTGATGACGCTCTTTTCAACATTAAAAGAATGATAAAAGGTGCGCCAAGAGCAAAGGGTTTTAGTAAATTTTGCAAAGAATTTAACGTCAACTCACTAGATGGTGTTAAGAAAGATTCGCGTTCTAAAAAAATGACGGAAACGTCGCGTACAGAACTGTTTAATCAGTTGTCCGATGAAAAGAAAGCAAAGTTATTCAAACTGTTCGATGTTGCGCCACTGTCTATCGAGAACAATGCGGCACTTATTATTACGCAGCCACTGTATACACAAAATATACATGTCAATCAACCCGAACAACAACTTGAATTTTATAAAGAAATTGTTGAAAAGTTACAAGAACAAAATTATGTCGTCTATATAAAAGTGCATCCAAGAGATGATTTAGATTATACGGTATACCCAAATGTTAAGATTTTACCCGCTCAAGTACCTTTAGAATTAATTGATTTGATGCTAAATACAGAGTTTGAAATTGGTATAACCCACTCATCAACAGCACTTGCTTTCGTAGGAAAGGTAAAAAGAAAAATGATTTTGTTGTTAACAGAAGAGTTTAGTAAACATAATCGTATTGTAATTTAAAATAGGTAGGATAAAGCATGATAACGATAGTCATTCCGGTATTTAATAGTGAAAAATATCTTGAACAGACATTAGAATCGATTGTGAAACAAACCATATTTTCAGATATTTCGGTTGTTTTAGTGAATGATGGATCGACAGATAATAGTTTAGCCATTTGCCAAACGTACGCCGACCGATTTTCTAATATAACAGTCTATACCATCGAAAATTCTGGAGTGTCTGTTGCTCGAAGTTATGGCTTATCTAAAGTCAAAACGGCGTATGTTGGCTTTTGTGATGCAGACGATATTATAGAAGCAACAATGTACGAAAAACTGCTACACGATTTACAGACGTACGATGTCGATATTGCAACAACGGATATGTTATATATCGATTTAGACGGGAAGGCGATAAAAAAACGACCCGAACAAATTATCCATTTGAAAAATCAAAAAGACTGTATGGTTTCTTTTTTTACATCGGGTATGATGGACAATTCGCTATGCAATAAATTGTTTAAGACAGAAAAATGTCGAGATATTCACATTACAAATAATCTGCGTATTGGCGAAGATATGTACTTTTTATTTAAGGTGTTACAAAACAGTCACAGTATGTTATTGAATACAACCTATACGGGGTATCATTATATTTTTCGTCAAACGTCTGCAATGAAAAGTGGGTTTTCAGATCGCTTTTATGACGCCGTTGTGGTGGCGCAAAAAATGGTTGATGAAGTAGCGCTAGAACACCAACCATTAGCACAAGCGAAATTGGTACATGAACAATGTAAATTGGTACATTTGATGTATACGCACCAACAAACACATCAAAAAGAGTACCGTACGTTGTTACAAGCAATTAAACGGTATCCCATTTTAAAAAACAAGCAACTTTTTGATAAAAACATCTTTTTATCCATTATGTTGATGAAAATTCACCCGTTGCTTTATGCGATGGTGAAAAAACGAAAAGGATCCTCATGAAAAAAAGTAATATGTTAAAATCCGGATTTTTGTATACGTTAGGAACGGTATTTATACAAGGTATTTCATTTATAACATTACCGATTTATACACGTGTGATTTCTCCGGAAGCCTTTGGGCAATATAGTTTATACGCCGCTTATTTAGCGATGATTGGTTTGGTGATTGGGCTTCAAACATCTGGTTCATTATCAGCCGCAAAGATTACTTATCAAGAAGATGAATATGATCGATATGCGGTAACGGCACTTAGTGTGTCGTTGCTTTTTGCCATCCTATTGACAGTAGTTGGTATCGTTGGACGAAATGTTTTAGCACATTGGTTAAATCTATCTGCTGAATCGGTTGTATTGCTATTCATTCAAAGTACATGTATATATGTCACAACTTTTTTAGGAACGTATTTCATTCAATTACAAAAAAGTTTGTTGAATTTAGTGTTATCGTTGTTTAGTGCCATTGTCGGTGTCGCCTTATCCCTAACGTTGATTTATTTGTGGGAAGATCATTTTGCAGCGCGTGTCTACGGTGCTGGTATCCCTACTGTATTGACGGCAGTTTTTGCACTCATTTATTTTTACCGTAAAAAAGTGCCTGTACTGACAAAATCGTATGTGCCATTTATTTTAAGCGTCTCTTTACCACTTATTTTTCATCAATTAGGCCATCAGATTTTAAATCAAATGGATCGCGTCATGATCGCCAATGCCATGCAAATTTCGGATGTTGCCGTCTATAGTTTTGGGTATTCAATGGGACTCATCATTCAAATTGTTTTAATGAGTATGAATACGGTGTGGGTACCGTGGTATTTCAAAGAAAAGAAAGCGGCAAATGTCCATTTACAAAAACATTTTAAAAAATATATTTTTTTAGGGCTGTTTTTAACTTTAGGGTATTTAACCATTTATCCAGAGTTTGCATTGCTTATGGGTGGTGAAAAGTATAGTCAAAGTATTCATTTTATTGCACTCATTATTTTGAGTTACTTTTTTGTGTTTTTATACACGATTCCGGTCAACGTTCAATTTTATCACGCCAATACAAAAATGATTCCTGTTGGAACGTTGCTTTCAGGCGGTATTAATATTGTGTTGAATATTGTCATGATTGCAACGATGGGTATCTACGGTGCCGCTTTAGCGACGTTGTTGTCGTATTTTGCCTTGCTCATTTTCCACTATATGATTTCAAAAAGAAAATACAATGATACAGAATTTTCGATTCAATTTTATGGTTTACTAGCCGGTATTAGTTTAGGCTATGCAGAATTGATGAATTTATTTTTAAATCATATAATCGTACGCTATTTAGTCGGTGCGGTTGTGGTTGTTATTTATAGTCTATATTATAAAAATGAATTATTCGCTTTAATGAATAAAATAAAAAACAAAAAATAGGAGAATCAAATGGTTTATATTATTGCAGAAATAGGATGTAATCATAATGGAGATGCCCAATTAGCTAAAAAAATGCTCGATGTCGCCGTATCGTGCGGTGTAGACGCTGTAAAGTTTCAAACATTTAAGGCTGAAAAATTAATTTCGCGTTTTGCGCCAAAAGCAGAATATCAAAAGAAAACAACAGGAACAAATGACAGTCAACTAGAAATGACGAAACGACTAGAATTAAGTTTTGAAGAATATTTAGAATTAAGAGATTACGGGTTAAGTAAAGGGGTCGATGTTTTTTCAACACCATTTGATGAAGAATCATTAGATTTTTTAATTAGTACCAATATGCCTGTATATAAAATTCCGTCCGGTGAAATTACCAACTTACCCTATTTAGAAAAAATTGGACAACAAAATAAAAAGGTCATTTTATCTACCGGGATGGCAAACATGGCTGAAATTCATCAAGCCGTTAAAATTTTACAAGATAATGGTACAAGCGATATTAGTGTGTTGCATTGTACAACAGAGTATCCAACGCCGTACGAATCACTGAATTTAAATGTGATTACTACATTGAAAAAAGAGTTTCCAGAATTAACCATTGGCTATTCTGATCATAGCATTGGCCATGAAGTGCCGATTGCAGCCGCTGCACTTGGTGCAGAAATTTTAGAAAAACATTTTACATTGGATACAAATATGCCCGGTCCTGACCATAAAGCAAGTGCTACACCAGATGTACTAGAAGCGTTGGTCAAAGGTGTGCGTTTAATTGAAAAATCATTAGGAAGTTTTGAAAAAGTTTCTGTTCCTGTAGAAGAAAAAAATAAAATTGTGGCACGTAAATCAATCGTTGCCAATAAAGCAATTAAAAAAGGCGATATTTTTACGGAAGAGAACATTACGGTTAAACGTCCAGGAAATGGAATTTCGCCAATGCACTGGTATGAGGTGTTAGGTAAAGAAGCACAACATGATTTCCAAGAAGATGAATTGATTCGACATGATCAATTTGAATGGGAGCAATCATAAAATGAGAAAACATAATGCTAAAATAGATTTTATTAAAGCAATTTCAATTGTGTTTGTTATTTTATTACACTGTTTCTCTGTTGAAACGAGAAATAAAATCGGTGCACCTTTTCACATGTTACAGGCAGTGCCATTATTCATGTTAGTGTCTGGTTATAACTTTTCAATGTCGATTAGTTCAAAAAATCAGAAAGTGTTAGAGTATTATCGTTTTAGCAATCTTTGGCGAAAATTATCAAAAATAGTAATCCCATTTACTGTCGTTTACATCATTCAAATGATTATTTTAGCTAAAGATGGTTATAAGTCTTTGGGTGAGTATATTTTATTATTTATTAATGGGGGATTTGGACCTGGTGGGTACTATATTGTGATGATGGTGCAAGTTATTATGGTGATGCCAATTCTATACTATAGTATTAAAAAATTTCCTTATCGCACATTAGTTAGCCTATTTATTGTTAGTGTCGTATTTGAATATTACGCCTATACACTATCCGATTTTTTGTATCGTTTATTATTGTTACGCTATGTATTTGTACTAGCGCTAGGCGTTTATTATGCACTCCATAAAAAAACGAAAAAAATATATTGGGGGATATTAGCGTTGTTTAGTTTAGTCTATATTACTAAAGTCGAATATACTTCTTTTCGGTCATTTACTAATTTATCTTGGAGAAGTCAGAATATATATGCTTATTTTTATCCATTTGTACTATTTATGGGTATGTTAAGTGATCGGTATCAGTTATCTCACTTTACACAAAAAGTAACGCAGAAAATCGGGCAAGCCAGCTACTATATTTATGTCATACAAATGATGTATTTCTTTATATTGAACAATAAATATAAAAATATGCTAGGTGCATCATCTGGAGCGATGGGAAAACTTTTTTATGCGCTTTTTAGTGTGAGTGTATGCTGTTTATTAGGGCTTTTATGGATGAAATTACATCAAAAATGGACAGAGAAACGACTAAACAAATAGGTAAATGTGAAAGTAAAAGGAGATGATGAGTTGTCTAAAGAAAGCAAAAAGATATGTCTTGTAACAGGTTCACGTGCAGAATACGGTATTTTAAAGCCGTTGATTGACAGATTATATCACGATTCTGACATTCAATTAGATATTGTTGCAACAGCAATGCACATGGAAGAAAAATACGGGTATACGTACCGGACAATTGAACAAGATGGCTATCCTATCGCTAAAAAAATACCGATACAGTTAGTGGATACGACAAAAGAAACGCTAATTCAAAGTATTGCGACATTGCAAGTGGAATTTGCCAAATGGTGTAGTGCAAACACCTATGACCTGTTGATTATTTTAGGTGATCGCTATGAAATGTTAGCCGTAGCGAATGTGGCGTTAATTTATCGCATTCCAGTATGCCATTTACATGGTGGCGAAAAAACGTTGGGTAATTTTGATGAATCCATTCGTCACGCACTAACAAAAATGAGTCATTTGCATCTCGTATCAGCTAAAGAATATTACGATCGCATTGTTCAAATGGGTGAAAATTCAAAGCATGTTGTGCATACCGGTTCTTTAGGTGTTGAAAATGTGTTGACGAGTGAAAAACTAACGTTAGAGCAGTTGCAAGAACAATTGGGTATCACATTGGAGCCGAATTATTTTGTTGTGTTGTTTCATCCGGTCACATTGGAAACGGATGGGAAACCAATTGATCAAATCAAAGTGTTGACGAGTGCCTTGGAAATGATTGATGCGCAGTATATTTTTATTGGATCTAATTCGGATACGGGTTCAGATGATATTATGAGAGAAGTGAATCGCTTTGTCAGTCAATCTGCCAATAGCCATGTATTTGCCTCTTTAACAACACAACAGTATCACTCTCTTGTGTTACATTCAAAAGGGTTAATTGGTAACTCCTCTTCAGGCTTAATTGAAGTACCGTCGTTGAAAAAAGGAACGGTCAATATTGGCGATCGACAAAAGGGGCGATTACGTGGGGACAGCGTGATTGATGTGCCTGTTGATAAAAATGCTATTATACAAGCTATTAAACAGTTAGAAACGATTGGTCGTTACGATAACCCGTATGAAAAAGAAAATGCGAGTCAGACAGCTTATCATGCCATCAAAGCGTATTTGAGTGAAGAGCCAACGGCCGAAAAAGATTTTTTTGATGTCGTATAATGGAATGAGTGTAGGAGAAGAAAGTTCATGAAAAGTAAAGTAGCATTTATTGGAGCTGGGGGGCACGCCGATGCGGTTTTACCCATATTAGATAAAAACCAATACGAATTTGTTGGATTTTTTGACGATAAAGATATTATTGAACATAGTGGCTACCCTATTTTAGGTAAAATTAAAGATGTGGAATCTTTTTTAAATGATCAAAAAATAGATGCCGTTTTTATTACCATTGGAGATAATGCGAAACGCAAAGAAATTTTTGATGGTCTTAAAGAAAAATACTACGATGCACTTATCAATATTATTAGTGAACGTTCATCCGTTTTAACCGCTGAAAGTATTCAAGGACGTGGTATCTTTGTTGGATTTGGTGCTTTTATCGGATCGAAAGTTAAAATAAACGATAATACAGTTGTCAATACGGGTGCACTCATTGAACATCATACGGAAATTAGTCCGCATTGCAATATTGCACCGAATGCGACTATCAACGGAACGTGTCATTTAGGTGAACAGGTGTATGTTGGCAGTGGTAGCATTATTATCCAAGTGAAAAATATTTGTGATCAAGTGACGATTGGCGCTGGTGCTGTTGTGGTGAATCACATTACAGAAAAAGGCACGTACGTTGGTGTACCGGCTAAAAAAATAATAAAGGAGTAGACGGATGAAACCAATATGTGTGATTCCTATTCGTTCGGGATCTAAAGGATTACCGAATAAAAATATGTTGTTCTTACAAGGAAAGCCAATGGTTTTTCATACGATTGATGCAGCCATTGAAAGTAATTTGTTTGATTTAAAAAATATTTATATTAGTACCGATTCAAAAGAGTATGCAGACATTTGCCAAACAAAAGGGGTATCGGTTTTGTTACGTGAAGAAGCGTTAGCCAGTGATACGGCGACGTCGTATGATGTATTAGCTGATTTTTTAAATCGTTTTGATGATGAACAACCCTTTGTATTGTTACAAGCTACGTCACCACTAAGAACGGGTGTGCAAATACAGGAAGCCTATTTGTTATTTATGAACAAAGCAGCTGAAAATGTTGTGAGTATTTCAAAAGTTGATAAGCACCCCCGCTTATTTACAACATTAGGAACACAAGATGAGTTAGTAGATATTGTTGGTGTGGACAAAAATTACCGTCGCCAAAATGAAAAAAAATTGTATTATCCAAATGGCGCTATTTTTATATCGACTAAATCAGCCTACTTATCCAATCAAAGTTTCTTTACTGAAAAAACAATTGGGTATCAAATGGATAAATCTACCGCAATTGATATTGATGATGCACTGGATTTTAAAAATGCCATTGCTCAACGATTTTTTGATTATGCGTTGCGTGAAGTAAACAATAAAAAGTTGTATGCGTTGGGCTATCAACAGTTAAAAAATGAACAAGCAACGCACATTATGTTAGGTGATTCTAGAATGCTGGCAATTTCAATGCCATCATTTGCAAACTATGCGCAAGGCGGTGTCACATTACATACGTTATTGTCTAATCTTGACAATCTGCTCACTCCGTGCGTAACCCATGCGTTTATTTCAATTGGTATTAATGATTTAATTGTTTCTCGAACGGTTGATCAAATTATTGACGATTTTACAAAATTATTCGATTGTTTAGAAGCACGACACATTAAACCGTTTATCACAACGATTCCATATACTCTGTTTAGAGAAACAGTAAATAATAGGGACGTTAAACAAATTAATGAATGGTTACGCAATGAAACGACAAAACGCCACTTACCAATACTAGATGTCAATACATGGTTGAGTGAAAATAATCATTTAAAATATGGCTACACAACAGATGGTTTGCATTTTACTGATGATGCGACTAAACTATTGGAAGAAGCGTATAAAACTTTTTATGAAACGCATGAATTTGTATGATAAATTAGTTGGTCGTTATTCAAATACTATCGATGCAGTTTGATGGTATTGATGACTAAGACTAGTCAATCATATGAATCAGGTGACAAAAGGAGAGAGTATGAAACCAGAGGTATCAAGAGCACAAAAAAGAAAATACACCAATTCTGAAAGCAAAGGACATCGTATCGTCAATTGGTTATTATGGGTAATCATGAGTGTCTTATCAGCTGTTATTGTCTATTACGTTGTGACGTATCGTTTGTTTAATTTTAAACACTTAAATACGGCTTTGTATGCCGTAGTTGCCATTAGTTTATTGGGCGTTTTGTGTTTAAATCTATTGAAAAAAGCGAAAAAGACAGTAACGGTTATTTCAATATTATATTGTTTAGTTGCAGGTGCGGGATTATATGCGACACATTCCTTAGTATCGGGCTTTTCACAATTGCAACAAAGTACGCAATACACCGAACAAACGATGAGTGTAGTCGTGTTAAAAGAAAGTCCCGTAACGACAATTGAACAATTAAATAATAAGACAGTCAGTGCGCCTTTACAACTCGATAAACAAAATGTTGAAACGTTTGTGTCACATTTAAAAGAGACAAAAAGTGTAGCGGTTAATGTTGAAGATATTGCATCTTACACACAAGCGTATGACGCTTTAATTAAAGGTAATGTAGAAGCAATCGTTTTAAACAGTAGTTTTGAAGGTATATTAGAGCAAGAAGTTCCCGATTATACGACAAAAATTCGTCGTGTGTATGAATATGTCATTAAAAAAGAACAAGCAGACAGTCAAATTAAAGGTGTAAAACCGACTGTTGCCGCTGACGGAGCAACCTCATTTAATTTATACATTAGCGGAATTGATACATACGGGCCAATTTCGTCCGTATCACGTTCTGATGTTAATATTATCATGACGGTAAATACAAAAACCGGAAATATTTTATTAACAACAACGCCACGTGATGCGTATGTGCGCATTGCCGGGGGCGGTCAAAATCAATACGACAAATTAACGCATGCAGGGATTTACGGTGTGCAATCATCCATTGACACTTTACAAAACTTGTATGGTACAACAATCAATTATTACGCACGCATTAATTTTACGTCGTTCTTAAAATTAATTGATGTGGTTGGTGGCGTATCTGTTTACAATACGCAATCCTTTACATCAGCACATGGCGGATTCTATTTCCCACAAGGAACCGTTGAATTAGATTCTGACAAAGCGTTAGGGTTTGTCCGTGAACGTTATAGTCTAGCTAACGGAGATGTCGATCGTGCAGCGAATCAACAAAAAGTTATTGAAGCCATCATTAAAAAATTAGCTTCACCTTCGATGATTACACAAGCAGGATCCATTATGAGTCAATTATCCGATTCACTACAAACAAACATGCCATTTGAAGTGATTAGTGATGTGATTAACTATCAAATTAATCATCAAACCAATTTAAACATTGAATCACAAGCATTGCGTGTAACCGGTCAAATGGGATTACCATCTTATGCAATGCCAGGATATAACTTATATATGGGTGTTGTGAACGAATCCAGCTTATCCGACGTAACAAGCAAAATTGAACGTGTATTATCTGAATAATGAAAGAGCCGTTTTTTACGACGGCTTTTTCTTTTTTATGCTATACTATCGTTATGTAAGGAGAAGTTATGTTAAAAGACGACGAAAGGCTAGATGTTTTAATTAAAGAAGGCATTCACATTATTCAAAGCCCAACCGTTTTTTCGTTTTCGTTGGATGCGGTGTTATTGGCTCATTTTGCAAAATTGCCTAAAAAAGATAGCGCACGCATTGTAGATGCTTGTTCGGGGAATGGTGCGGTAGCGTTTATGTTAAGTGCGAAAACGAATGCCAAAATTACGGGAATTGAATACCAAGAACGATTAGTGGATATGGCAAATCGCACCATTGCATTGAACCATTTGGAAGAAAAAGTTGAGATGATACATGCAGATTATAACAATGCCCACACTTATATTCGTCCGGATACGGTTGATGTTATTACGTGTAATCCGCCATATTTTATGAGTGATGCGCATGCGTTAAAAAATCAGTTGGATACCTTTACGTTGGCGCGACATGAAGTGACCTTAACCATGGAGCAGTGGATTAAACAAAGTGCAAAATTATTGAAATATAAAGGGAAATTATTTATTGTGCATCGCCCAGAAAGATTAACGGCACTTATGGCGTGTTTATCTCGCCATAATATCCCGGCTAAACGCATTCAATTTGTGTATCCTAAAGCAAATAAAAATGCCAATATTGTACTCATCGAAGCGATAAAAAACGGAAGTGGTGAGGGGTTAGAAATCATGCCAGCGATAACCGTTTTTGATGAAGATAATAACTATACGGCAGTGATAAAGGATATGTTATATGGCGAATATAAATAAACACTATTTTTATGTGTTGCGTTGTGCAGATAATACGTATTATGCAGGCTATACAACAGATGTGATACGACGAGAACAAGAACACAATTCCAAAAGTAAGGGTGCAAAATATACCCGATTTCGACAACCGGTAAAAATGATTTATTATGAAGCGTTTGAAACGCGCGCCCAAGCAACACAAGCTGAAGCAAAATTTAAAAAATTGACCCGACAACAAAAGGAGGTGTATTTAAAGCGTGCAACAACAAAAGAGTTTCCAACAGCGTAGTGAGGGTGTGCTATATTTAGTGCCGACACCGATTGGCAATTTAGAAGACATCACTTTTCGTGCGTTGAATACATTAAAGCAAGTGACGATCATTGCTTGTGAAGATACACGCCATACACAAAAATTATTGACGCATTTTGACATTCATGTGCCGACCATTAGTTTTCATGAGCACAATATGCAGCAACGTATTCCACAATTGATTGAACGCTTACAACATGGTGAAAGTATGGCGCAAGTGAGTGATGCGGGCATGCCGTGCATTAGTGATCCAGGTCATGAACTGGTGAAAGCGTGTATTGAACAAGATATTACCGTTGTTGCACTGCCCGGTGCTAACGCAGCGACAACAGCGCTAATTGCATCAGGTTTAGCGCCTCAACCGTTTATGTTTTATGGCTTTTTACCCCGTAAAACAAGCACACAAAAAGAAGTGCTTGAATCGTTTGTGACGTTACAAGTGACAACGATTTTTTACGAATCGCCATATCGTTTAAAAGACACATTGACCAATATGTTGAGTGTATTTAGTCCGGATAGGCAAGTGGTAATTTGTCGCGAACTCACTAAAAAATATGAAGAGTTTACACGTGGTACATTACAAGAAGTTACGGATTATGTGCAAGCAACGGAAATAAAAGGTGAGATTTGCTTATTATTAGGACCTGCATTACAATGTGAAATAGAACAACACGCTAAAACCGATATGCCAAAAACATTGCCCGAGCACTTGTCGATAAAAGAGCAAGTAGAATGGGTGATGACCACAACACAACAATCGTCAAAAGATGCGATTAAAACGGTTGCTAAAGCATTGGGACTAGCAAAAAAAGACGTGTATCATGCGTATCATAAGGAGTAAATGATGGAAAAATTATTATTAGGTGGCTACACACGCCGTGATAACAAAGGGATTTCTTCAGTAGAATTGAACACAGAAACAAAAACGTTAGAAAATGTGACGTTACAAGCGACAGTTGAGTCGCCAACGTATTTAACAACAATTGGTGATTTCGTATTTTCTATCGCTAAAGAAGATGAATGGGCAGGAATTGCATTATTCGAAAATACGGCTGACGGTTTACAAGAAGTGGCAACAGCCATGACACAAGGGGTGAATCCACCATGTTACGTGTCATTTGATACAAAACGCCAGTTAGCTTTCAATGCGAACTATCATCAAGGCTTTTTCCAAGTCATTAAAATTGATGATGAAGGATTGGACATTGTCAATGATGTGCAACACGAAGGCTCAAGCGTCCATGAAAATCAACAAGGTCCACACGTGCATTACGTGCAAATGGACAAAAACAGTGAGTATTTGCTAGTGTGCGACTTAGGAACAGACGGTGTATACGTTTATGATGTTGATGCGGACGGTGGTGTAGAGTTGCACTCCCGTTATACAACAACAGCAGGATTTGGGCCACGTCATTTAGTAGAGCATCCAACGTTACCTTTAGTATACATCATCGGTGAATTATCAAATGAGATTGATGTGTGTCGCTATGAAAATGGAGAGTTGACATTTGTAGAGCGTGTATCATTGTTACCAGAAGATTTTACGGGTTGGTCGGGTGCAGCGGCTATTCGTATCTCAAATGACGGAAAATTTGTTTATGCGTCAAATCGTGGGCATGACAGTATTGTCGTATTTTCTGTTGCAGAAAACGGAACGTTAAAAGCGATTCAATGGATTGCAACAGAAGGAAAAACACCACGTGATTTTAACTTTAACAAAACACAAGAGTTTATCATTTGTGGTCACCAAGACGACGATGTGTTATCACTGTTTGAACGTCATCAAGAAACAGGTTTATTAACATTAGTCGATAAAACAGCCATTGCACACGAATGTGTCTGTGTAACACCTTTATAAAATCAGCAAAGGTAGATAGTTATGGAAAAGACTCTAGAAGAGTTAGTGCTGCAACATTATGAAAAATTAAATGACACCGACAAACAAATTTGGCAAAAAATTTATCAAAATGCTCCAAATGTCATGTCATCTTCGATTGATGAGGTTGCTGGACTATGTAACGTGTCACGAACAACGTTATCACGTTTTGTGCGTAAAATTGGATTAGATGGATTTAGCGAATTAAAAGTGCGGTTACGCATGGAGAAAAAAACCATATTGTGTGACGATGCCACAACGATTTATGAAGATGCTTGCGATACCATTATTCAATACGTTCAAGAACAGCGTGGCAAAAATTATACGTCGATTTGTGAATTGTTATTCAATGCCCATCGTATTGTTGTGTATGGGTCAGGAGATATTCAAAATTCTGTCGCCAAGCACATGAAACGTTTGTTTTCATCGGCGCAAGAAATGGTCTATGATATTGGCGGTTCAACATTTGATGGTGCGTTATTAGATGTTATTGACGATGACGATGTCGTCATTCTAATTTCATTGAGTGGTAATAATGACCAAATGATTTCGGTGGCGAAACAATTGAAATTACGTGGTGTCAAGCTGATTTCGTTAACCGAGTTTAAAAACAATGCGTTGTCAGCGTTATGCGAGGAAAGTTTATACATTTCATCTACGAATTTTAATTTGATGAAACGCCACCCACATTATAAAGTCACGATGTTTTATTATGTGTTGATTGAATTGCTATTTATCAATTATTCGTTGTATAAAACTAAGCAGTTAAATCAAAAATAAATCATTAAATGCAATAGATTGCTCATAAAAGAGCCACCCTATTTTTCAATCTTGAAAAATAGGGTGGCTTTTGAATTTAAACAGGCTAAATAAAGGATTGAATTGTAAAAATCGTTTTTGTACGTCATAAAGAATGGTGTATCAAATACAGTGTTATAAGGGGTACAACGTAACGAATACAAAGAAATTGCGACGTTTTTATAAATTGGTCTTGTTTTGGAAAAATTTCACAACAAACGGGAAAATTACTTTGCTTTAGGAACGTTATACCAACAACGTTGAGAGCGATTGCAAAAGAAAAAGTATCGTGTAAGATAAGTGTGTAAGGTGCCTAACAGGAATAAGATTTACATTACAATAGGGGAAAATTTTACGGAAGGAGAATTTCACGATATGATGAAAAAAATTCAGCGCTTTGGTGGCGCAATGTTTACACCAACCTTGCTATTTGCTTTTGCCGGTATTATGGCAGGTTTATCAATCGTTATGACCAACAAAAATATTTTTGGTGGTTTGGCTGATCCAAACACACTTTGGTCACAAATTTGGAACATTATTGGTGCAGGGTCTTGGACAGTATTTTTACAATTGCCATTATTATTTGCATTAGCGCTTCCAATCGCATTAGCTAAAAAACAACAAGCACGCGCTTGTTTAGAAGCTTTAGCAACTTATTTAACATTTAACTACTTTGTCAATGCCATGTTGACAACTTGGGGCTCAACATTTGGTGTCGATATGACCAAAGAAGCAAGTACAGGTAGTGGTTTAACAATGATTGCAAGTATTAAAACATTGGATACTGGTATGGTAGGGGCACTTGTTGTATCCGGTATTGTTGTTTGGTTACACAATCGCTACTTTGATAAAGAATTACCAGAATTAATGAGTATTTTTAGAGGATCATCTCTAATTGTCGCAATGGGATTCTTTGCGATGTTACCATTATCTTATGTCACTTGTTTAGTATGGCCACAAGTACAGTTAGGAATGAAAGGGTTACAATCGTTCTTTATCAATAGCGGTTCAATCGGCATTTGGTTCTACGGTTTCTTACAAAAAATCTTAATTCCAACAGGTTTACATCACTTTATTTATGCACCATTCGTATACGATAACGTTATCGTACAAGGTGGTACATCTGTTTACTGGGCAACACATTTACAAGAGTTTGCTACAAACGCAGCAACCTTAAAAGATTTATATCCAATCGGATTTTCTTTATCTGGTTTATCAAAAGTATTCGGTTCAGTGGGTATTTTCGGTGCGTTCTACGTAACATCTAAACCAGAAAAACGTAAAAAATTATTAGGGTTATTAGTTCCCGCAGCTTTAACAGCCATTTTAATCGGGGTAACTGAGCCATTAGAATTTACATTCTTATTCGTTGCACCAGTTTTATTTGGTATTCACGCTGTATTAGACGCAACAATGCAAGCGTTAGCGTTCTCATTCGGGGTTGTTGGTGACTTTGGTGGTGGTTTAATTAACTGGGTATTTATGAACTGGCTACCGTTAGGGTTCTATCACTATGCAACTTATATTACGCAAGTGATTATCGGTATTATCTTTGCCGTGATTTACTTCTTCGTGTTTACATTCTTAATTAAAAAATTGAATTTAAAAACACCGGGTCGTGAAGATGACGAAGAAGTTAAATTCTACTCTAAACAAGAATACAACGAACGTAAAGAAGGTAAAGCAGCACAAGAAGTGTCTATGGATAGATCAACAAATACAACAGCGCAACAAGCGGCAGCGTATTTAGATTTATTAGGTGGAAAAGACAATATTGTTGATGTCACAAACTGTGCGACACGTTTACGTGTTACTGTAAAAGACGGTGCATTAGTCGCTGCAGATAGCCAATTTAAAGAAGCTGGTGCGGCAGGATTGATGCATAATGATACGGCGGTACAAGTTATTGTTGGATTAAATGTACCTTATGTTCGTGATGAATTTGAAGCATTATTAGATTAAATAAATCGGTTTTAACTAATAGATAGAAAGAGGATTTTAAAAATGAAAGAGAGAAAAAAACAACGTATTTTAATTGCTGGTGGGGGTAGTACTTATACAGCTGGTATCGTCACAATGTTATTAGAAAGTCAAGATGTATTCCCAATTGAATCAATTGTGTTATATGACAACTTCGCTGAACGTCAAGAACGTGTGGCTAAAGCTTGTGAAATTATCGTGCGTGAAAAATCACCAGAAGTTCGTTTCAGTTACACAACAGATCCAAAAGAAGC
This sequence comes from Carnobacteriaceae bacterium zg-C25, assembly GCA_017945845.1. Taxonomy (NCBI): domain Bacteria; kingdom Bacillati; phylum Bacillota; class Bacilli; order Lactobacillales; family Carnobacteriaceae; species Carnobacteriaceae bacterium zg-C25. The sequence continues at coordinate 85,945 of CP072828.1, forward strand.
ATTTACAAACGTTGACTTTGTAATGGCACAAATTCGTGTTGGTTTATTTGCAATGCGTGAACAAGATGAAAAAATTCCATTCCGTCATGGTGTTGTTGGACAAGAAACATGTGGACCTGGTGGAATCGCATACGGATTACGTACAATTGGACCACTTATTGAAATGATTGACTACATGGAGAAATATTCACCAAACGCTTGGATGTTAAATTACTCTAACCCTGCAGCGATCGTTGCGGAAGCTTGCCGTCGTTTACGTCCAAACGCACGTGTTATCAACATTTGTGATATGCCAATCTGCTTAGAAGAAATCTTTGCTCGTATTTTAGGTAAAAAATCACGTAAAGAATTTGATGTGCGTTACTACGGATTAAACCACTTTGGTTGGTGGACACAAATTCGTGACCACGAAGGTAACGATTTAATGCCAGCACTTAAAGAATATGTTGCAGAGCGTGGATATGAAGAGTTTACACCACAAGGCCAACATAAAGAATCATCATGGTTAGAAACAATGCGTGCTGCAAAACAATTGCATTTGATGGATCCTGAAACATTGCCAAACACTTACTTGAAATACTACTTAATGAGTGATGAAACAGTGGAACATTCAGACCACAACTACACACGTGCAAATGAAATTATGGATCGTCGTGAAAAAGACACATCTGCTGAATGTGAACGTATTGTTGCTGCCGGAACAGCCAAAGGTACATTCTTTGCGTCAAATGAGCATGCACAATTTATCGTTGAATTAGCGTGTGCGTTAGCGTTCAATACAAAAGAAAGATTCTTATTAATCGTACCAAACAACGGTGCTATTGAAAACTTCCCAGATGACGCCATGGTAGAAATTCCATGTATCGTTGGTAAAGATCAATATGAACCAATGTCAATCGGTACTATTCCAACATTCCAAAAAGGATTGATGGAACAACAAGTCGCTTCTGAAAAATTAGCGGTTGAAGCATATATTGAAAAAAGCTATCAAAAATTATGGCAATCATTAATTATGAACAAAACAGTGCCAAGTGCAAAAGTGGCTAAAGAAATCTTGGATGACTTAATTGAAGCAAACAAAGAATTTTGGCCAGAATTAAACTAATGACTAGCTAACGAAATAAGGGGATTTCCCCTTTTTCGTGTTTAAGGAACAACATGACAATTAGACGAATTCAACAGTATTTTATGGTCATTCAAGCACTTTCTTATTTTGTGTTTGGAATGTATCTTTCTAATTTAACGCCATTTATGGCAAGTCAAGGCTACTCGATATTGCAACGGGGATATGCACTATCCAGCTATGCCGTTTTAAATATCGTGTTACAACAAACGTTTGGGTATATTGCAGATAAGACGCGTTCATTAAAATGGATTGTCCTATTTTCAACATTTGTATTTGGGACAACCAGTTATTTAGTGTTATCCAATACATTGTCGACGTATTGGCTGTTACTCGTTGGCGTCGCCATATCCGGAGGGTTGCTCAATTCATTGTGCGGTTTACAAGACGTCTGGTTTATTGGTATCGGGACAGAAATGAAAAATTACTTATCGCCCATTAAATCATTCGGTTCTGCCGGCTGGGGAATTGGGAGTTTACTATCCGCTGTTATTTTGAGTTTAGTTGGGTACACCGGGATGAGCGTGATCCTAATGGTAGTGAGCGTAATCGTCTGTGGTGTGATGTGGTGTGTTCCAGATATTATGAAAAAGCAACATGTCATCGAAAGTGACCACAAAATTGACTACAGAGCGTTGTTTAGCAATCAATCGTATCTCACATTATTGGGGAGCCTACTATTAATGTATGCGCTCATTGTTGTCAATACCGGTTTAGTCGTCGATAAAATGTTGGCGTTACAAGCGAGTGCCGTTGACATTTCATTAAAATGGGCAATGGGTTCATTTTTAGAAATTCCTGCGTACGTCCTAGTACCGTTATTTATGAAACGGGTGCATCCTTTAAAATTGTTAAAAGTGAGCGCTATCGTATTAGGCATTCAATTCATTTTGTTTGGTACCGTGCAATCACCAGCACTCATTATTGGTGTATCCATGCTTCAGTTATTCACAACACCAATTGTGATGGTAACATCAAAATTACTCATTATCGACTTAGTGCCTGAACACTTGCAAAACAGTGCCCAGTTGACCGCGCTTAGTGTCTTTATGGGCGGTGGCTCATTGATTATGCCGATTTTAGCGGGTACGCTAGCCACTCGTTTTGGTATCGATATGACGTTATACGTATGTGTTAGTTTTGCTGCAATGGCGTATTACTTATTAAGCAAAATTAAAATGACAATCGAATAAAATCAATTAGACAATTTGCTAAAATAGCAATTTAATGTATAATTAGCGCATACAAAGTATGGCTTTATGAAGTGCTATTTAAAAAAATTGGTGTTTAAGACCAACATCTGTAATTAAGGTGTCTAGTGCATAAAAGGTTAGATTTGTAGTCAAATCTAACCTTTTTGAATAGGAGGATAATGTGATGATTAACTTACTACTTTCGGGAACGGCGCAAGGTTTATTATGGGCGATTATGGGCATTGGTGTTTTTATAACGTTTCGTATATTAGATAGTGCAGATCTTTCAGCGGAAGGAACATTCGCGTTAGGCGGTAGTGTGACGGCATTGGCCATATCACAACAGATACATCCCTTATTGGCGACTGTTTTAGGGCTGTGTGCCGGTGCATTAGCTGGCTTAATTACAGGATTATTGCATACGCTAATGAAAATCCCCCCTTTATTGGCAGGGATTATTACATTAACAGGTTTATATTCCATTAATTTATTCATTCTAGGCAAATCTAACTTATCCATTGTGAAAATGACCACTTTAATCTCTTTTTTTCAACAGCTGGGCATGACAAAGACAGAAAGTGTACTCGTCATGGGGAGTATAGCGTTAATCGCGGTCATTTTAAGTTTAGTCGTGTTGTTTAAAACCGAAATCGGATTGGCACTTTGTGCAACGGGCGATAATCCACATATGAGCCAAGCAAATGGGATTCGCATTAATTGGATGAAATGTTTAGCGTATATGCTCTCTAATGGATTAATTGCTTTATCCGGAGCGCTATTTGCGCAAAACAATGGTTATGCCGATGTCAATATGGGTGTAGGAACGATTGTATTTGGCTTATCCGCTATTATTTTATCTGAAGTGATGTTTTCGCAATTGTCATTACCAAAACGATTTATGGCCATTTCACTAGGTGCGGTACTGTATCGCTTTATTTTAATGATCATTTTACAATTTAACATCGACCCACAAATGATTAAACTGTTCTCGGCAATACTTTTAGCCATTATTTTATACATACCGCAAGTGCGTCAACGTTTAGGCGTGCGCCACAACACCACATTAAAAGGAGGACGTTAAAATGAGTTTATTGTTGTTACAAAATGTCCATAAGACGTTCGAGCGTGGTAGCGTGAATGAAAATCACGTGTTACGCGGGGTGGTGTTGGATGTGGCAGAAGGCGATTTTATATCCATCATCGGAGGAAATGGTGCCGGCAAATCGACACTATTAAATGCCATTGCCGGATCACTAACCATTGATGAGGGCGATATTTTATTAGACGGTGCGTCGATTAAAAAGCAAAGTGTTGAACAACGTGCAAAACGTATTGCGCGTGTATTTCAAGATACGCGCATGGGAACAGCATCTAATTTAACCATTGAAGAAAATATGGCGGTAGCGCATCGAAGAGGTCAAAAAAGAGGCTTACGTGCGAGCGTGACAGCGCAAGATAGAGAGTTATTTAAACAAGTGTTATCCACGTTAGATTTAGGTTTAGAAAATCGATTAAAAACGATGACGCAATTTTTATCTGGTGGGCAACGACAAGCACTCACACTCGCCATGGCAACATTAATTCGCCCTGATGTGTTATTGTTAGATGAACATACGGCAGCGCTTGATCCAAAAACAAGTGAGATGGTCATGGCGCTAACGAAAAAAATTGTGGAGCAACACCATTTAACAACGTTAATGATTACGCATAATATGGAGCATGCGATTGCGTATGGGAATCGATTAGTGATGTTGTATCAAGGTAAAATTGTTGTTGATGTTTCCGGTGAAGAAAAGGCGAATTTAACCGTTCCACAACTGCTTGATTTGTTCAAATCAAATAGTGGTGAAATGTTTAGCGAGGATAGCGTTATATTGGGATAAATGTTGTTATATCAGTATTTTAAATGAAAGCGTATCACTATTTTTTATGAAAAAATTGTATGAAAAATGCGTGACAAATTATAAAAAGTGTTGTAAACTTATCAAAGTTCAAACAAAAGGTTTGAACAACTAGGCTAATAGTGTTGTTACCCCCTTTTCAACCTATTAAACTAGACATTCGCTAACAGGAAAGATGAACTTCATTCCCCCCTTTTTGATGAATCATCTATAAGTACTTTAGCGAACCTCATAAACTAAATCTTCCCCCTTTTAGATTTAGTTTCCCTAAACGTAACCAACCATTTTGGTTGGTTTTTTGTTTTTAGGGATTTGGATTTGATAAGATTTGGTGTTGGTCATTTTTGAAAGAAAGTGAGCAACGCCTTTTTGTTTTTTTAGGGGATGTGTAAATTAAAAACAGCACTCAAAAGCCGATAGAAAACTAGTTTTCCATCGGCTTATTTGGGTATTAGCACCATTTAATCTAAAATGGGAATTTGTTTGTAAAGTCAAACGATTAACAAAAAAATTATAGAAATGACAATGTGTTAAACCTTTTGACGTATTGCTGATTTTAAAATCACTCAGGATAATTTGTTGTGTGCTTATTGTGGGAAATACATTGCTGCACTTCTTCCGGCAATTGTGCCTGTAATAAATGCGGATGTAATATTATAGCCACCTGTGTAGCCGTGAATATCGAGTAGTTCGCCGCAACAAAATAGACCATCGACATATTTAGACATCATTGTTTGCGGAGAGATTTCTTTTACGCTAACGCCGCCTCCTGTCACAAAACTTTTTTCAATAGGTAGACTACCGTTTACGGTAAATGTAAAGTGTTTCAGTAGGGTAGCGATGCGATGAATCGTTTGCTCATCTAATTTAGACAGTGCGGTATTAGCATCTAAATTCAGTTGTTGAGCGTAAAAGAGTGCCAAGCGTTCGGGAATAAATGTTTTGAGTACCGTTTTTAATTGTTTGGCACCGTCTGTTTTTTGGATGTGATGGAGTTGTGTAGTTAATTGCTCTTTGGATAAGGTGGTGCAACAGTCTAATGATAAAGTGACGTTTTGATGTTGTGTTTTTTGTTGTTGGTGATACACAAAACTCGAACAACGCAAAACAGCAGGTCCGCTTACACCAAAGTGTGTAAAAATCATATCCATTTCATGTGTGACAATGGCTTTGCCCTTTTCATTAAGCACACTCAATCCAATACCGCGTAAAGATAACCCTTGTAATATTTTTTGCTGAATAAATGGCTCATTACTAGTTAAGGGAACTTCTGTTGGGAAAAGGGGTGTAATCGTATGGCTAGCTTTTTTTAACCATGCGTACGCATCTCCTGTTGATCCTGTTTTGGGTACGGATTTTCCTCCTGTTGCTAAAATCACACAACGTGCAGAAACGTCTTTGCCGTTTGCCAATCGAACCCCTTTAATTGTGCCATCAACAATGAGTAATTTCTTCACAGAGCAGTCGTACCATACGTCGATATGTAAATCGGTAATGCGTGCTTGAAATGTCTCTAAAATCGTACGCGCTTTATCAGTTGTCGGGAACATACGACCGTGATCTTCTTCTTTTAAAGTGACACCGTTTGAAGTGAAAAAAGACATAATGTCGTAATTGTCAAATTGGGAAAAAGCACTATATAAAAACTTACCATTTCCGGGGATGTGAGCAATAATTTCGTTGCTTGGACGATTGTTGGTAACGTTGCATCTACCGCCTCCTGTTAAGAGCAATTTACGACCAAGAGATCCATTTTTTTCAATAATTAATACTTTTGCCCCGTATTCAGCAGCTTGAACGGCTGCCATTAAACCACTCGTTCCGCCACCAACTACAATAATATCGTACATACGCACAACTCCTTAATTTTGTCTTATTCAGTATAGCACAAAAGTTTATGCAGGCTATAACATTTAACGCCGTACACACAGTAGTACAAATAGATGTACGTAGTGCTGATCAATTAAAAGGAGCAAGATGTTTGGTATTGTAAAAGCGATGCAAACATGGTGTAGCCGTGAAATAAGTAAATGAGATTTGGAAAAATAAATAAGTAAGTTATGCTATAATTAACTATATTGAAAGGTATGATAATTGAAATGGTTAATCAAAAATTAAAAAGTGATTTTTTAAAAAGTATAGGTATTAGTACGCTAATTTTAAATAAAGAAAATCTTGTGAAACATATGATAAAAAGTAATCATGCAAATTGCTTACAGTATGTTGATAAAATTCCAGAGATTATTTCTACTCCAGATTATATTGGTAGAAATAAAAATATTAATGGTAAGTCGTTAGAAGTCATCAAGATATATTTGGATAATTTGTTACTTGCTATAAAGTATGATAGTAAAAGAGATTATTACTATATAGCGTCATTGTATGATGTAACACAATCAAAATTAGACCATATGATTAATAATAATCGTGTGCGAAAATTGACAAAATAGCGAAAAAAGTATACACTATGGTTAAAGATATTAAGTTTGAGGGCAGAAAGGCACCTGCCGCACCTTTAAAAAGGTATCTGAGATGTTGGATACGCCGCCCAACCGAATTTAATGATTATCATACTTGCACCTATCAATTTGATGGGTGCTTTTTTTATTTAAAAATTACAGGATTAGCAAACGCTAGTCTTTTTTGTTTAGAAGGAAAAATCTAAAAAACCTTAGTGAATTAACCGTATATATACTTAGTGTGGTTGGCAACCATGTAGATGATGAGGTGGGTATGTGTCAATTTAATCATGAGTTTATCATATCAATATTTTGGGATAACGACTTGTGGGAATTGATTGATTATAAAATAAATCAGCAGATAAATGACATTCAACTTATCGTCAAGCAATAAGATTAGACGCTGAAATTGTTGCACACTATGTAAAATGATGAAATGGTGTAAATTAGCGTTTTAGTAGTCTTTAGAAACTGACAGAAAGAGATATTTTTGTCAAAATATGATATAGTAGAAGATAACGTAAAGGTAAAAGAGGAAGCGTATGAATATTCAAAATTTATTAAAAGAATGCGGTATACAATCGTCTATCGGAAATAGTGATTTATTAACGGTTACCGTTAATGATTTGTGTTACGATGCGCGATTGGCAAAATCGGGGAGTGTATTTTTTGCCATGCCGGGTAGAAGCGTAGATGGCGTAACGTATATTCCGCAAGCCTATGAAAATGGGGCGCGTATTTTCGTATCACAAAAAGCAGTCGATATACCAGCAGATGCACTATTAGTTGTCGTTGAAGATGCCCGTAAAGCATTGAGTTCGGCAAGTCATCACTTTTTTGGACAACCTAGCCATAAATTAAAAGTTGTCGGTATTACAGGGACAAAAGGAAAAACGACAACAACAACGTTGCTATATAAAATTTTGTCACGTTCGGGTATTAAAGCGGGTGTTATCGGGACAAATGGTGCCTATTTTGCAGATCGATTTATTCCAACATCAAATACAACACCAGAAAGTTATGACATTCATAAAATTTTTAAAGCAATGATTGATGAAGGTATTGAAGTGTGTTTCATTGAAGTGTCTTCTCAAGGATTGATGATGCACCGTGTCGATGACGTGCGTTTTGAAATTGGTGTGTTTACGAATATGGCACATGACCACATTAGTCCACTAGAACACGCTACTTTCGAAGAGTATTTACATTGGAAAACCCATTTGTTTACATTGGCGAAAACGGCACTTGTGAACGTTGATGACGCTTATGTGGATGCTTTTATAACACAGCCCAACTTAACCGTCTACACGTATGGAATTGATAACGCTGCGCAGTTTCGAGCCAGTGATGTGCAGCATGCGTTTGACGGGAATCGTGTCGGGATGTCGTTTGTCGTGAATGGCGAGACGGTACACATGAACGTTCCGGGGAAATTTAATGTGTATAACGCGTTGGTGGTGTTAGGCGTTGGCGCATTGTTAGGCGGAGATGTGGAAAAATGCCGAAAATTATTAAATGAGACGAGTGTTCCCGGGCGAATGGAAGTCATTGAAAATGATAAAGGGGTATTGGCGATTTTAGACTATGCGCACAATGGATTTGCCTTAGAAAATGTATTAACGACATTACAACAATATGAGTACAACCGATTAATCGTATTATTTGGTTCGGTCGGTGATCGATCGCAAAATCGACGCTTAGAACTTGGACAAGTGGTTGCAAAATATGCTGATGTTGCGATGGTGACGAGTGATAATCCGGGGTGTGAAGACCCTCAACAAATTATTGATGACATTGTGCAAGCTTTTGAAGGGTACGAAGGGAAATTATTGACGCAAGTGGATCGCAAATTGGCAATAGAGCAGGTAGTGTCGATGGCACAAGAAAAAGACATTGTTTTATTTGCTGGCAAAGGGCACGAAACGTATCAATTGATTGGCAAAGAAAAATTGCCGTTTAACGAGAAGCAAATCATTATGAATGCGTTTGAAATTTCTGGAAAAAACGCATAACATCGGTTAAAATAAAGGTATTAATAGAGGTTTAGGAGGGGTTAAAATGACAAAAGAGTTTGATGAAACAGTCGAAAAAACAGTAGACAATCATTCAGATGATGTTGAACAAGATACACAAAATGATGGTGTAGAAACGGTTGAAGATGAGTCTGTTGAAACAGTATCAAACGATATGGAAACAACACCCAACGTTGCAGAAGATGCATCACCAGAAACTAAAGAGTTGTCAGATGATGTCGAAGCGGTATCTGTTGAATCGGAAGAAGTATTGGATACGGTTGAAGAAACGGCAACAGAAGCTGATTTGGGTACTGATGAAACTGTTGAATCGATGACGCCGGAAAATGAAGTTGCACAAGACGAAGCAGTAGTTGTGGCAAGCGAATCGACAGAAACTAGCGAAAAAGAAGCGATATCTACAACAGCAAGTGATGTTGGCGTCAAAGCTAAAGCATTTTTATCAAACAAACGTAATGTTGGTATTTTAGCAGCTATTATTGCCGCAATTATTTTATTTTTCACATTAACAGGCGGACCAAAAAGTGTTATGGATAAAGTTGAAGTAACATTTGAAGGGTACGATGAACGCGGACGAGTGGAGTATAATTACGCGACAATACAACACGAAATTGATAAAGTGATTTTAAACAAAGTCGGAATTGATACTAAAAATACAGACTTATCTAACTGGACTCAATTTTTAAACAATCTTCAATCCAACTTTGACAAATATCAAAAATATGAAAAATATCGCAAAGGTGTGCGTATCCGATTTGATAAAACAGAAGGTTTGAAAAACGGGGAAGAAGTAACTTTAACGATTTCAGCGGATAAAGATTCACCAATTAAAAGTGAAACGAAAAAATTTAAAGTGTCTGGATTAAAAGACATTACAAAAATTACTTTTGAAGACTTACAAAAAAATAAACCAATTCGATTTGTCGGATTTGATGGTAATGGTAGTGTAAGTTATGATAAATCCGTTTATAGTGTTGACGAATCGCTTGCTAAAACCTTGAAAAACGGTCAAAAAATTAAAGTTAGCATTAGACCGAAATATTTAGATACTTTATTAGAATCTGAAGGAAAAACGGTTGAAAACGCCGGACAAACTTTTGAAGTGACGGCATCTGGTTTATCTACAATAAAATCTATTACAAATTTAAATGAATTATTAAAACAGGTAGAAAATCTAGGGACAGCAACATATGCTAATAAAGAAAATAGTAGTTACAAGTATGAAGTTGAAAAGAAAAATACTTTTATCAATGTGGGATATTCTGAGTATTCAAATGATGATAAAGCTTCAATATCTGTTGTAACCGTCTATAAAGTAAAAGAAACGTATACAAACCTTTTCCAAAAAGAACCGACAGTAAAAGAATATTACACATATGTTGGTTACTCTGATTTAAGTGTCAGTGATAATGTTGTGATTATGTCTAATTTAGAAAATAAAGCCATTAGATACCCAGATAAATATACCGATGAAACGTCTGTCTACGCTTTCTTAAAATCAAAAATGTATACAGAATACAAACCGGGTAATTAATGCATACGTGTCAATTTGAATACGTTTGGACTGTTGACCAATTAAAGTGTCAACAGTCTTTGTTTGTATCAGGCGTTAAATGTACGGTTTAACGCGATGTACACGATACATCACTCGTTTTCTAGGCGCTATGTCAAATAGGGTTGATGACTCACAAAGTGATGTATGATTCATCAAAATGAGTGTAATGGTTGCCACACGTTGTTTTGGCACTTGGTTTTTAATTTTGCCAAAGGTTGCATTTGTTTCACTTTTGTTATACAATTTAAAGTATAAGGAGATATGTATTATGGCTAAAACGGCAAACATTAATTTAAGAATAGACCCTATAAAAAAACAACAAGCAGAATCTTTATTTTCAAGTTTTGGCATCTCTGTAACAGATGCAATCAATATTTTTTTAAACACTGCTATCATGGAAGGTGGTTTTCCGTTTCAAATTAAGCAGCCTCGTTATAACAAAGAAACAGAATTAGCTATGGACGAAGCAAGACAAATTGCTCTAGGTCATATTAAGGCAAAATCTTACGTTTCAGCAGAAGCGTTATTTGCAGATTTAAATAGCGAGGAAGAGTAACATGCTACAGTTGGTCACAACCTCTCAATTTCGTAAAGACTTAAAACGCATGAAAAAAAGAAATCGTGATTTAAAGAAACTTCAAATTGTTCTTGATAAATTGATGAATGAAGAAGTGCTTGATGCTTTTTATCGTGATCATACGTTAGTCGGCAATTATATCGGCTTTAGAGAGTGCCATATTGAACCCGACTGGTTATTGATTTACGCCATTAATCAAAATCAATTAATTTTGACAGCCTCTCGAACAGGTTCTCATTCCGATTTGTTCTAGTATTCATATGAGTGTGGTTTTTTATTCCAGAAATGCTGAGGGTATGGTTAAAAACCTTGTCATTCCTGTCACTTTCGATTACAATAGCACTATAGATTATTAAATGTGCTATGGTTTTAGAGAATGTTTGCTAGGCTGGAACAAACATACCCGCTACACATCGAACCTACTATGTATAGATGGCTGTAATGGTCGTCGGAGTCCACTCCGTTATCAAGGTAGAGTATAAATTAAGGTGGTACCACGCAATTGCGTCCTTTTCGAAGGGCGGTTGTGTGGTATTTTTGCTTTATAAGATGTAGTGTGCTTTACACCACAGCAAGAAGGAGAAAAATATGACAAATTTACAACGTGAAGATTTTTCAAAATGGTATTTGCAAACCATTCAACAAGCGGATTTAATGGATTATTCGCCAGTTCGTGGGTGTATGATTTTTAAACCCGATGGATACGAATTGTGGGAACACATTCAAAAGGAGTTTGATGCTCGATTCAAAGAAGAAGGTGTGCGTAATGCGTATTTTCCGATGTTAATTCCAGAATCTTTTTTCACAAAAGAAAAAGACCATATTGAAGGATTTGCACCTGAATTACCATTCGTTACAGAAGCCGCAGGTGAACAATTAGAAGAAAAATTGGCATTACGTCCAACGTCTGAAACAATGATAGGGCATGCGTTTAGTAACTGGATTAATTCATATCGTGATTTACCAATGGAAATTAACCAATGGGCAAATGTGTTCCGTTGGGAGAAAAAGACGTTACCATTTTTACGAACATCCGAATTTCTATGGCAAGAAGGGCATACGGCTCATGTAGATGAAGAAGATGCGCGTCGCCGTACAATGCGTATGTTAAGCGTTTATAAAGAGGTTGTTGAAGGATTATTAGCCGTACCTGTTTATGACGGCGAAAAAACACCAAGTGAGCGTTTTGCCGGAGCCGTAGCAACGTATTCTATTGAAGCGATGATGAAAGATGGAAAAGCGGTGCAAGCTGGAACAAGTCACTACATGGGAACCAAATTTGCGCAAGCGTTTGACATCAAATATTTAGATAAAAATAATCAACATGTTTTCGCGCACACAACATCATGGGGTGTATCGACACGCTTAATTGGAGCAACGATTATGACACATGGTGATGAAAAAGGATTAGTATTGCCACCACGTTTAGCACCAACACAAGTAGTGCTCATTCCAGTTGGACCATGGAAAAAAAATCCAAGCATCATGGAAAAATTAGATGAGATTTTTGCGCAACTAAAGGCAAAAGGTGTTCGCGTGCTTATTGACGATACGGACAATTCTCCGGGATATAAATTTAATGAGTGGGAATTAAAAGGTGTACCAATGCGCATTGAATGTGGTCCACGTGATTTAGAAAATGGACAAGTGATGACAAAAATGCGTGATTTAGAAGAAAAAGTTGCCGTACCATTTGAGTCTTTAATTGAAACCGTTCAAAACGAATTAGAAACAATGCAAACCCGTCTATTAGAAACAGCACGTGCCTATAGAGCGGCTAATGAACATACACATATTAATACGTTAGAAGAATTAAAAGCACACATTCAAACGAAAAAAGAAGCTGGCGATATTCCGGGTTGGGTATTGATTGGCTGGGATGGTAGCGAAGAAACCGAAAAACGCATTAAAGAAGAGACAGGTTTCACGACACGTAATATTCCATTTGCGCCACCAGTTCAAAAAGAAACGTGTTTAGTGACGGGTAAACCCGCTAAACATACGGTATGGATTGCACGAGCGTATTAAAAGTTTGTGAATCATCTGTATTGATAAAGTAACCCCCTGAAACGATAGTGTTCGTTTCAGGGGCTTTTGTGACTGTTATTTTAGCGGGAAAACAAACACTGCAAATTATAAAAAGCGCATAATTTTAGGGGGTGGTGGCGTATGCCATCAACCCTATTTGATATGACATAATTATAAACTAGTGCTATGCATTGGTTGAATGCGTTCGTTTGGATTGATAAAGTGCATGGCGTGATTGACGGCAATCGGTGCTTCGCCAAATCCTGTGGCAATCAACTCTACTTTTCCGTCGTGTACACAACAGTCTCCAATGGCGTAAATGCCCGGAATCGAGGTTTGTTGTGTCATATCGACGTTAATGAGCGAACGGTTTAAATCCAACCCCCATGATTTTAAATTGCCGACCGATGAACTAAACCCGTAATTGACAAACAAGTGATCAACTGGGATATCCATCGTTTCTTTGGTTTTCACATGCTCTAAAGTGATACGCTCCAACACATCACCAGTTCCGTGTAAGGCAACGGGCACGTAAGGCTTGTATTGCGTAATCGCCGCGTCATTGAGTTGCTCAACACTATGCTCCAATGCTCTAAACGTTTCGCGACGATGCACGATGGTGGTGTTGGCACCGATATCGTGAAAGGCGAGTGACCAATCCACAGCAGAGTCGCCACCACCTAGAATGACAATGTTTTGATTAGCGTACTGCTGTAAATTAGAAACGTAATAGTGAATGTTGCGGTAAGTATCCATACCGGGTAAATTCAGTGTGCGCGGTTTAAAAGCACCTGCACCTAGAGCGATGATGACGGTTTTACTAAAATGTTGTGTTTTATTCGTTTGTAATACGAAATAATTATTTTGTTGTTCAATCATTTCGACGGTTTCATTTAAACAGATGGTTGTTTCAAATCGATTTAATTGTTCGCTCAACTGATCTACTAGCTGTGCGCCCGTAATGTTGGCAAAAGCGGGAATGTCTAAAATATTTTTTTCTGGATAAAGCATACCGGGTTGACCGCCGACTTGATGCAACGTATCAATCAATTTGACTTTTGCTTGTCGTAAATGTGCGTAAAACGCAGCGAATAATCCACTAGGTCCCGCACCAATAATTGTAATATCGTATAATTCCACAATAACCTCTTATAAGCGTAGTAAAATAAAGTCGAGTAAAATGGCGGTAAATAAGCCCGTTAGCATACCCGCAAAGACTTCTGTTGGTTTATGCCCTAAATATTTATTGATAATCATATGACGTAAGTCTAAATCTTCGTCATCATCTGGATCTTTAAAAGTTAACCCTTCGACTAATTTTTTATCTTCTAATTCCGTAATTAATTTTTCTAGTGCAATGCCTTGTTCGCCACTTTGTCGGCGTACACCCATCGCATCAAACATAATGATAACACCGAATGTGATGGCGATAGCAGTGTAAGGAGATTGGATGCCATATTGAATCGTGAGTGCGGTAATGAGTGCACTCACGGCAGCCGAGTGAGAACTTGGCATACCTCCAGTAGACGTAATTAATTTCACTGACGCACGGTCGCTTTTCATTAAATAGGCAATCGGAATTTTAACAATTTGTGCAACGGCTATTGCGAGTAAAGATGCCAATAGCGGAAAATTTGTGACTGGCACAATAACCCTCCTTTCAACAGGTAATCATCTACATTTTATCATAAAAAAATGTATTTAACAGAAAAAAGTAATTGGAAGCGTGCTATAATAAAGAAGCGAAAAACGATAAAAAATGAGAATAAATAGGAGATAATGATGAAATTATCTGTAATTATACCGTGTTTTAACGAACAAAAAGTTATTGAACAAACGTATCAAGTGTTGTCGAATGAGATGAAAAAACTACCGATTGATGCGTATGAATTGATTTTTGTCAATGACGGTAGTGGCGATAAAACGTTAGAGAGTATTAAATCATTTGCACAACATGATGCACGTGTTAAATATATTAGCTTTAGTCGAAATTTTGGAAAAGAAAGTGCCATGCTTGCTGGGTTGAAAGCATGCAGGGGTGATGTTGCTGTTATAATGGACGCTGATTTACAACACCCACCAATGCTCATTAAAGACATGCTGAAAAAATATGACGAAGGGTATGATCAAGTGATTGCCACGCGGACGCGTACGGGGGATAGTGCGCCAAAGACGTTTTTTTCAAAATGGTATTATCGTTTAGTCAATCGTTTAACGGATGTTGAAATGAAAGACGGTGCGGGGGATTTTCGATTGTTGTCGAGTCGTGTGATTCAATCGTTAGTAGATTTGCCGGAGTACAATCGTTTTTCAAAAGGTTTGTTTTCATGGGTTGGGTATAATAAATATTATTTACCTTATGAAAATGTGGAACGTGCGGCAGGCGCTTCTAAATTTTCATTGAAAAGTTTATTAAATTACGGGGTACAAGGCATTCTATCTTTCAACGATAAACCGCTACGCATGTGTGTAAAACTAGGTTTATTCATCTTGTCGTTATGTATTGTGTATATTGTTGCGATGGTTGTTGAATTTTTTACAAAAGGCGTATCCTCAAACGGTTATTTCACAACAATGACCGCCATTCTATTGATTGGTGGTGTTCAACTGCTATCGATTGGTGTGTTAGGGGAATATATCGGAAAAATTTATTATGAAGTTAAAAAGCGTCCGCATTACATTATTGAAGAAAGTAATGTCGACAAATCTTAAAATTAAAAACACTCTCGTATCCCAATGCAACGGGAATGAGAGTGTTTTTGCGTTATGACCAATCGGTTGGTGGCATCAGCCATCGTTTTATTGGTCAACTTGTTTAAGTGTTGCTGATTAGAAATCGGATGCCACTTCACTTTTTACAAGCGCGTATAAATAGCGTGTGCGCATTTTAGATTGTGCCATACGTTCATCTAATAAATTGGTTAGTGTGGCATAGTCTTTTCGAATGCTTAAATCAAAAATATTGCCACTAAATTCACCAGTTTCTTTTTCGCCGTTCATGACAGCAGTGAGTTCGTCTAAAATAATATCGCCAAAATTAGCCACATCACTGACTAAAAACATATCAAATAATTCGTTCATACATTACCTCTATCGATTGTACAGCGGAAAGGCTGAAATAATTTTGTTGTCATCTGTTAAATACATTTGTACCGTAATACCACTTTTCGTTGTCCCATTATAAATGTTTCCCGATTGATGTTGACGATTGTCATACGCTTCGTTAATCGTATCCACGACTTGTTGAATAGGCCACGTATTTGGGAAAAATGATGAAAATGCATTTTTCTCTTTTCCGTCAATCGTAATTTTTGCACGATACACACCGTTTTTGTCTGTTTTTGAACGGGTGTTTTCAACAATTTTTGCTTTAGATGTATTTAACCCCTCGTAATGATAGCCAACGGCTTGTCCGTTTCGATTAATTTCGCCTTCAAAAATATGAACAATCGCATTTTTTAAAAAATGCTCGGTATGTTGTAAAGACGACAACTTTTGATTGACTAACGGTTGTTTAGTAGTCGTAGTTTCTGTTTTTGTCGTATTTTTAGCATTTGATGGTTGCAAAGTGGTGTTTTCTGCTGTATTTGCCGGTTTTGCGCATGCCACTAACATAAAGGACATTAGCGCAATTACCCAAAATTTTATACTTTTCATACGTTATCCTTTTAAAGTTGATGTAATGACATTTGCCATATCACTTGTGTCAATGGTTTGATTAAAGCGCACCGGTAATTGTTTTAACTCTACCAATGCTTGTGGTAAAGGTAATTGTGTCTGGTGTGATAGGGCGTCAATAATATCCCATGGCGTATTGTCGGTGTACTTACTATTTAAAGCGTCTAAAACACTATTGGCAAATTTGAATGGACTAGCCGTTGAAGCAATAATCGTTGGCGTCACATCATTGGTAATCGACTCGTAACGCGATACTAATGCGCTTGCTACAGCGGTGTGTGGATCAATCACATAGCCATTGCTTTCAAACACATCACGAATGTGTGTCAATGTGTCGGATTGCGAAATGGTATCTGCAATAAAGTCGTTTAAAATGGTATCACTTTCTAAAGTGTATTGACCCGTTTCGTTTAATTGTGTCATTAATGCTTTTGTTTGTGTCGCATCATTACCCGTTGCATGATAAATTAAGCGTTCCAAATTGCTTGAAACAAGAATATCCATTGATGGTGAGTTTGTCACGATAAATGGACGATTTTTGTCGTATGTTCCACTTTGGAAAAAGTCAGATAAAACATTGTTTTCGTTTGAGGCACATAACAGTGTGTTAAACGGTACGCCAAGTGCTTTTGCGTAGTAGGCAGCCAAAATGTTACCAAAATTACCAGTCGGTACAGAAACATTCACACTTTGATTGAATTCAATTTTTTTGTTTGCGACTAATTGTGTGTACGCATAAACGTAATACACAATTTGTGGAACTAAACGACCAATATTAATCGAATTGGCAGATGAAAATTGATAACCCCTCTCGGCTAACGTGTTATTTAAAGTAGCATCGTTAAACAAGTGTTTCACTTTTGTTTGTGCGTCATCAAAGTTACCCGTAATACCAAAGACGTGTACGTTATCGCCAACTTGACTCACCATTTGGTGTTCTTGAATGGCACTGACACCATTTTTTGGATAAAAGACAAAAATGTGAATCCCTTCAACGTTATGGAACGCTTCAAGTGCGGCTTTACCTGTATCGCCACTGGTTGCCGTTAAAATGACCAATTCATTTTTCAAAGCATTTTTCTTTGCTGAAATTTGCATCAAATAAGGCAAAATAGATAATGCCATATCTTTAAACGCTAATGTTTTACCGTGAAACAGTTCTAAATAGTGGTGATGATTAACGGTGTGAAGTGCCACCATATCGTCTGTACTAAAGTTTTTCGTGTTGTACGCTGCTTGAATGCAGTAATCAATTTCTTCTGGTGTAAAATCATCTAAAAATAGTGGTAAAACGGCTTTTGCCACCTCTTGATACGTTGCGCCTACAAGTCGTTCTAACGTATCTGTCGCAAACGTTGGTAATTTATCTAAAACGTATAATCCACCGTCAGATGAAATGCCGTTTAGTATCGCTTGGCTTGCCGTTACACGTTGTGTATTATCTCTCGTACTTGTATATGTCATTGTTGTAATTCCTCCAATTGCTGATGTGTGTTTTCCCACTCGGTCAATAAATCGTCGTACTGATGTGTGTTTTCGTCGATTGTTTGTTGTAGCGCATAGGCTTTTTCATGATTGCTATACATATTAGGATCGGCTAATTGTTCGTTTAACCGGGCGTTTTCTTCTTCCAATGTCGCCATATCCGCTTCCAATTTTTCAATGGTTCGTGTCAGCTGGCGAACCAGGCGTTGAAAATCTTTTGTTTCTTGAAAGTTTTGTTTTTGTTGTGTTGTCGTCTGCGTAAGCACTTGTGGCTCTAATGGCATGATTTGTGCTTTTTTAGTTAAATAGTCATCATAATCACCGTCATATAAAGTGCTACCCATTGGTGATAATTCGATAATGCGTGTTGCTACACGATTGATAAAGTAACGGTCATGCGAAATAAACAAAATGGTACCATCGAAATTAATTAATGCATTTTCTAAAACTTCTTTACTATCTAGATCTAAATGGTTTGTCGGCTCATCTAAAATCAAAAAATTGTCGTGTTGTAATGCCAATTTGGATAAGAGGACACGAGCTTTTTCGCCACCGCTTAATAAACCGATTGACTTTTGAACGTCGTCGCCACTAAATAGAAAGCCACCGAGCAATTGTCGAATATCTTTTTCATTGATGGTTGGAAAATCGTCCCATACTTCGTGTAGGACATCTTTGTGCGCATTTAATCGGCGTTGCTCTTGATCGTAGTACCCAATTGAAACGTTTGTACCGTAATGAATATGCCCGCCTAATGCTGGTAATTGTTGCAATAACGTTTTTAACAAAGTTGTTTTACCAATCCCATTTGGGCCAACCAAGGCAATGGCGTCTTGTTTACGAATGTCTAAATGAATCGGCGCACTCAACGTCGTATCTTCGTATCCAATGGCTAAATTTTCTGCTTGTAAGACGACATTTCCGCTTTCTTTTTCACTTTGGAATGAAAAGCGCGCTACCTTTTCATCGCCTGTCGGTTTTTCGATACGGGTTAATTTTTCCAATTGTTTGCGTCGACTTTGTGCCCGTTTTGTTGTTGAAGCACGCACAATATTTTTAGCAATAAAGTCTTCCATTTTTTTGATGTCGCTTTGTTGTTGCTCGTACGCTTTTTCCCATTGCGCCATTCGGCGTTCTTTTTCTTCTAAATAGTACGTGTAATTACCTTTATAATGGTGCATTTTATGATGGCTAATTTCGTACACTTCATTAGCGACTTTATCTAAAAAGTAACGGTCGTGAGATACGATTAATAAAGCCCCGCTGTAATGCGTTAAATAATTTTCTAACCACGATAGTGTGTCAATGTCTAAATGGTTTGTCGGTTCGTCTAAAATGAGTAAGTCGTGTTTTTCCAACAATAATTTTGCCATAGCCAAACGCGTTTTTTGTCCGCCGGATAATTCGCTAATTGGTCGAGTGTAATCCATGTTGGCAAAACCAAACCCGTGTAAAATTGATTTAATATCGGCTTCATAGCGATACCCACCCATTTCTTCGAGTTGGTGTTGCAATGTGTCGTATTGCTTTAATGCCAATTCGTAGGCGGTTGTATCATTTAAGACACGATCATCGCTTAATTGTAGCGCAGCTTGTTCAACTTGTTTGTGTAAGGCGATTGTTTCGGCGTATACACTTAACATTTCATCCCATATGCTATTGGTCGTATCTACGGCAGAATGTTGATCTAAGTAACCAATTTTTAATTGTTTTACTTTTGAAATCGTCCCACCCGAAGGTGCTTCAATGTCGGCGAGCATTTTTAATAAAGTTGATTTTCCACTGCCGTTTCGCCCAACTAATGCAATACGTGAAGTGTCTTGTATTTGAATATCGAGTTGGTCAAACAATATGTCACTACCAAATAGTCGTGAGAGATTTTGCCCTTGTAAAATAATCATGCGTTTATATTCCTTATATGCTGTTTTGTCATTGCAGTCTACACCACAACAATCTATCCCTGTAATCATATCATGAAATTAGCAATATGGTATAATCAAAGTGAAAGAGAATGAAAAATCATTGAAATGAGGGAAAGTTATGCATCAAGATGCATTAGAAATTGCACGACAAATTAAAAAAGGGGAGGTTTCGGCAAAAGAAGTTGTTTTAGAAACCATCAAGCGCATCGAAGACATGAATGGGACGTATCGTGCACTCGTGTCAGAAAGATTTGAACAAGCGTTGCAAGAATCTCAACAACTCGATTTCAGTAAGGCATTTGCGGGCGTGCCGATTTTGCTAAAAGATTTAGGGCAACAGTTAAAAGGTGAAAAAAATACATCTGGAGCAAAATTATTTGAGCATTACGTGTCACAACATACAGATCATTACACGCAAAAATTACTCGACTTGGGGTTTATTGTTGTCGGACAGACGGCAACGTGTGAGTTTGGTTTTAAAAATTATACGCAATCGCGTCTGCACGGCACAACGGTTAATGCACACGATTGTTTACGGCATGCGGGAGGCTCTAGTGGTGAAGCGGCAAGTGCCGTTGCAAGTGGAATGGTGAGTGTAGCAGGAGCAAGTGACGGGGGTGGTTCCATTCGTATTCCGGCTAGTTGGCAAGGTCTTATTGGGTTAAAAACGTCTCGAGGGCGTATACCAAGTGGTCCAAGTAGTTATCGTGGGTGGCAAGGAGCGTCGGTAAATTTTGTGTTGGCAAATTCGTTAGAAAGTACGCAATCATTGTTTTACCATATGCAAACAGAGCAATTTGAATCGCCTTTTACGTTGCCGCTAGCCAAACCATTTGCCAGTCGCCCGTTACGCGTTGCCTTTAGCGTCACCTCGCCTGTTGGAACGGTTGTTAGCGAAGATGCGAAACGTGTCGTTATCGATACAGTAAAACGATTGAGTGAACTTGGGTGTGAGGTGGTTGAAACTGCTCCACAATTAGATGGCATCGCGTTAATGAAAGGCTATTATAAGATGAATGGTGCGGAAACCGTAAAAATGATTCAGCATGCTGAAAAATCAATCGGTCGAAAAGTGGAACGTTCTGACATGGAAGATATGTCATGGTTAATTTATCAATCCGGCAAACAGATTTTAGCCAGCGAGTATTCACGTGTTTTAGACGAATGGGATCATGCGAATGCAATCATGCAACAATTTCATCAAACGTATGATGTGTTGATTCAACCAACAAACGCTTTTGAAGCACCGCTAGTATCACAATATGGCGTAATGAATGACGTAGCCACGTGGGCTAGTGAAGTTGAAAACTGTTCACAAAGTGAAAAAGAGCAATTTGTCTGGGATATGTTTATGCCCGGATTAACACTCACACCATTTACACAACAAGCGAATTTAACAGGACAACCAGCTATAACGTTGCCATTAGGCACTAGTGCAAACGGGATGCCGATGGGTGTCCAAGTGACTGCTGCAAAAGGGATGGAAAGTTTGCTATTTGATGTGGCAAAACGATTGATGCCGTAATCGCGGGATAAATAGGCAATGCCCTGATGAAAAGCCGGTATTTGCTGACCTTTTGACTTGTTAGTATCGTATCAGACGGTTGCTACCAATGAAATGGCTTCGTTCTTGCACTGAATAAGGTTAGTGCAAACAAGCACTATACAACTTAATGGACACTACGAAAAACGACTGCTGACAAGATTATTTGTCAGCAGTCGTTTTTTTATGATTTCGTTTGATAAAACAGTAAACGTAAGCCATTTAAAATGACTAAAATGGTGCTACCTTCATGTCCGATTACCCCAATCGGTAAATTAATGATTTGCAAAATATTCGTGATAATCAATAGTGCAATCATACCCAATGAAAAAATAATGTTTTGTGTAATGATGCGTTTTAGTGCAATTGACAAACCAATTGAAAATGGAATTTGTGATAAATCATCACGAATTAGCACCACATCTGCTGTCTCCATAGCAATGTCGCTACCGCTTCCCATCGCAAAACTCACATTCGCTTGCGCCAAAGCAGGTGCATCGTTCACTCCATCACCAACCATAGCGACTTGCTCAAACTCGTTTTGTAACGTTTTAATGAGACCGTTTTTGTCTTCTGGCAAGCAATTTGCGTACACGCGTTCAATGCCGAGTTGCTCTGCAACGTACCGCGCCGATTTTTCCTGATCGCCCGTCATCATAATCGGCGTAACGTTCAATGCTTTCAATGTGTCGATAACTGAGTTGGTGTGTGGTTTAATCGTATCTTCAATGGCAAAAGCACCCAATGTTTGTGTAGGACTGCTCATTAAAATAACGGTTGCCCCTGTAGATTGTAATTGATTGACCATTGTTTTGGCGTTTTCATCACAATGCGCAAATCCAACTTTTCCAATACGATAGACGTTATCGTCCGTTGCTACCTCAAACCCGTTACCCGTTATTTCGTTAATCGACGAAACGTTAAGCAAGGGGGTATCTTTTAAATGTGCTTGAATGGCTTTGGCAATTGGGTGGGTAGATTGTTGTTCAGCCAATAACACCATACCATTTACAAAGTCTTCATCTGCAAAATAGTGTGTTGTCGCCACACGCATATGTCCTGTTGTTAGTGTCCCTGTTTTATCAAAAACAATGGCGCGAATACGGCTAGTGTGGTCTAGTGCCACGCCACCTTTAAATAAAATATTATTTTTTGTGGCACGACTAATGGCGGATAATGTCGCCGGTGTGGCACTCGCCACCAATGCACAAGGCGATGCAACGGTTAATAAGACCATGCCACGATAAAATGCGTCGTGTAAAGATAGTTGAAATACAAGGTGCATCACGATCATGAACAACGGTACGGCAATCAAGACTGCTTTAACGTATGTGTCTTCAATACGTTCAATTAAACTAGCTGTTTTTGATGGCGTAGATTGTGCTTGTTCAACTAACTTAATAATGCGCGAAAACAGAGTGTTATCATTTGTAACCGTCACACGCATGTTAAAGGCATCCGATTCATTTAATGTACCGCCATACACCACATCATCAACATTTTTTTCAACGGGAATACTTTCACCAGTAATACTCGATTGATTAAGTAATGCGTAAGGGGATACCAACTCGCCGTCTATGGGAACGATTTGCCCCTTTGGAACTTGGATAATATCGCCAATCATTAAATCGTCACAAGGCACTTCTTCGATAGTTGTCCCATTAAGACGTCTTGCCGTATTGGGTGTGAGAGAGAGTAAACTTTCAATCGCATTTTTACTTTTTTGCATTGCCATCGTTTCTAAACTTTCGGCCAATGAAAAGATAAAAATTAAAAGAGCACCTTCCGCCCAGTTACCAATAAGACACGCACCAATGGCAGCCAAAATCATTAACACATCGACATTTAAATGTTTTTCGTAAATGAGTTCTTCGGCACCTTCTTTAGCGCTAAAAAATCCACCAACTAAAAAAGAAAAAATAAACCAAAGCGTTCCGTCCGCTCCGTTAAAGGATAAAATAAACCCTAAAATCATCAAAAGACCACTAATAATGGTCAATGTCATATCGAGATGAGTAAGCCACTTTTTCATAGGTTAACCTCCTAAAATAAGTGTATCATAGTAAGGGGTTGTGTCAAGTTATTTAGAATGATTATAAATAAAAAGAGGCGATTTAATGCGCCTCTTTTTTGAGCATATAGATAAATAGAAAACCCATAACACTTAACGTATGGACAAATAAAATCGATACATCTAACAAACCGTGTGTCAGTATTAGCGCGATACAACTCATACCGAGCGCAAAAAGCGGTGTGTGAGTTGATCGTAGTGGCATCATGCGTTTTATCAACCACACCAATACGCAAATGAGTAAAATAACTCCGACAATACCGTAGTTTAACAAACTATCAATATATAAGTTATGCGCGTGTTGTGTTGGATAACTGCCGTATGTTGTATGTAGCATACGATAAGCAAACGGACCATACCCAAAAAACGCTCTTTTCAAAAAGGCATGTAAAGAAACTTGCCAAATTTCAAAGCGAATATCCACTAAATGTGCCACAATCGTGCCGTAATCAAATCGCGGTAACAATTGAAACAACGGTGAAATGGCGAGTGTCCCAATTGCGCCGATACGCAACCACTTACGCTGTGAATGTGGGAGCGCGCAATAATAAAACGTAAAAATAACGATAAAAATGACCGCAAATGCTGTGCGGGATTGCGTAAACACAACGCCAAGCATATTGATGAGTATTGTCAAATAGTACCGCACTTTCGCTTGGCTTGTTTGGGCTTTATACAGTGCAATTAAAATGTACACCACACACATAAATGCATAGTAATTCGGATTTAAAAAGACGGAATCCGCCCGACCATCGCGCCAAGAAATCATGGATTCATGCCACGCGTGATAATCTGGGCCAAAAAAGATTTTTAAGTGTTGCAATAGAGCGTATCCGGCGTGAAACCAACTGGCGATTAATAAAACAGATGTTGCACCTTCAAATAAGAAAGACGTCATTTCTTGGCTTAGTGTGATGAAATAAATCCATAATCCAAACAGCAACATAACGACGATTAATCCGGCGGTGTTTTGGCTCAGCAGGCTACCGATTGTCCCGATACCAAATAACGCCAAAATCATTTTATGGGTGAATAGGTGTTTCAAAATGATACGGAAATATTTAATTAAGCCGTATCCCACGCCGATAGCTATTGCAATCAGTGGCATTGGAATCGGTAGTAATAGCGACAAAACAACAATAATATGAATCATGATGAGCGTCCTTTAATCAATTGAAAAATAGTTTTTTAAGAAATGTGCTACACCGTCTTCTTCGTTAGATAAGTCTAAAATAACGTTTGCTACAGATTTGGCATTTTCATTCCCGTTTGCCATCGCTACACCAATTGTTGCAAAATCAATCATCGGCACATCGTTATCTGAATCGCCAAAAGCAATCACAGGTGCGTGTGCTAAATCAAGATGTTGTGCAACGTGTTGAATACCAAATGCTTTATGAACGCCTTTAGGTGTAATGTCTAAACTTGGGTGTTCACCGCCCCACGTACAAACTTCAAGTGGTGTTTCAATTGTTTCAGCAATCAGTTGTTGAATATAAGGTTGTTGTGCGGGTGTGGACAACCAGTAAAAAGCGATTGGCTGTTCTTTTAACTCGCTTGGTGAATGTAAAAAAGTCGGATTTTTAGCGTAACTTGCAAAATAAGGACTCTTTAACGCTTCAAAGCTCGTAATGTAAATGTCTTTTAAGGTTTCCATTGCTAAGTAACCCAAGTCTTGTGTTTGTGTCAATTCAAAAATTTGTTGTGCCAACTCTAGTGAAATCGATTTCACTTGTGTGCCACTCCAATCGGGATGGTTAGGGAAATGGCAGTAAGCACCGTTACTATTAATCATCGGTGTTGGAATATTTAATAAGTCATAAATGTGTTGACTACTTGAATAAGTACGACCTGTTGTAATAATGACGGTATGTCCTTGTTCGTGTACTTTACGCAGTGTGTCTATCGTAAAAGCAGATGGCAAGTGGTCGTTGCGTAATAATGTGCCATCCAAATCAATGGCAATAATATGTTTTTGCTGTGTCATAATAACTCCTTTTTTCAATGTACTTCACCAGTATACCACTAAACAAATAAAAAACACAGATTCGTATGTAACAAGAGTGTAATATCGTTGTAATTGTAATAGGTACATAATGGTGTTAAAATATTTCAAGGACGATAGATTGGAGGTTTTTTTATGAAAAGACGATTAGTCTTGCTATCGAGTATCCTAGTTTTATCTGGAGCGGTTATTTCTCCTGTTATGGCGTATGCAGAAGATTATGAAGCACAAATCAATCAAAATGCGCAACAAATTGAACAAAATAACCAAACCATTCAAGCGTTGCAACAAGAGCAACAAGCAACTGCACAACAACTAACAACGTTAGTTAAAGAAATAGAAGATACACAATTACAATTAAATCAATTAGCACAACAAATGTCTGACACACAAAACCAAATTATTACATTGGAATCGGACATTACAAAGTTAAATGAAGTGATTGAAAAACGTGCTGAAAAAATTGTGGAGCAAGCGCGTTATTTGCAAACTGAAAATACAAGTAGCGATTTGTTAAAAGCTATTTTTTCATCAGAATCAATCGTAGAAGCTTTTGAAAAAATTTGGGCGATGACTGAATTAACATCTGCTTCAAACGATGTCTTAAAACAACAAAAAGTGGATAAAGAAAAAGTTGAAGCTAAAAAAGTGGAGTTAGACACTAAATTGCAAGAGCAAGGACAACGTGCTGCAAATATGCAAACGTTGGCGTCTCAACAAGCAGATCGTCGCGGGAACTTAGAGACAGTATTATCGACGATTGAATCACAAACGGCATCAACACAAGCACAAAACGCTGATTTACAAGCGAAAATTGATGAAGCTAAAGAAGCGCAAGCACAATATTTAGCGCAATTAGAAGCCCAACGTCAAGCAGCACAACAAAGTGCGTTGGCAGCACGTCTTGCAGAAGAAGAACGTGCACGTGCAGAGTATGTAACCGCTCATGGTGGAACGGTTTCGACGAATGCGTATGAGGCATCATCAGTACCATCAAGCACATCGACATCTTCGTCGGTAACATCGTTTGTATCGGGTAGTGGCAATTACCCTGCGCCAAATCCATCTTTTATCGCAAGTTTAAACGGTGGCTATCCAGGTCAATGTACATGGTACGTATTCAACCGTTTAGCGCAATTAGGTTCACCGATTCGTCATTCCTTAATGGGAAATGGTGGAGAATGGGGCTATTACGGACGAGTTAATGGATATTCAGTGTCTAACACACCTAAAGTGGGAACAGCTGTTTCATGGCAAGGTGGAGAAGCGGGAATTAACACACCGTATGGTCACGTGGCGTTTGTTGAAGCGGTTTATGGTGATGGATCCATTTTAGTTTCAGAAATGAACTATATTGGTGAATTTATCATTTCAACACGTGTAGTATCTGCCGCACATGCAGCACAAGGGGATTATATTGATTTTGGCTTATAATCCGGCATAATAAACTGTATAAAAAAGGCGTGAGTATCACGTTATAGACTGTTGACCAATGAAAGTGTCAACAGTCTTTTTTTGTATCGTCTGCGAAATGGACGGTTTAGTCCTAATGATTTGCAGTTTTGTGTTAAATGGTGTGGGTTCTCAATTAAGGGGTCTATGTCAAATGGTGTGGGCGCTCAAAAATTAAGCGACTTTATTAGCCGGTAACGAGGAATGTTCTTTGTTATCGGTTTTCTTATTTTAAGGTTCTATGTCAAATGTGGTAGTAAATAACTGCCAAATGCGACTGCAAGAAAATGAATTGGTGCTTTTTAAAGGTAAGGGTAATTTGAAATGTGCTATAAGCGTTAAAAATGTTGGCGATATCATGAAAGTCACCAATACCATCAACAAACAAAGGCACTCGAAGCAAGAGTGCCTTTGTTTGATTAAATCAATTGATTGATAAGGAGAGTTAAAGTTAATAAAGAACTTTTGCTTGTGCTAAAACAGCATCTGCCTGTTCAAAAAGTTCTTCGATAAGTTGTTTTGTTGGCTTAATCGTTTTGATTAAACCAGCAATTTGTCCCGACATTAATGATCCGTTTTCGACGTCTCCGTCGTATACCGCTTTAGCTAAAGAACCAATAGTGATTTTTTCCAATTCATCGCGATCGGTACCTGCTTTTTCCAAGGCAATGAATTGTTCTGTCATGGCATTGCGTAAACAACGAACAGGAGCACCTGTTGTTCTACCCGTAACAACAGTATCTGTGTCGATGGCATCGAGTATGGCTTGTTTGTATGCAGGGGCAATTGGACACTCTTCAACAGCTAAAAATGCTGTTCCAAGTTGAACACCACTAGCACCGAGTGCAAACGCGGCTGCAATACCGCGACCGTCACCAATACCGCCCGCTGCGATAACGGGAATTGTAACAGCATCAACAATTTGTGGAATTAAAGACATTGTTGTTGTATTTCCGATATGCCCACCCGCTTCTGTTCCTTCTGCAACAACGGCATCAACGCCTAGTTCTTGCATTTTTAAAGCGTGTTTTACACTGGCAACAACAGGAATACATTTAATATTTGCTTCTTTTAAGTAAGGTAAAATATGTTTTGGTGTTCCAGCGCCGGTAGTGACAACAGGCACTTTTTCTTCAATGATGACCGTTACAATTTCTTTAATATTTGGCATCATCAACATAATGTTGACACCGAACGGTTTATCAGTTAGTTCACGTAATTGACGAATTTCCTCGCGTAATTGTTCAGGTTGCATCCCCCCTGATGCAATAATACCTAAACCGCCAGCGTTACTGACTGCTGCGGCTAATTCATGGCGTGCAATTTGCGCCATAGCACCTTGAAAAATAGGGTATTTAATATTTAACAATTTTGTGATGGACATCGTATTCCTCCCTTAGTTTGTTATTTTATTCACAATTAAATTGTATGCGATAACACAATGAAAAACAATACTGATTCGTATATGAAAAACTAATAGATAGTGTAATTTTTTCTTATTTTAAATTTGTGACGGACAAATGCAAAAAAATGAATTGACAAAAAAAACAGATAGGAGTATAGTTTGATTGTAAAGTGGTAGTAACCAGTTGACAAATAAAAGGAGATGATGTGTTGAATAAAGAGATGCCGTTGTACGATCAATTGATGAATACGTTAAAACATCAAATTAATACGCAAATGGCACCGCACGATAAAATGTTATCCGAACGCGAATTAGCGACTTTTTATAACATGAGTCGAACAACTGTACGTTCAGCGCTCAAACAATTGGAAATCGAAGGGTATATTTACAAACGGCATGGAAAAGGGACGTTTGTATCGGAGTTTAAAGATAGATTAGCCAATTTATCTAAAATGTATAGTTTTACAGAACAGATGATTACCTTAGGTAAAGTGCCATCTACAAAAGTGCTTCATTTTTCGATTGTGTCATCCGATGAAACGTTAGCACCACGCTTATCCGTTGATGTAGGAAATAAAGTTTATCGCATCGAACGCTTGCGTCTGGCGGATAATGAGCCGTTTATGTATGAAGTGAGTTATTTGCCGGTAGAATTATTTCCGAAATTAACGAAAAAAATGATTGAAAAAAAACCGCTCTATTCTGTTTTGAACGAAACCTATCAGCAAAGTATTCGCTTAGCCAATGAAGAGTTTTTTGCGGGAGTGGTTTCGGGAGATCAGGCAAAAATACTTGAAATCAGTGATTACTCACCGGTATTTACAATTGAGCGTACAACGTTTAATCATCATAATGAACTGATTGAATATACGCAGTCCATTGCTCGTGGGGATAAATTCCGTTATCACATTACACATGAGCGAAAAGTTTAGGGTTTAACCATTTAAAAATAAAAGGAGGAAATATGTTTCAATTATCAAAAGAAGCGTTAGAAGCACGTGGAGCTGAAATTACAACACGTGAAATTAAACAGCAACCAGAATTGTGGTTGGAAACATTACAGTTGTATCAATCACGTCAATCAAAAATTGATGCGTTTTTAAATGATATTTTAGCAAAACACGAACACGTGAAAGTGATCTTTACGGGTGCGGGGACATCGCAATACGTCGGAGATACAGCGCTACCATATTTAAAACAATTTGGCAATCGTCATCAAATTGAATTTTCAAGTGTTGGAACAACTGACATCGTTGCAACACCGTATGAATACTTTTTTAAAGACGAACCAACAATTGTGGTGTCATTTGCAAGAAGTGGTAACTCACCAGAAAGTATTGCAACTGTAGACTTAGCCAACCAAAGTATTGATAACGTCTACCACATTTTCATCACTTGCGCACCAGAAGGTAAATTAGCGCAACGTGCACCGGAAAATGACAATGTATTGTTATTGATGATGCCAGAACGTTCAAACGATGCAGGATTTGCGATGACAGGTAGTTATTCATGCATGTTATTAACGGCTGTTTTAGTCTTCGATACGACTGATTTGTCAACAAAAGAAGCGCACGTTAAAGTGGCGTCTCAATTAGGGGAATCTGTTATTGAAAGAGAAGCAGATATTCAAAAATTAGTTGATTTAGACTTTGAGCGTATCGTTTACTTAGGTTCAGGTAGTTTAGCTGGCTTAACACGTGAAGCACAATTAAAAGTGTTGGAGTTAACTGCAGGACGTATGACAACGATTTTCGATTCTTCAATGGGATTCCGTCACGGTCCAAAATCATTTGTAAACCATAAAACGATTGTCTTTACATTTATCAATAACCATCCTTATACACGTTTGTATGATCTTGATATTATCAATGAAATTTCAGGAGATCAAATCGCGGTGGACACTGTAGCCATTGGACAAGTAGATACACTTGAAGGCTTTACAGGAACAACCTTTGCGTTTGACACAACACATGTATTACCAGACGCTTACTTGGCGTTACCAGATGTACTATTTGCTCAAACGATTTCATTGTTAGCGTCTATAAAAGTGGGCAATACACCAGATACACCGTCACCAAGTGGCACAGTTAACCGTGTGGTTAAAGGGGTTATTTTGCATCCGTACGAACAATAAGGGTTCGTTTATACCACCTCGGGAAGTTGTATAAAGAAATTTCAAAATAAAGGAGAATGATATGTTAGAGTTGACACAAGGAAAAAAAGCTGCAATGGATCGATTATCGACTGAAAACGGCATTATTAGCGCGTTAGCCATTGACCAGCGTGGAGCATTGAAAAAAATGATTACGGCGTTAGGCGTAGAACCAACTCAAGAACAAATTGAAGAATTTAAAGTGTTGGTATCTCGTGAATTAACACCGTATGCATCAAGTATTTTATTGGACCCAGAATATGGGTTGCCAGGTGCAAATGCGCGTGCTGAAAACGCCGGTTTACTATTGGCGTATGAAAAAACAGGGTATGACGCAACAGTTCCAGGACGTTTACCAGATTTATTAAGCATTTGGTCTGCAAAACGCATTAAAGCAGCCGGTGCAGATGCTGTGAAATTCTTGTTGTACTATGACATTGACGAAGATGCTTCAATTAACGAACAAAAACATGCGTTTATTGAACGTTTAGGTAGTGAGTGTGTTGCAGAAGATATTCCGTTCTATTTAGAATTAGTATCTTACGACGCAACAAATGCAGACAGCAATTCTGTAGAATTTGCGAAAGTTAAAGCACATAAAGTTAATGAAATGATGAAAGAATTCTCTAAACCGCAATACCATGTTGATGTATTGAAAGTAGAAGTACCAGTAAATATGAAATACGTGGAAGGTTTTGGAACAGATGAAGTCGTTTATACAAAAGCAGAAGCAATGCGTCTATTTAAAGAACAAAGTGAAGCAACACATCTACCGTTTATTTTCTTAAGTGCAGGTGTATCTGCTGAAATGTTCCAAGATACATTACGTTTTGCTAAAGAAGCGGGTTCAACATTCAACGGTGTGTTATGTGGCCGTGCAACATGGCAACATGGTGTAAAACCTTTTGTAACGGGCACTCTAGAAGAAACATTGGAGTGGTTGCGTACTGAAGGAAAAGCAAACATTGAAAGCTTGAATGCTGTCGTAAATGAAACAGCAAGTTCATGGCATACAAAAGCTACTGTAAAATAGAAATATAAACGCCACGCCCTAGGGCGTGGCGGATAGATAGATTAACCGTTCGCGTTAGAAACGATTTCTATTTTATAGTAATTCCAATGCTTATAAGACTCGATATATTCTAAGACGGAGTTATCAGAACGAGAAATAGTCTTTTTAATTTGTAAGATGGCCGGTTCGGTATCTTTTAACTGTAAATGATTTTTAACCTGTTCAGGAACTGGAAAAACAATTTCGTTCGTTTCAATTGAATACTCATCGTTCATATGAATATCAAAGTCTAATCGAAAACGGCGATAGATGGATGCAAAAGCGTCTAAATCGGAAATATCGTGTTTGACATATTTAGGTGCCAAGTACGTATTTTGATATAAGAAAGGTTCATTGTCTTGGCGACGTAGGCGCTCAACGTGATAATACGACGCGTCTTCGTGAAGTTCTAATTTTTTGACGTAGTTTGGTTGCTGTTCTTTTGTAATGGCAAGTACCTCAACGGTCTCTTTATTCAATGTGAATTTCTCAATATCAGAAAATTGAACAAGTTTGTTTTTTCTTGCACGGGATACAAAAGAACCTTTACCTTGATGACGAACGATATAACCGTCTTGCGTTAATTCGTTTAATGCACGAATCGCTGTAATGGAACTAACGGAATATTTTTTGATGATTTCCGCTTCGGTATAAAAACGGTCACCGCTTTCGAACTGACCAGATTGGATTTGCTTTTGTAAATCAAATTTGATTTGTAAATACTTCGGTATTTTCATAGGTTACACCTCCTTTTTAAAACTTTATTTATATTATAATAAGTCAAAAAAAAGCTATTGACAAGCAAAAATACATAGGTTATTATATTAATATAAGTTAAGCGCTTTCAACGCTTTTACAAGGGGGAGGTTATGGAAGAATTCAGAGTATCTGATCAGTTTTATCTTAATGGCAAACCGTTCAAAATTCTTTCTGGAGCCATTCATTATTTCCGCGTGCCAAGTGAGGATTGGTATCATTCGTTATATAACTTAAAAGCACTTGGCTTTAATACGGTTGAAACGTATGTGCCGTGGAATTTGCACGAATTTAAAAAGGGGCAGTTCGATTTTTCGGGAATGCTAAATATTGAGGCGTTTTTGGAAACGGCAAAATCATTAGGACTGTATGCTATTGTTAGACCATCACCATTTATTTGTTCTGAATGGGAATTTGGTGGCTTGCCAGCGTGGTTGCTCAATGAAAAAAACATGCGCATACGCTCAAGTGATCCAAAATTTTTAAATACTGTCAATCAATATTTTGATGAATTATTGCCACGATTGGTGAAACATCAACTACATGAAGGTGGCAACATACTCATGTTCCAAGTTGAAAATGAATACGGTTCGTACGGCGAAGATAAAGCGTATTTAAGAGCAATCAAACAGATGATGGAAGAAAAAGGGATAACAATGCCGTTATTCACATCGGATGGACCGTGGCGTGCAACGTTACGAAGCGGTAGTTTGATTGAAGATGATGTGCTGGTTACGGGAAACTTTGGTTCGCGAGCAAACGACAATTTTGACAACATGCAAAAATTCTTTGATGAGCATGGCAAAAAATGGCCACTCATGTGTATGGAATTTTGGGACGGTTGGTTTAATCGCTGGAATGAACCGATTATTAAACGTGATGGCGAAGACTTAGCGCAGTCTGTATTGGAGGCTTTGCAACGAGGCAGTGTAAATCTATACATGTTTCATGGGGGAACAAACTTTGGATTTATGAACGGCTGTTCGGCAAGAGGACGGTTGGATTTGCACCAAATTACGTCATATGATTACGACGCACTTTTAAATGAGCAAGGTAATCCAACACCAAAATATTACGCCGTGCAAAAGATGATGAACGAACATTTCCCACAGTATCCGACAATGGAACCGTTGGTGAAAAAAACAATGCGTTCGCAAGCTGAGTTGAAAAACAGTGTTAATTTATTTGACACGTTACATACGTTAGGGCATCCGGCAAATAGTTTGTATCCGCAAACGATGGAGGCTTTAGGACAAAATATTGGTTACACGTTGTATCGCACAAAAGCGGAAAAAGATGCAAATAGGGAAAGATACCGTGTGATTGACGGTAGTGATTATTTACAGTTTTTTGTAAATGGGGAATTGCTTGCTACTCAATATCAGATGGAAATAGGGGAAGATATATTCGCTGATTTAACACAAGATGTGAATCAAATTGATATTTTAGTGGAAAATATGGGACGTGTAAATTACGGCCATAAATTATTAGCGAATACACAACATAAAGGGATTAGAACAGGTGTGTGTGCCGATTTACATTTTATGACAAATTGGGAACAATACACATTTGAATGGACAAAATGTCCAACTGTTGA
Organism: Carnobacteriaceae bacterium zg-C25; assembly: GCA_017945845.1. Classification (NCBI taxonomy): domain Bacteria; kingdom Bacillati; phylum Bacillota; class Bacilli; order Lactobacillales; family Carnobacteriaceae; species Carnobacteriaceae bacterium zg-C25. The sequence continues at coordinate 119,931 of CP072828.1, forward strand.
TTATACGAAAGTTGCAAAACCAAATCGACCAACGTTTTATCAATATGATTTAACGCTTGATGAAGCAGAAGATACATTTTTAGATTTATCTACATTTGGCAAAGGGATTACTTTTGTGAATGGTATCAATGTTGGGAGATATTGGAATGTTGGTCCAATTGGATCGTTATATGTGCCAAAAGCATTTTTAAATGTAGGGCACAACGAGATTGTCGTTTTTGACGTTGAAGGTCAAGGTCAAAACACGTTACAAACTCAAAATGAACATGTTTTAATTGCCGTAACTGGCGAAAATAAATAAAAAGGAGAAAAAATCTATGACAATTGTTGGTGCACGTATCGACGGACGTTTAATTCACGGTCAAGTAGCTAACTTATGGTCTTCAAAATTACAAGTTAGTCGTATCATGGTTATCGATGACAATGTGGCAGAAAACGATGTTGAAAAACAAGGGTTGAAGCTAGCTTGCCCACCTGGAGTAAAATTAAGCGTACTTCCAGTAGCAAAAGCAGCAGAAAACATTTTAGCAGGTAAATATGACTCTCAACGTTTATTTATTGTAGCGCGCTATCCAGATCGTTTCTTACGTTTAGTAGAAGCAGGCGTTCCATTAGAATTATTAAACGTTGGAAATATGTCACAAACATCTGAAACACGTTCTGTGACACGTTCAATTAATGTAGTTGATGCTGATATTGAAGCGTTTGATGCATTAAACGCTAAAGGTGTTAAATTGACTGCACAAATGGTGCCAAATGACGCACCGAAAGATTTCTTACAATTGCTTTCAAGTGTAAGATAACATTATTTTTGGTAATTATTTATTATTACAAAATTATTATAGGAGGATCACTATTATGCAATGGTGGCAAATATTATTATTAACGTTGTACTCATTCTACCAAATTTGTGATGAGTTAACGATTGTTTCATCTGCTGGTTCACCAGTGTTCGCAGGTTTTATCACAGGTCTTGTGATGGGGGATATGCAAACAGGTCTATACATCGGTGGTAACTTACAATTGGTTGTACTTGGTGTAGGTACATTCGGTGGGGCTTCTCGTATCGACGCAACATCAGGTGCGGTTTTAGCAACAGCATTCGCAGTTTCACAAGGATTAAGTGCAGATATTGCAATTTCAACAATTGCGGTACCCGTAGCGGCATTATTAGTTTATACAGATATTGCTGGTCGTTTCTCAACAACATTCTTCGCTCACCGTATCGATGCTGCGATTGAACGTTTCGACTATAAAGCAATCGAACGTAACTACTTATTAGGTGCAATTCCTTGGGGATTATCTCGTGCTTTACCAGTATTCTTAGCCTTAGCTTTAGGTGGAGAGTTTGTTAAAACAGTTGTAGACGGTATTGCACAATACCAATGGTTAGCAGACGGTTTAGTATTAGCAGGACGTATGTTACCAGGTCTAGGGTTTGCTATCTTATTACACACATTACCAGTTAAACGTAACTTACACTACTTAGCTGCAGGTTTCGGATTAACAGCGATGTTAACTGTATTATATGGGAACGTACAAGCTTTAGGTGGTGCAGTAGGTAAATTAGTTGGAGTTGTTAATAAAGGTCTTGAAGAAAAAGCTGCAATTGCCTTTACTAATAATTTCCAATCATTATCAATGATTGGTATTGCAATTATCGGTATTTTATTAGCGGTATTACATTATCAAAACGCTCGCCGTACAGTTGTGGCAGCACCAGCATCTAACGTAGAAAGCGGGGAAATTGAAGATGATGAATTCTAATTACAAATTAACAAAACAAGATTTTAATCAAATTAATAAACGTAGTTTATTCACTTACCAATTAGGTTGGAACTACGAACGTATGCAAGCATCTGGTTACTTATACATGATTTTACCGCAATTACGTAAAATGTATGGTGACGGTACACCAGAATTAAAAGAAATGATGGAATTACATACACAATTCTTTAATACATCTCCATTCTTCCACACATTAATCACAGGTTTTGACTTGGCGTTAGAAGAAAAAGAAGGTGTAGATTCTAAAGAAGCGGTTAAAGGTATTAAAACAGGTTTAATGGGACCATTTGCACCATTAGGGGACACAATCTTTGGTTCTCTTGTACCAGCGATTATGGGTACAGTTGCTGCAACAATGGCCGTTGAATCAAAAGAACCATGGGGTATTTTCTTATGGATCGCAGTATCAGTAGCTTATAACATTTTCCGTTGGAAACAGTTAGAGTTTGCACATCGTGAAGGGGTTAAATTAATCACAACAATGCGTGATACTTTAACAGCTATCATTGATGCAGCATCTGTTCTTGGGGTATTCATGATGGGTGCGTTAATCGCAACATTGATTAACTTCCAAATTTCTTGGGCACCAAAAATTGGTGAAAAAGAAATCAATATCCAAGAAATCTTTAATACAATTTTCCCACGTTTAGTACCAGCTATCTTTACTGGATTTGTATTCTGGTTATTAGGCCGTCGCGGTATGAACTCTACAAAAGCTATCGGTATCATTATCTTAATAGCTCTTGGAGCATCTGCATTAGGTAAATTTGTATTAGGTATGTAATGATAAATATATCATCGTATTTTATGGTGATACGCAATCATAACAATTAAAAAATAAAGTGTATGAGGTGCTGTGACAATTCATGGCACCTTATGCGTTAAAGGAGATTTTTCATGTCACAACACGTTGTTTTAATTAGTCATGGTACGTTTTGTCACGAATTAAAAAAATCAACAGAAATGATTATGGGACCGCAAGATATTATCCATTCAGTAGCGTTATTACAAGAAGATGGTCCAGAAGAATTTCGTGCCAAATTAGAAGCAGAAATTGCTGAATTAGAAGATTTTGTTGTTTTAGCAGATTTAATGGGCGGAACACCATGTAACGTGGCATCTCGTCTATTAATGGAAGGTCATCAATTCGATTTATATGCGGGTATGAATATGCCTATGGTCATTGCATTTTTAAATAATGCTTGGGTAGGTTCAAATGATAACTTAGCACAAAAAGCTATTGAAAATATTCAACATGTAAATGCGATACTATTTTCTGATGACGACGAAGATGATGAATAATTAATATACTGACAAAAAAGGCTATTGATTCGTTAAGAATCGATAGCCTTTTTGCGTTTTCAAATGAAATTAGGGTTGATGGCATATGCCATCAACCCTAAAAGTTATACAGCCAAAGTATAGCCCAAATTTATAGAATCGAGGCATCAACCTTATTTGACACAGAGTCAAAAATACGTGTTATGGCAGCGCTACAATCATTGGTGTAACGATTGGGCGACGCTCTGTATGTTCGTATAAAAATGGTTGTAAGGTTGTGCTAATCGTATCTTTAATCATTTTTTCCGTTAATGTATCGGCAGTTTTCAACACATCCAAAATAGCGTCACGAACGATTGTTTGTGCATCGTTGATGAGTTCGCTAGATTCTTTCATGTAGACAAAACCGCGTGATAAAATTTCAGGGCCTGCTAATAAGGTGCGATTTCCCATGTCAACTGTAGCAACGGCGATGACTAAACCTTCTTCTGATAAAATACGGCGTTCACGTAAGACGATGTTGCCGATATCACCGATGCCTTTTCCGTCAACGTAAATATCGTTGGCGATGAATCGTCCTGCTTTACGTGCAGAGTTTGCAGTAACGGCTAACATTTCTCCATTTTCTAAAATGAAGCTATTTTCGATTGGAATACCCACTTGTTCCGCGGTTTGAGCGTGTAATTTTTGCATACGGAACTCGCCGTGTACCGGCATAAAGTATTTAGGTTTTAATAGGCGTAACATTAACATCTGTTCTTGTCGACTACCGTGACCAGATGTATGAATGTTATTTAGTTTACCGTGGATAACATTGGCTCCTGCTGCGTACAATAAGTTAATTACTTTATTCACGCTTGTTGTATTGCCGGGAATTGGAGAACTTGAAAAGATAACGGTATCTCCAGGTTGAATCGCAATTTGGCGATGTGTGCCGTTGGCGATACGACTTAGCGCTGCCATTGGCTCACCTTGCGAACCGGTACACATAATAATCACTTGATCGGAAGGATACGCATTTAATTCGCGTCCTTCAATAAAGGTATCATCCGGTGCGGTAATGTAGCCTAATTCACGACCCGTTTTAAAAGCAGATTCCATACTACGACCAAATACGGCAATTTTACGATTAGTTTCTAACGCTACTTGAACGGCTTGTTGTAAACGTGAAATGTTTGAGGCGAACGTTGCAAAAATAATACGTCCATCAATTTTTTTAATAATATCACGAATCGCATTGCCGACTTCTTTTTCTGATTTTGTAAAACCAGATACTTCTGAGTTAGTGCTGTCGCCGAGTAATAAAAGAACACCTTCGCTACCAATTTTCGCCATTTTATGTAGATCAGCTGGTTTTCCGACTGGCGTAAAATCAAACTTGAAATCTCCTGTTGAGACAATATTACCTGACGGTGTTTTAATGATAACACCATACGCTTCTGGTATGGAGTGTGTGGTTAAATAAAAAGTTACCGTTGTTTTACGGAATTTTAACACACTATCTTCATTAATTTCATGTAAAACGGCATCGCGTAGTAATCCGTGTTCTTCCAATTTGTTACGAATGAGTGCAAGCGCTAAAGGTCCTGCATAAATTGGAATGTTCAATTCGCGTAATAAAAAGGGAATGCTACCGATATGGTCTTCATGTCCGTGTGTAATAACAAGTGCTTTGATTTTGTGTTGATTTTCTACAAGGTAACTATAATCTGGAATGACATAGTCAATACCGAGTAGATGTTCTTCGGGGAATTTAACACCGCAATCAATCACGATGATTTCATCTTGAAATTGTACCCCGTACATATTTTTCCCGATTTCACCAAGCCCGCCTAACGCAAAAACTCCAGTTTCGTTATTTTGTAAATTGACTTTCATACTAGAACTCCGTTAATGCAAAGTCAGCACTTTGTTGTTCGTATGCAAGATGCTTTCCTTCTAATTCTTGAATAAATTCAATGTTATACGGTGTGTTTTTTTCGATTTGTTCACGTGCTTCTACACGAGATGGTGCTTCGATGTAAAGCGTTTTTGTATTTTCGCGACGTGGCGCTTGTGATTTTGTTTCTTGATAAGTCACTTTAAAAATCATAAATAATCTCCTTTATATTTTTATATTTTTTTGAATTTTAAATACATACGTATCATATCCATAGTATCACAAAAAAAGGGTAAAATCTATTTTAAAATTTTTGTTTGCTTTGAAGACTTTTGGGCTATGTTATAGAAAAGGGGGAAGATGCGTGAAGTGGAGAGATGAATCTGGGGCGGTGTTGGTGTTAGAAAGCGGACTGGTCATGCAGGCGGTCATGCTATGTTTATTGCTGTTCGTATTATCCAGTACGATTATTTTACAAAAAAATCAAATGTATTATCACACCAATCGCGCAATAGATGCGTATGCGAAAACGTTTGATAAAAGTGATTATTTGACGGCTGTTTCTCACAATAATCAGATAGATACAACATTAAAAGGCAGTGATTACATTGCGCTTTATCGCCAACCAAGACCGTACCGCTTTATATTTAGTCAGCCACCACAACCGTATCAAAGCATCAATACCGCAACCACAGGCATCCAAAAGGATGCTATTGGGAAATTGAACGCGCTGAATATACACGTGGAAGTATCGACTAAAAAGTTAATACGAAAAATGGTGCGTGCGCAAGTTGATTATGCGTTGAATGTTTGGAATCATGTGTCGCCAAATGTGCAATTAGATAGCCACTTTGAAGTTACGGCACCGATATTGGCGGTTAATGATTTTGTAAACCAAGTGGATTTAGCGGGTGAAGTTATTCAAAAGCGGTTTTCTCCGATGAAATCGTTAGATCATGTGAAAGGATTGTTGCAACGATTGAACAGGGTGTTGCGAAAAATTCAGGTGCGTTAAATGAAAAAGGAAACAGGTTTAGTGAGCGTTATGATGATGTATGTGCTACTGCCGTTGCTTCTGCTAGCGATGGTGTGTGTAGATGGTAGTCGTGTCATTTTTGCTAAACAAACTGTTGGTATCGCGAATGATGTGACATTGGAAAATATATTAGCGCATTATAACGCTGATTTAAAACGGATATATGGCCTTTATGCAACTAAGATGACACCACAAATGGAAGAGGAATTATTAACGCATTATTTACAAAGTGTGCGTGGGAGTTTATCCAATACACAGATACAAACGTTAGCCAATGGTTATATTCAAAATGGTGTGATTGATAAAGCGTTATGGGATGCACAGACGCGACGAAAATCATCAAGCAGTATGACGAATTTAAATGGTATTCGTGTATTGCAAAAACCAGAAATCCAACCCGTATCCAATAGTACGCTATACAATGCGGATATTTTAAAATATCAAATTGTTGAATATATGAAATATCGCGGACCAATGAGTATGGCAGAAAATTTATTGGAAAAGATTGGTGTGTTGAAAGGGCAGGATAAGCCGACAAAATCACGTGAAAAACAGCTTCAAGAAGATAAAGAACAGGTAGATACGTTAAAAAAATTATATGCTTTACAACCCCGTTTGCAAAAATTAAATGAGTATATTACCAACCTAGCCTTTTTTGATGTTGAAAGTGCAAATGAGCTCGTCACAAAATTAGATGGGAAAGAAAATGCAAAAGAGCTGGTGCAACAGGCACGATTGCAAATGAGTCGGTATCAAACGGAATTGGAAAAGGCAAGCGAAGCCATTCAAAAAATAAAGGTAGAGCACATGCTTGTGACAGAATTGCGCAATAGCATTAAGCATGAAATAGATGCCGTCAAGTCGCACCAAACTTTGTTGGAACAACTTGATGTCGTAGAGCGACCAGATGTAACGCATATTAACCAAACGAATGGGCAACAAAAAGTGACAACACACGTATCCGTAAAAAAAGAAGTGGCGATTACGAAACGAAACTTATCAAAAAATGTTGCGTTTTTACAGTTAGTTCGTCATGTTAAAGAAGATACGTCATCGGTATCGTTAATTCAAAGCGTTAAACAAGTGTATCAATCCGCTACAACACCGCTACAAACGCAAAATATGAAGACGCCAAATGGGCAAAGTGGAGCGATAAACAACAATGTACAAGAAGTATTACCGAATCAAAACAACGTATTTACGGATGCTTTAAATCGTATTCAAGGCGTAACGTCTTTTTTTACACAAGCTAATTCCGTGGGCGATACATTTGCCAATGTAATCAATGAATTATTGGTATGTGAATACATTACAGAAATGTTTACCAATTATTTAGATCGACAAGGGGCACATACGCCACTAACCAAGCAAACGTTATTGAATGGCGTTCCGTTAAATGCGGTCGGGTCATTAACGCGGGGTGTAGAAGTGGAGTATTTACTGTTTGGTAAAGATACGCCGCAAGATAATGTTCAAGAAGCGTTACGGCGCATTAAGCTCATTCGATTTGTATTTAATTTAGCGTATACGTATACAAGTGCGGAATTACGGGCGTTGCTATTTTCAAGTAGTTTAATCGCAGGGCCGTTTGCTAAGGGGTTAGAAGTGTTTTTGCATGTTTTAGTTGCGCTAGCAGAAACACAAATGGATGAGTATTTATTGTTGAAAGGTCAACGTGTAGCGTTAGTGAAAACACCAACTACTTTCAAAATGCAACCGTCACAAGTGGCTAACGGGTTATTGTCGTTTGCATCAGATACGATTACGCAACAGTTAAATCGTACCGTCGATACAGTTGAAGAAAATGTTTTGGATTGGTTTGAAGGTGGTGTTGACGAGGTTGAAAAAAAGGTGGTTAAGCGAGTGGATGATTGGATAACACAACAAGAAAATGCCATTTTAAATACACTCTCACAACAAATTGAGCGACCGTTACAAGATTTAGTTACAGCACAATTAACAACACTCAATCAAGCAGACAATGCACTAAAAGAAAAAATTGATGAAGGTTTTGCATCGTTAGAAACACGCTTAATACAAAGTGTTGAAAAGCATGAAACGTTAGGTGCGATTCATAATTTAGTCATTTTATTAAAAGAAAATATGCACGATTTACGCGCTTCGTATGTTCAGTTAGTTGAAAAATCGATTAAAAATGGGAATCAATCCATTGGAAATGCTTTGCAAAATGTTATTCGGGAATATTTAAATCGTGTGACGCAACCGATACGTGCATTTGTACAGGATAAAGCGAATGGCTATAAAGAGAATGTATTGTCGATTGTACGGCAACAAACACATCGAGTGGGAGATGGTGCAAAAGAAAAACTAAAGGGCATCACACAACGCTTTTTAGGCGAAACGAGCAAACCATTTCAAACAAATTCGTTTCAGACAACAAATGTAGCACTTGGGTTAACGTATACGGAATATTTAAAAATTTTTGTATTGTTTGAATTGATTTCTAATCCACAGTCGCCGTTATATAAGCGAATGGTTGATTTAATTGGTCAAAACACAAAGTTAAATTTAACGCAATTTCATACTGTTTTTGAAATGACGTCAACGTATCAGGTCGATACATTTGTCATCGAGGCGTTTAAACATAATTATCACACAACAACTATATTGGGGTACTGAAAATGTACAATCGTTCACGAGAACAGGGCATTATGACAATCGAAGCCGCCTTTGGTCTATTAATGAGTGTCTTTATATTTTTTGCTGTTGCAACAACGGCATTTACTTTAAAGACGGAGGCGTATTTACATCATGTGTTATATCAGTCAACACGTGAGGGGGCACAATATGCGTATGTGCTGACAAAAACACAACAAAACGAATTGGTATCTGAAGTTACCGATACCATCAATTATGCGCTGATGTTTGTTAATGGCGTGCAGCAAGGGAAAGTTAACCTAGAAGCGTTGCGGGGGTTTGAACGTGAAAAGATTGATGGCGTTGTCGAAATTACCGATGACAACATGCTGAATGGGTTATTATCCATGAAAAATAATCGGTATTTGACACAAGCTGTCGCTAAATATTTGTTTAAACGGTATATTCCGGGGAATAGCGATCGTGCTAAAAATCAATTTTTAAAAAATATGGGTGTTTTAGGTGGTTTGGACGGTATATCGTTTGCAGGGTCATGGTTGCATACGAAATCAAATTCCAGCAACGTGAATCCGCATGATATGTATGTAACTTTTGAAATAGCTTACCGCTTGCGAGGAATGTACTATCATCAGTTTAATTACCATCATACCATTAAGTCGAGTGTTACCTTAAAAGTTCGAACGGGAGATAAATAAATGGAGAAATTAGTAGAGTTAGTGAAATCGCAATTACTTTTATTGGGTGATTTAAGTCATTATACCGATACGCAATTACAAAATGTGTTGATGGAAACCGTTGAGCGTATGGCGAACTTACATGCCATATTAATTGACCCGTTTGAAAAAAAGACAATCGTTACACAGCTGTATCATCAATTGCGTGGCTACGGCATTATTGATGAGTTACTCAAAGATGATGATATTACCGAAATTATGATCAATCGGTATAATTTGATTTTCATTGAAAAAAATGGGTGTTTACAAAAGACAAATTTATCGTTTGACAGCGTTGAACAGTTGAATGATGTCATTCAAAAAATTGTCAATCAATCGGGTCGTGAAGTGAATTACGCCAATCCCATTGTCGATACACGGCTTTTGGATGGATCTCGTGTGAACGTCGTCTTATCTCCGATTAGTGTGATTGGACCTGTGGTAACGATTCGTAAATTTGCAAAAGATCCGTTGACCATGGATAAATTACAAGCCATGGGTGCTTTAGATGAAGAGATGTCCCATTTTTTAAAACGTGCGGTGCGTCAAAAGCAAAATTTGTTAATTAGTGGTGGGACGGGTACGGGGAAAACGACTTTTTTGAATGCTCTATCGCAGTTTATTCCGAAAAAAGAAAGAGTTGTGACGATTGAAGACTCTGCAGAATTACAACTCATTGGAAAAGAGAATTTAGTAGTATTAGAAACCCGAAATGACAACAGTGCCAAAGTGGGTAAATTGACTATTCGAGATTTAATTAAAACCGCTTTGCGTATGCGCCCGGAACGAATAATTGTCGGTGAGGTTCGTGGGAGTGAAGCGGTAGATATGTTACAAGCCATGAACACAGGGCATGCAGGGTCTATGTCAACGATTCACGCCAATAGTGCAAAAGATGTCATTTCTCGTTTGGAAATGATGGTTTTAATGGCGAGTGACAATTTGCCGTTAAAAGCCATTCGACAACAAATAGCTGCAAGTATTCATTTTATTGTGCATTTAGAACGGATTGAAAATGGTAAGCGTGCGGTGCAATCCATCCACCGCATTGTTGGGTTACATCATGATAACGTTCAAATGGAATGTCTATATGAACGTCAAAGGGGGAAGAAAGGTGATAAGCAAAAATAAAAAGGGATACGCTAGCGTGACATTAACGTGGCAACACTATTTAACTGGCGGAATAGTTGGTGGCAGTATTTTTTACATGATGATGGATATTGTTTATAAGCAACTATTGTTGAGCGTGATTAGCGCTGTTGTGGGAGTGGTGTATGGTGTTGTTTATTATAGACAATATTTAAATAAAAAGCATGACCGATTAGTGTTGTTTCAATTTAACGATTTATTAGATTCACTATTTAATTCATACGCGGTCGGTAAAAATACATTAGAGAGCTTTAAAGGTGCTGAAATTGATTTATTGTATCAACACCCCAAGACGTCATTGGTTTATCAAGAAGTTTGTACCATTGTTTCTGGTTTGGAACATGGATACGGTGTGGAAGAGTTGCTTTTACACTTTGCACAACAAGTCAATCCCGTTGAAATTCATGATTTTGTTGATGTTTTTAACAGCGTTTATCGTCGAGGAGGCGATTTAAGATCGCTCATGTTACAAAGTAAAGAACTCATCACGAAAAAAATTGCCATTGAATTAGATATTTTAACGATTATCCATGAGCAAAAACAACAAGTGATGATTTTGCTAGCGATGCCTTACGTATTGTTAGTGATGATGGAATGGTTTGGTTTAAGTCAAACGCCATCGGTGTTAAGTCCAACTGAATGGATTGTACGAACGATTGCTGTTGGGTTGTTTATTAGTGGATATGTCAGTGCAAAACGAATTGTAGAAAGAATACGGTGATGGTATGGGTGTGGTACTATTTATTTTGTGTTGGGAACTACTTGTTGTTTATTGTGTCTATAAAAGCGATGTGACACTAGAATATGAACAACAATTCATTGAAAAATATCAATTACCTTTTCGAATCAACTCGTTATACATCGGTAGTGTCATCACTAAAAAATTTAAATTGCCGTATGATACCACATGGTCTATACCGTTTATTCGATTTGGCAATATTGTTTTTCAAGATGGTAGCGGGCAGGCGGTCAACTATATTGTGTTTATTAAACAAGTTTCACTTTTTGTGTTAGGCGTACCTATCGTTGCTGTGATTGCTCTTTTTTATCCCGGTATTAGTGTTTTATGTGGTGTGCTATTAGGTTTACTGATTTATAACGAGCGTTACCGCATACGTCTAAAATACGAAAAACAACAATTAGCCATGGTACAGGATTTGCCACAAGTCCTATTTCAATTTGTCTTGCTCGTGAGTGCGGGGCATACGATTATGGACGCTTTTGAAAAAGTGGCGTTTTCTAAATCAGGTGTACTATATGACGAAATGAAAAAATGTCTTTCTGCGATTCAATATGGGACACCACTGATTCAAGCACTTGCTGATTTTTCAAGTCGATGTGACGATACGGATATTAAGCGAATGATTAATTTATTGATGCAGACACAACAAAAAGGGAGCGCTGAAATGAGTCGTTTATTTTTTGAAATGTCACAAATCAATTGGACTAAAGAAAAAACACGGGTGATTAAACGAGCGCAAAACGCAGCAACACAATTACTTTTACCATCGGGTTTAATTTTTTTAGGCATTATTATTTTGATGATGTTACCACTATTCATTAATGGATTTTTAACGTAAAGGGGGTGAGTCAATGAAACAGTTTTTTCTAGATGAGCGGGGCGATTCCAATATGGTTTCAATTATCGTCATTATTGTTATTGTGTTAGTCGTTGCTGTTATTTTTAAAGATGGTATTACAACCGCAGCACAAAATATTATGAAAGCGTTGACGAAATGGGCAGATACCGGTACAAAATCTACGCCTAAAGTGACGCAGTAAACGAGGGGAAAATGAGTGTATTCGTTATAGGTAGTCAATTATTAATTTTTGAAATATTGTATCGACGTTACGGAATGTCTAAAAATTGGCTGTTACTTCGATTAGTGAGCGTGTGTTTAGTGATGTGTGTTCCGTTGTTTGCAACTGCTTTATCTTCAGTGCAACAGTATAATTGTAGTGTTTTACTGGGTGGGTTGTGTTATATTGCGATAATTGATTATAAAATGCAGCGTATTCCAAATACATTTTTATTGTTTTTGCTCATTAATCGCATTGTTTTGTGTTTGCAAGATACATCGGTCATTCAATATAGTGTCGTAAGTGCGATAGTTTGGTTAGCGGGTCTAGGACTATTGCATAAATTGTTAAAAAATGGTTTTGGTGCTGGAGATGTTAAGTTAATGAGTGTGATTGGCGGGTATATTGGATTGTGGCATTCTACAGTTGTGTTATTGCTGTCGTGTGCATGCATTTGCATTATTGGAACGATTCGTTTTTTAATCAAGCGCGATCATTTGAATGTGTCGTTGCCAATGGCACCTTTTGTCTGTTTGTCGTTTGGTGTTGTGTTCAGTCATAGCCTAATATTTTTAGGAGGGTTTACATTATGAAAAAGAAAGCGTACGTTATTTTGTCGCTACCGATTGTTTTAGCAATGGCACTTTATTTTCAAAAAGATCCAACACCACCTACCCAAGAACAGCTAACTGTCGAATTACAAAGAAAAATGGATAAAGAGTTATTCGTTGACGCGCTGGAATTGATTGATGGATATAAAGGCGAAGTGTCTGTAGAGTGGTTATTGCAAAAAGCAAAAGCATATGAGGGACTCCGTCAAAGTGATGAAGCCATTGCGATTTATGAAAGTGTCATTGAGCAATTTCCTCAAGATAAACGTGCGTATACCCGTTTGTTGTCGTGGTATAAAGGGGATTATCCTAAAAAATATTTAGCGACATTGTCGCGCTATCAAGAAGCGTTTCCGAATGAAGATGTTGTCGAATTGCGTGAATACCGATTAGGGTTTGAGCGTACGTTTATCCCGGCTGATGACGTGTTTGATGAGAAAAATGGGTTTTCGGTTTTTAAAAAGGGGAATCGTTACGGCATTATGGATAGTCATTTAGACGTTTACGCTGAAGCTGAATTTGATCGTTTATCCAATTGTAGTCAAGATACAGGCTTTTTTGCGGCACAAAAAAATGGTGTAGGTTTCTATGTTGATGAAAATGGCTATAAACGAAGTGTGTCAGATGTTGTGTATGAAGTTGTTGGATTCCAAAGTGATAATCGAGCGTTTGCGAAAAGAGATGGGAAATATGGATTTATTGATTATCATATGAATGAGTTAACGCCATTTATTTATGAAGATGCTACAAGTTTTTATAATGGCGTTGCTGCGGTAAAGCACGAAGGAAAATGGCGATTAATCAATCGAAATTTTGAAAAACTATCTGACGCTTTATATGATGATATACGTATGGATGGCGATAAAGTGATTAATGCGTTTGGCGTTATTTGGGCAAAACAAAATCAAAAATGGCAGTTATTAAATGAAAAAGGAGATTCAGTGTCTAATGAATCATTTTTAAATGTACAACGTTTCATCAGTAACGAACCGACCACTGTACAATTTAAAGACGGTTGGGGATTTATTGACCTTAATGGGCAGATAATAAATGCAAAACGTTATCAAGATGCCCGTGCATTTATGAATCAAAAAGCGTTGGTTAAAATAAATGATACACAATGGGTGGTTATGTCGGAAAAATTTGAGTTTGGTAAAGTGTTAGATGCCCGTAGTGTGTCGCCAATTCATAAAAGTGGTATTATCCGCGTTGAAGATACCGATGGTTCACACTATTTTATTAAGTTAAATGACATAAAAAATGATTGAGTGTAGACGTCAAAAAGGCGTGCCAGTTTAGCAAAACTGACATGCCTTTTAGCAAATCTTTAAAATGAACAGGTAGGGACTTAACATCTGTTAAATTACTACCTTTATGAGCATCAACCCTATTTGACATAGAGCCGAAATTACCAACACCATTTAATATAGATTGATTTATGATGCACCTACAATTAAGGTCGTGTTGCAGGTGCATTCGTTTGTTGTCGATTTGGTTGATTGTTTTGAGCACCTTGTTGGTTTTGTGGTTGTGTCGATGGTTGAGTAGGTGCTGGTGTTTGTTGTTGTCTAATAATCGTATTCCAGAAACTATTCAAGTCCGTATCGTTTGCCCCAGGTGAGAATCTGTAATTTAATGGAGCGCCTGTAAAGTCACTGAAAAATAAGTCGCTTACCATTTCACCAGTTACAGATACTTTTAAGTTATTTGGTAATACTGTTTCACCCGGTAATGTTCCGGTTGATCTTAACACACTTGATTGGACAACCGTTGCTGGTTGTGGGCTAAATGTGCCTGTAAATAAGTCAGGACGAACAGCGTGTATAGCGTTGGCGATAGATGCCCAATATTTTTGTGTTCGTGTCCAATACGGGCCGTTACCATCGTATGTTTGTAGGAAATGTTTTTGATTTCCGTTATTGTCCCAACCCATCCATTGTCCAATAGTCACTTTAGGGGTTGAAGCGATAACCCAAACGTCTTGATTGTCGTCTGATGTTCCTGTTTTTCCGAATATTTGACCTAAATTAAAGTTGACGTGCTGTTTAATGTAGGTTGTTGTTCCGCCGTTGACAGAATCAAAGAGCATTGAACGCGTCATATACGCGGTTCCTTCTGAGAATACACGTGTTTCTTGTGGTGTATGTGCGTAAACGACGTTACCTTCAGCATCTTCAATTTTTTCAATTAAGTAAGCATTTTTATGTACCCCGTCATTGGCAAACGTTGTAAAAGCACTCGTTTGTTGGGTAACGGTTGGTCCGTATGTAAAACCACCTACGGCAGCAGCCAAGTTTAAATACTCATTTTGTGGTATAGAATCAACGCCCATTTTTTGCATGTAGTCCCCCGGATTAACACCCGTTGCCAATACCGCAGAATATAAATTAATCGTTGGGTTGTTCATTGACATTTGTAGCGCGTGACGTGCGGTAACAAATGTGTTTGACGTTGTTCCGGTCGCGTTAGTTGGACGCCACACAGACCCATCACCTTGTGTTTTATTGATAGGAAAGTCCGCTAATACAGTAGATGGATAGGCTACTTTCAATTCAATAGCAGGAGCGTACACTAATAACGGTTTAATCGTTGAACCCGGCGAACGTTGTGTTGTAAAGGCGTGGTCAACTTGTGTTACGCCAAAATTTGTTCCGCCGACAAAGCCTAAAATTTTTCCTGTTTCATTTTCGATAATGGATACCCCTGTTTGAGGTGGTTCTTCCATTGTAACCGTTTGTCCAGTCGCATTATCTGTATAAGTAGATTGGTACGTTGGGCCAATTAAATAAGCGTTTTGAGTCGCAGCATCTTGAATGTTGTGGTAAATGTTTTTATCGATAGTTGAATAAACACGATAACCTGCCGATGCTAATAAGTTGCTGGCTTTTTGATAATAGGCGTTGTACGCAGCGTAATTGTCTTTTGGATTGTCAATGTCTTCCCATTTTTTACCTTCTGCTTTAATTTGTTGCTTCATTAAAATGATAACAGCTTCACGATGAACCGCTTGGTATAAATAAGATTGATGACTTTGTGATCGATTAACGGTTGGTAAAAAGTCTGCGCTAATGTCGTAATGATACGCTTGATCATGTTCTTCTTGTGTAATGTATCCGTCGCGCAACATAGCGTCCAATACAATTTGCATACGTTTAATCCCAGCGTTAAACTGTTCTTTTTTCTCTCCTGTATTTAAATAAGGTGTATACGCATAAGGAGATTGTGGTAACCCAACTAAAAAGGCGGCTTGTGGTAACGATAAATCACTAGCATTTTTGCCGAATACACCTTCTGCAGCCGCTTGAATTCCGGCAATATTTTGTCCAGAATTATTGCGCCCAAATGGTGATACGTTTAAATAAGCTGTTAAAATTTCATCTTTTGTAAAATATTTTTCTAAACGTAGTGCTAGCAACATTTCTTTTGCTTTACGTGCGAAGGTGACTTCGTTAGATAGTAACTGTTGCTTAACCAATTGTTGTGTAATGGTAGATCCACCAGTTTGAGTGTCGGAGCCAGCTACTTCTTGTAACATAGCACGAAATACCGATTTCGGTACAATTCCGCTATGTTCGTAAAATAAATTATCTTCCGTTGCGATTAACCCTTTTTTGACGTACGGTGAAATAGCGTCAGATGTCACAATTTTTCGTGTTAAATCCGTCTGTACCGCTGCAATCGTTTCGCCGTTTGCATATAACAGAGATGAAGATTGATTTAATGTTCCAATTTTTGCTTTCATGCTTGCTTGTGAAGGGATTTCTGTTTTGGCAATCACGTTAGCGAAATACCCGATTCCGATACCCACACCTAGTACGCTTAACAATGCAAATAAAATTAATAACAACGCAAATAATTTTTTACCCACTAAATAAACAATGTTAAATAACGATTGTCGTTGTGAGGTAAATAATGTTGCAAAAAAATGCTGACATTTTTTTAAAAACTCGTTCATAAATGCGATAACCTCGTCCTTTCTGATTTGAATTATAGCAAAAATTACCCGTAAGAGCCATGCTTTGTGTAGATTTATACTTTGTTGTTGTATTTTTCCAGTTGTAAACTCAAGGCATGCTCATATTTTCCGGTATGAACAGGTTTATAGTAACGTTTTTGTCGCAATGCTTCTGGCAAGTAATCTTGTTTTACCCAATGTCCATCAAAAGCGTGAGGATATAAATAATCCACGCCACGATTCAATTGACTAGCACCCGAATAATGCGTGTCTTTTAGATGGTCGGGAATATCTCCAAAACGACCAGAACGAATATCGTTTAACGCGTCATCAATTGCCATGATGGCAGAATTGGATTTTGGTGATAATGCCAGTTCAATAACGGCATTTGCTAAAGGAATGCGCGCTTCCGGAAACCCGACGCGTTCGGCTACTTGTGTAGCAATAAATGTACGCTCTGCAGCGCTTGGGTTGGCTAGCCCGATATCTTCATATGCAATCACGAGTAATCGACGAATGATTGTGGGCAAATCGCCTGCTTCAATTAATCGTGCCAAATAATGCAAACTGGCATCAACATCACTACCGCGAATTGATTTTTGGAATGCCGAAATGGTATCGTAATGTGAATCGCCATTTTTATCGTGTGAAAAGTATTTACGTTGTAAACACGATTCCATAATGTGATGGGTCAAAACGATACGACCATCACGATTTCTTTCTGTCGATAAGGTGGCTAATTCTAATGCATTTAAACTACTGCGCAAGTCTCCGTTTGTACCAGTAGATAAGAGTGTTATTGCTTCTGGTGTGATATCGATTGGATAATCACCTAGTCCATTTGTTTTATCAGTTAGCGCACGGTCTAAAGCATTTGAAATATCATTTGGTTGAAGCGGTTTTAACTCAAAAATTTGCGCGCGTGAACGAATTGCGGGATTTATTGTGATATACGGATTTTCAGTTGTTGCACCAATTAAAATAATGGAACCTTTTTCCATGTGGGGCAATAAAAAATCTTGTTTAGTTTTATTTAAACGATGAATTTCATCAAGTAGCAAAATAACCGTTCCACTAATTTTTGTTTCTTCAACAATCGCTTCTAAGTCTTTTTTAGCGTCCGTTGCGGCATTTAATATTCTAAAAGCGTATTGTGTTGAACCAGCAATCGCGCTAGCAATACTGGTTTTTCCAATGCCGGGAGGCCCGTATAAAATCATAGACGATAATCGTTTGGCATCGACCATTCTACGAATAATTTGTCCCGGTCCAACTAAGTGTGATTGCCCGACAATATCGTCAATAGATTTTGGACGCATACGAAAAGCTAAAGGTTTTATCATAATCAATTTCTCCAAATTTTAATTATCTTAAGTGTACCATAATGAATCGGAAATAGTAGGTGCAGACTACCTTTAATATGGATATTTTTTGAAATGGGTAAATAACACAAAAAGCAAAGGTAGAGTTTTCTTGTTGGTTTATGGTAAAATGACTGCATAATGAGTTTTCATAAACAAGGAGAAATTTAATGACGTACAAAAATTCAGTTAATGCCATTCGTTTTTTAGGAGTGGATGCAATTAATCAGGCAAATTCAGGCCATCCAGGTATCGTATTAGGTGCAGCACCGATGACATATGCATTGTATGCAAATCACATGAACATTAATCCATCTGTTCCAGAATGGTTTAATAGAGACCGTTTTGTTTTATCAGCAGGACACGGGTCAGCGTTGTTATATGCACTATTGCATTTAACACAACATGAAGACGTGACAATTGATGAATTGAAAAAGTTTCGTCAATTGCATTCAAAAACACCGGGACATCCAGAATTTGGGTATACACGCGGTGTTGATGCAACATCTGGTCCGTTAGGTCAAGGGATTTCAACGGCTGTAGGTATGGCGTTAGCAGAGCGCTATTTAGCAGCACATTTTAATCAACCGAACTATGCAGTTGTCGATCACTATACGTATGCGATTTGTGGTGATGGCGATTTTATGGAAGGTGTTTCTGCTGAGGCATCTTCGTTTGCTGCACAACAAAAATTAGGTAAGTTAGTTGTGTTGTACGATTCAAACGATATTTGTTTAGACGGAAAAACAGAAGACGCTTTAACAGAAAATGTCCGTGCGCGTTACGATGCATACGGTTGGCACACACAATTGGTTGAAGATGGTGAAGATGTCGCTTCAATTCATCAAGCCATTGAAAATGCAAAAGCTGACCCACGTCCATCATTGATTGAAGTAAAAACAATTATTGGATTTGGTTCTCCAAAACAAGGCACAAACGCTGTTCACGGTGCACCATTAGGTGCAGAAAATACGCAACCAACACGCGAAGCGTTAGGTTGGGAATATGATCCGTTTGTTGTTCCGGAAGAAGTGTATGCGGACTTTGATGAAAAAGTAGTACAACGTGGAAAACACAGTTATGACGAGTGGGTAGCGTTAGTTGATGACTATCAAGTGGCATTCCCGCAATTAGCTGAAGAATTAGCACGTGCCATTAAAGGCGATTTCTTAGTTGATTTAACACCAGCAGATTTCCCGACTTACGAAGTTGGTTTCCAACAAGCAACACGTAATTCATCGCAAGATGCATTAAATGCAATTGCATCAAAATCACCACTATTTTTAGGGGGTTCAGCAGACCTTGCGCATTCTAATATGACTTATATTAAAGGTGAAACATTGCAAGATGATGCTAATCGTACGCAACGTAACATTCAATTTGGTGTACGTGAGTTTGCGATGGGCTGTATTTTAAACGGTGCAACATTACATGGTGGATTACGCATTTACGGTGGGACATTCTTTGTGTTTAGTGACTACTTAAAAGGTGCCATGCGTTTAGCAGCCATTCAAAAATTACCAGTTACTTATGTCTTAACACATGACAGTATTGCAGTTGGTGAAGATGGGCCAACCCATGAACCAATTGAACATTTAGCAGCACTACGTGGCTTGCCTAACATGAACGTCATTCGCCCAGCGGATGCGGTGGAAACACAAGCAGCGTGGCTAGAAGCGATGAAATCGACATATACACCAACAGCGCTAGTGTTGTCACGTCAAGCGTTACCTGTTTTAGAAAACAGTTCTTTTGAAGGGGTTTCTAAAGGTGGATACGTTATTTTTGAAACTGAACAAAGTCCAGAAGTGGTGTTGTTAGCAAGTGGATCAGAAGTATCATTAGCCATTGATGCCGCAAAAGCATTAGAAACTCAAGGTAAAGGTGTCCGTGTTGTATCCATGCCATGTTTTGAAATGTTTGATGCACAAAGTGCTGACTATAAAGAAAGTGTGTTGCCTGCAGCATTAACAAAACGTTTCGCTTTAGAAATGGGTGCAACAATGCCGTGGTACAAATATGTTGGTTTAAATGGAGATGTACTAGGAATTGACCGTTTTGGCGAAAGTGCACCAGCGGGTGATTTATTACCATACTTTGGTTTCACAGTAGAAAATGTTGTCGAAAAAGTATTAGCTCTATTTTAAATCAAACACTAACGTTTAATGTTTTGTTATCAGTAATGAGTGTGTCATCATTACGTTTCGACCAGCCAAAATGCGTCATGAAACAAGAAAACGTTTTTAATATTAAAATGATATGAGAAAGTCTGCTTATTATATATAGGTAGGCTTTTTTTAAATGATTGATAGTGGTAAAATGTCAACATTATAACGTAGATGAGGGAATCATTATGAATATTATTATTGTCGGTGCTGGGAAAGTCGGAGAAGCACTTTGCCAAGAATTGTCACAAGTCGATCACAATGTCACGCTAGTTGATACAGATGAAATGGTTATTGACAATTTGATTAACAAATACGATGTTAATGGATTAGTTGGTAACGGTGCGAATGTGGCGACGTTACAAGAAGTTGCAGTCGAATATGCCGACATTTTTATTGCGACAACAGATAGTGATGAAGTTAATATTATTGCGTGTACATTGGCAAAAAAATTAGGGGCAAAGCATACTATTTCGCGTGTGCGTAACCCGGAATACTCACAACAATTTGAAATTATGAAATCCCAGTTAGGTATTTCACTAATGATTAATCCGGAATTATCCGCGGCTCGTGAAATTGCACGTACGGTTAGATATGCCTCATCGCTAAGTGTGCAACCACTAGCCAATACGCGTGTATCACTAGTTGAAATGGAGATACAAAGCGATTCAATTTTGGTGAATATGCCTTTACACGATTTTCGTCAACGATTTGGTTCAGTGTTAGTGTGTATCATTAAACGTGGTGAAAAGGTATTTATCCCTTCTGGTAACGACGTTTTAATGAATGGTGACAAAATTTATTTTGCGGGGCAATCTAAAGATACAGCTAAATTTAACCGACAAATTAAGCAACCTGATCGATTGATTAAATCGGTGATGTTAGTTGGTGGTGGAAAAATTACACATTATTTATTACCACTATTAGAACATAATCATATGGAAGTAAAAGTTATCGAGTTAGATGAAAATCGAGCAGAATGTTTAGCGCACGATTATAAACATGCTCGCGTGATTCATTCTGACGGAACAAATCCAGATGTTTTACAAGAACAAGGATTGTCTGAATACGATGCGTTCATTGCCCTTACTGGAGTGGATGAAGAAAACTTAATATTAGGGTTATACGCTTCTAAACAAGGCGTTAAAAAAGTCATTACTAAATTAAGTCGTGTCAATCTTTTAAAAGTTGTTGATTCACATGCGTTAAAAACCATTGTGACACCAAAACAGTTAGTCGCTAATGAAATTATTCAATTTGTCCGTTCGCGCGCCAATGCACAAGGGTCAAATATTGAAGCGTTATATCGTGTTGCTGATGCCAAGGTAGAAGTATTACTCTTTAAAGTAGCTGATAATTGCCAAGTGTTGAATATGTCGTTACAGCAAATGTCTTTGAAAAAGAATGTACTCATTACGTGTATCATTCGTAAAGGGAAAATTATGTTTCCGAATGGACAAGATATGTTGCAACCGGAAGATAGAGTGATTGTCATGACGACACATACCGGTTTTACGGATATTGAACATATTTTAGAAAAATAGATTGAGGAAAATATGAATAGACGAATGATTGCTTTTGTCATTGGGCGATTACTAGTGGTAGAAGCGGGATTTTTAATGTTGCCGTTAAGTGTTGCGTTACTGTATCAAGAATCAATGACATACGTAACGAGTTTTTTATGGACGATTTTGATTACAGGAAGTATTGGGTTTGCATTGAGTCATAAGCAACCCAAAATGATGCTTCGTGCCAGAGAAGGTGCAGTTATTGTAGCGCTAGGTTGGATACTACTATCTTTTTTTGGTGCATTACCCTTTGTGTTTAGTGGCGATATTCCGCATATCGTTGATGCATTTTTTGAAACATCAAGTGGATTTACAACGACAGGCTCAAGTATTTTGTCCAGTGTTGACACATTGGTGCATAGTACGCTATTTTGGCGTAGCTTTACGCATTTAGTTGGTGGGATGGGTGTGCTTGCGTTTACGCTGGCTATTTTGCCGAGTCAATCAGATTCGGCGCATTTACTGCGTGCAGAAGTGCCCGGTCCAACGTTTGGGAAAATTGTGTCTAAAGTGAGTGAAAGTGTTCGTATTTTGTATATCATTTATTTAGTCTTTACTGCCATTTTCACAATGATTTTAGTCGTTTTTGGTGGTGTACCGATTTTTGATGCTACACTATTAGCGTTTGGTACGGCTGGAACGGGTGGCTTTGCTATCCGTGGTGCCGGCTTTGCGATGTACGGCAACCCAGTGTTTGTCGAATACGCTATTGCCATCGGTATGCTAGTGTTTGGTGTGAACTTTAATTTATACTACTATATTTTAATTAAACACATTAAAGCCGTATTTCATGACGAAGAATTACGCTGGTACATTGGTATCGTTGCGGCTAGTGTTATCGCAATTATGTGGAGTTTATCACCAGCGTCGCATCATTTTGAACAAACGTTTCGGGAAGTGTTGTTTACAGTAGCATCCATTGTAACGACAACTGGATATGCAACTGCTGATTTTAATCAGTGGAATTTGTTTGCTAAAACCATTATATTGTTGCTCATGTTTGTCGGCGCGTGTGCAGGGTCAACTGCCGGCGGTATTAAAGTGTCTCGTGTCGTAATGTACATGAAGAGTGCCGTTGTAGAAGTGTTTAAAACGGGGCACCCACACCGTGTGATGAGTCCGTCATTTAATGGCAAACGCATTACGGATAAAGATAGCCAACGTATTGCCAATTATTTGTTAGTCTATATCCTATGCTTTATTGTCGTGTTATTAAGTGTGTCGATTGAAGCGGATTCGTTTACGACCGCCTTTTCATCTGTTTCCACAACGTTTAACAATATCGGTCCGGGATTAGATGCGGTTGGACCCACTCAAAATTTTGCATTTTATTCAGACTGGAATAAATTGGTGCTATCGTTAAGTATGATAGCCGGACGGTTAGAAATTTTACCGATGTTTGTTCTATTTGCACCATCTACCATTAAAAAGATGCTGGCTATAAAAAAATAAGATCAAAAAGCTAAACAATCGTTTGGCTTTTTTTGATGCTCTACTAAATTAAATGTATGCTTCATTAAGTATGATAACTTATGCTGTCAATCAACCCTTTTTGATTGGGTGTTTTAAACGTGGTATACTACACAAAGAATGAAAGGATGATAATATGATTACTTTAGCGATAGAAGCTGCCAATAAATCACTTTCTGTAGCGTTATTTCAGGACGATACGTTGATTGCTAGTGAATCTTTAGAAAACACTTTGCAGCACAGTGTGCATTTGGCACCGTGCGTTGATACCGTTATGAAAACAGCAGGTGTTACGATGAAACAGTTGAATCAAATTGCTGTTTCGGTAGGACCCGGTTCTTATACAGGGTTACGTATTGGTGTTACCTTTGCAAAAACGTTATCGCAAACTTTAAATATTCCCGTATTGCCTTTATCTAGTTTGCACGTATTAGCACTAAGTTTAGAAAATACCAATCATTTGGTAGTGCCCTTTTATGATGCCCGTCGTCAAAATGTGTTTGTAGGGTACTATAAAAATGGTAGTAACATTGAAATGGATGAACATTTACCATTTGCACAAGTATTGGAAAAAGTAAAAGCACACGAATCGTTGACGTTTATTAGCCCTGATATGCCTTTATATAAAGAAAGCATTTTACACCACTTCCCAAACGCGAGTTGCATTCAGGCGTACCCAAGTGCGCAACATATGTTGCGTGCAAAAAATCGTCAGTGCGTGGCTAGTGATGACGTGTTGCCTGTGTATTTGAAATTGGCTGAAGCGGAAGAAAACTGGAACAAAGTTAATGGTATCGTGGCGACAAATGAACTCATTGAAAGAGCAAATTACGCATGAAAGATAAAATCAAACAGGTGTATGAAATTGCGCAACAAGTCGGATTTTCGTGGTCTTTAGAAGCTTTTGAACAGCATATGCGTGATGAAAATGTACATTATATTGTGAGTAAGGATGGGTTTATCGCGCTGTCCATCGTGCTAGATGAAGCGGAGATTGTAAATGTTGCCGTTATGCCGAGTCGACAAAATCAAGGTGTGGGAAAATGGTTATGGCAAGAAACTCTGAATATGTTTGATACATATGGTGTTGTAAAGTGCTTTTTAGAAGTGCGCGCCAGTAATCAAAAAGCGCAACGATTTTATGAGCAATGTGGGTTTATGAAAATTGCAGAGCGCAAAAACTATTACACTAAAGAAAATGAAGACGCGTGGGTGTATTGTTGGGAGAAAAAATGAAAGATGTAATGATTTTAGCCATTGAAACAAGTTGTGATGAAACAAGTGTTGCCGTGGTAAAAAATGGAAAAGATGTATTATCAAATGTTGTGGCGTCACAAATTAAAAGTCATCAACGCTTTGGCGGGGTGGTGCCTGAAGTGGCGTCTCGACATCATGTCGAACAAATGAATGTCGTGTTAGATGAAGCACTTAAACAAGCTAATGTGTGTATAGAAGATGTAGACGCAATAGCCGTAACGCATGGACCGGGGTTAGTAGGCTCTTTATTAGTTGGGATTACGGCTGCAAAAGCGTTAGCTATGGCATATGACAAACCGTTAATTGCCACCAATCATATGGCGGGGCATATTTATGCTGCACAAGTTGTTAAGCCACTTGAGTTTCCTGCGATTTCATTGTTGGTCAGTGGTGGGCATACGGAATTGGTCTATATGAAAGAGCATAATGCGTTTGAATTGATTGGGCAAACACGTGATGATGCCGTAGGTGAAGCGTATGATAAAATTGGGCGATTATTGCATTTGCCGTATCCGGGAGGTAAAGCGATTGATGAGTTAGCAGCCATCGGTAAAGATACGTATCATTTTCCACGTGCCATGATTAATGAAAAACATTTTGACTTTAGTTTGAGTGGGTTAAAAAGTGCGGTCATCAATAGAGTGCATAACGCCAACCAAAAAGGAGAAAGCATTCAACCTGAAAATTTGGCGGCAAGTTTTCAAGCGAGTGTTATTGATGTATTAGCGACTAAGACGATTCAAGCGGTTAAACAATATGAAGCCAAACAATTAATTGTTGCAGGTGGAGTCGCCGCTAATAAAGGGTTGCGCAATCGTTTAATACAGGAGATGCAAAATTTATCGATTGATGTAGTATTTCCGCCAATGCACATGTGTGGGGATAATGCAGCAATGATTGGGATAGCCGCATATTATCAATATTTAGAAAATGATTTTTCGCAGTTATCATTGAATGCACAACCAGGTTTAAGTCTTTAATTTTAACGTGTCATATTTTATTACACGCAATGTAACGTATGGGTTGTTTTATGAAAAAAAATAATTTAAAATACTCTCAATTCATTAAAAAACGATAAGAATTCTCTCATAAAGAGATGTGAGTAGTTTAATGGAAGGCATAACAATGGAAGGGTGATGGCGATTAGTGGTTTCGTGGAAAGCGACATTAAAATTAATGTAGCACACTTAAACAAAAGCTTTGAAACGAACCAAGTACTCAAGGACATCAATTTAACCGTTAAACAAGGTGAAGTTGTGTGTATTATTGGGCCGTCTGGGTCTGGGAAAAGCACTTTGTTACGTTGTTTAAATAAATTAGAAATGGCAACAAGTGGTCAAATTTTAATTAATGGTGTTGATATTTTGAGCTCAAAAATGGATACACGTGACATCATGCAATCTATTGGTATGGTGTTTCAACACTTTAATTTATTTCCACATTTAACTGTACTGGAAAATATCACTTTAGCACCTACAAAATTAGAAAAAATGTCTCATGAGAAATCTAGACAAATGGCGCTGAAATTGTTACAATCAGTAAGACTATTAGAAAAAGCTGACGTCTACCCAAAAGAATTATCTGGCGGACAAAAGCAACGCGTTGCCATCGCAAGAGCATTAGCAATGCAACCCGATATTTTGTTGTTCGATGAACCAACATCCGCACTCGATCCAGAAATGGTCAACGAAGTGCTACATGTCATCAAAGATTTGACGCATAACGGGATGACAATGGTTATCGTTACACATGAAATGGGATTTGCAAAAGAAGTGTCAGATCGCGTCATTTTCATGGACGAAGGACAAATAGTAGAGCAAGGGACACCGAGCGAATTGTTTGATTATCCAAAAAATGAACGGACACAATCTTTTTTAAATCAAATATTAGCTTTATCTTAAGTTTAATAAAATATAAGGAGAAAAAATATGAAGAAAAAGAAATTAGTATTAGGTATGGCAGCAGCCCTTTTATTAGCAGCATGTAGCTCACAAGGCAATAACGGTTCAACTGCATCATCAGGTGCTTCAAAATTTAATGAATTAGTTGTTGACTCACAACCATTTGTTGGTGACTTCTTTACAAATGACTTTTCAAACAGTGCTTATGACGTGGCAATTACACGTTTAATCCAAAACACAGGTACAGTTGATCAAGACGCTAACGGTAAATTATTAATTAACAAAGGTGTTGTAACAGATGACAAATTAGACCGTTCAACTGACGCTGACGGCAATACAGTTGTGACATGGCACTTACGTAAAGATTTAAAATGGAGTGACGGTCAACCAGTCACAGCTAAAGACTACGTGTTTGGAACATTATTCGGTCTATCTAAAGAGTGGACAGAAGCAGGTGCACAAACTGTTGTTGAGCCAGCTGTATTAGGTGCGGAAGCCTTTAACAAAGGTGAAGCAGAGCGTTTGAAAGCCATTAAATTAATTGATGATCATACATTCTCAATTACAATCGACAAAGCAAAATTACCTTATTTCTATGAATTATCATATTACGGTGTAGCGGCGTTGCCAATGCACGAGTTAGCTAAAGGGGCAACAATTAGTTCAACTGATGAAGGTTCTAAATTAGAAGGCGTTGACATGAAAGCCGTTGCTGAAAATGCAAAAGTAACACAAGTTGACAGTAAAAAACCAACGGTAACATACGGTAAATATGTGCTTGATAAATCTTCTGATACAGAAATCGTTTTAAAAGCTAACCCAAATTACGTTGGAAACTACGAAGGTGTCAAACCTACAATTGGCACAGTTACAGTTAAAGCAAACTCAAATGGTGATTTAGCGTTACAACGTTTACAAAAAGGTGAAGTTGACTTCGCACCTAGCTTCGTTGAAGCATCAATTGCTAAAACAGCTGAAGAAGACAAAACACTTGGTATCACAAAATATAACCGTAACGGATATGGTTTCTTAGGTATGGCAAACGACTTTGGACCAACAAAAGATATTAACGTTCGTCACGCTATCGCGCACTTAATCAACCGTAACCAATTGATTACAGACGTACTTGGCGGTGGTGGTGTTGCCATCAACGGTCAATACGCAGCAGCACAATGGATGGCTAAAGAAAAAGAAGCTGAGTTAAACTCAAAATTAAACAAATATAGCTACGACGTTGCAGCAGCAAATGCGGCGTTAGATAAATCAGACTACCGTTTTGAAGCAGATGGTGTTACACCGTTCGACGCATCAAAAGCATCTGAATCTTACTTACGTCACAACGCTAATAAAGAAGTGTTAGAAGTAAAACACTTAGCAACAGATAACAACCCAGTTTCAACAGCTTTAGAAACAAACTTATTAGTTGATGCACCTAAAGCAGGTATGAAATATTCAATTACAAAAACAGATTTCCCAACGTTACAAAAAGAAATGGGATTCACAACAACAGCGGCAAGCACACAACAATACCACTTATATAACTTAGCAAGTAACTTTGCAGGTGCGGTTGTTAACCCATACAACGCAGAGCACTCTAAAAACTTAGGTACTCGTGTAAACCCATGGCGTATTAACGATAAAGAAATCGACAGATTATCTGAAGAAATGAAAACAACAGAATCAACTGATACAGAAGGATTTGCAAACAAATGGTTAGCATACCAAGTACGTTTCAATGAGTTGTTACCATTCTTACCATTGTACTCAAACGTTTACTACAACATCTACTCAAACGAAAAAGTAGCGACAGACCCAACAACATCAATTCGTGACTGGTCAGCATTAATTGAGTACTTCAGACTAAAATAATTATAAAATAGAGGGTTGAAGATAGTATGTATCGGTACTATCTTCCCTTGTTTTAGAAAGGAAAATTAAATGTTCAAATATATTATTAGACGTATTTTAACGCTGATTCCAGTGTTTTTGGTTATGTCTATGATTATTTTTGGCGTTTCACAAATAACTCCCGGAAACCCCGTGGAGTTAAAAGTGTCTCAAAACGCCAGACTTAGTGAAGCAGATCAAGCCAGAATTACAGAAGCATTGACAAAAAAATACGGATTAGATAAACCACTTCCAGAACGTTACGTTATCTGGATGAAAAATACATTAACAGGGGAGTTAGGAGAAACTGTTAATGGACAACCTGTGTCAAATATTATTGAGACACCAATGAAAAATACAATTATTTTAAATATTTTTGTACTTGTCATTTCATTGACGATTTCAATTATTGTCGGAATTAAATCTGCTGTGAGACGCGGTAAGTTTTATGATCGATTCTGGCAAGTGTTCTCTTTAATTGGGACCAGTATGCCCACATTTTTTATTGGTTTACTTTTAATTTTTGTGGTGTCAATCAGCTTGGATTTATTACCAACAGGGGGGATGCCGTCTGTTAGGTTACAAGGCACGGATTATTTAATTGCACTAGGTAGACATTTAATTTTGCCTGTTATTACATTAACAATAGGAAGTTTAGCAGGAACAGTACGTTATGTACGTAATGCCATGGTAGATGTTTTGAACCAAGATTACATTCGTACAGCACGTTCTAAAGGGTTATCCGAGAAAGTTGTCGTTTACTCACACGCTTTTCGTAACGCCCTAATTCCAGTTGTGACGATTGTTATCGGATCAATTGGTGGTTTATTTGCGGGGTCTTCTATTACAGAAACGGTGTTTTCATGGGATGGATTAGGTAGTAAATTGCTAACGTCCATCAACCAACGTGATTGGTCTGTTGTTATGGCGATTAACTTATTAACAGCGCTAATCTATTTGATTACAAACTTTATCACCGATATTTCATATGCGTTAGTTGATCCACGTGTTAAATTAGGTGGCGAAAAAGGAGAGTAAAATGACAAAAAAGAAACAATCACTATTTACAAAAATTTTCTCTCGTAGACCAAAAAAAGCTATTGATTTAAACGATAATACGATTGTGACGCCAACACAAATGATTGTGAACAACTTCAAAGAAAATAAATTAGCCATTTTTGGTTTAATTGGTTTTATTTTAGTGATGTTATTTACATTTGTTGGTTCTGCATTCGTAAAATTTGATGTGAACTATACACAAACTACATTGAGAAATATTGCACCCGGTAATAATCACTTAGCAATACCAAGTCATTTGAATGGTAAAGTGAAAAAAATTGCTGCCGGGACATCTTTCGGTTTTGCAATTGACACTGATGGACAATTGCACTCTTGGGGTACAGATAAATCGGGTGTATTAAATATTCCCGAAACAGCAAAAACGAAAAAATTTAAAGACGTTGCTGTAAGTAATCAACACGTTATCGCTTTAACAACATCTGGTGATGTGATGATGTGGGGAGATAACTCTGCAGATCAATCTAAATTAGACCCAATTTATGAAGTGAAAATGTCTGCTGCAGGTGTGGACAAAGTATTTGCTGGTCCACTTTATTCAGGGGTATTACTTGGTAATAAAAAAATCATTACTTGGGGTTCTAACTCTGTTCAACAATTATCCATTAACGCAGAATGGGATGGACACATTGTAGATGTTGCTACAACAACTGAAAACATGATTTTGTTACTTGATGATGGTACCGTTCGTGTGACAGGTGGAAACATTTTATCAAGCTCACTACCAGCTGAATTAACAGACGGTCGTGTGAAAGCGAAAAAAATCGCCGCATCTTACTTAAACGGATTAGTTTTAACTGAAAACAACAAACTAATCTCATGGGGTGCTAGTGATAAAGGTCTAGAGATTAAAGAGCAATTCACAAAAACGGTTAAAGACATTAAAGCAGGTTACAATCACTTTTTAATCTTATTTGAAGACGGTACAATCACAACAGTGGGAACGCAAACCGCTTATGGTGAAGACAAAGTGCCACAAGTTAGTGATGTGACAGCTATTTATGCTGGATATTTCCAAAACTATGCTGTACGCAGCAATGCAGTAGATGCATGGGGATTAAGCGGCTTTATATTAGGTAGTGATGAGTTAGGTCGTGATGTCTTAACACGTTTAATGAATGGTGGTAAAACATCGTTATTAGTCGGTATCGTGGCAGTTGTGATTACAACGATTATCGGTGTAACCGTTGGGTTAATTGCTGGTTTCGTTGGTGGAGCAGTCGACAATTTATTAATGCGTTTTGCTGAAATTATCACATCTATTCCGTTTTTACCGTTATTAATTACATTATCTGCCGTTTTAGGTAATTCATTAAATCCAAGTCAACGTATGTACTTGGTTATGGTCATTATCGGGGTATTAAGCTGGGTAGGTCTAGCACGTTTAATTCGTGGACAAATCTTAATTGAACGTGAAAAAGACTTTATTTTAGCGGCGCGTGCTTTAGGTATTCGTGAAAGTAAAATTATTTTAAAACATATTTTACCAAGTATTTTAAGTATTGTTATTGTTAATATGACACTAAGTTACGGTGGAATGATGCTAACAGAAGCAGGTCTGTCATTCTTAGGATTTGGTGTTGTACAACCAACACCAACTTGGGGTAACATGCTGAACGGAGCGCAATCTGCAGAAGTTATTCAATTTTACTGGTGGAGATGGTTATTCCCAGCGTTAGCGGTATTCTTAACCGTATTGTGCGTAAACTTAGTCGGTGACGGATTAAGAGATGCCGTTGATCCAAAATCAAATCAAAAATAGGAGGACAGTAGATGAGTAATACATTAGTAGAAATCAAAAACTTACATACGTATTTTGAAACGAAACGTGGATTAGTAAAAGCTGTCCGTGGAGTAAGTTTTTCAATTGGTGCAGGTAAAACGTTAGGCGTTGTAGGTGAATCAGGTTCAGGAAAATCACAAACAGCCATGTCTATTTTACGTTTATTCGAATCTAATCAAAAAATTTACGATGGTGAAATTTGGTTTGAAGGCAAAGAATTGACAAAAATGAAAGAATCGGATTTACGTAAAATTCGTGGAAACGATATTTCGGTCATTTTCCAAGAGCCAATGACATCTTTAAACCCTGTATTTAAAATCAGTCGTCAAATTAGCGAAGTTTTGATGCTGCATCAAAATATGACTAAAGAACAAGCTGAAGAACGTGCATTAGAAATGTTGAAGCATGTTCGTATTTCAAACCCAGAGAAAATTTTGCACTCTTATCCGCATCAATTATCTGGTGGGATGCGTCAACGTGTTATGATTGCGATGGCTTTAGCATGTAAACCTAAATTATTAATTGCTGACGAGCCAACAACAGCATTAGACGTAACCATTCAAGCCCAAATTTTAAAATTGATGAATGAGTTAAAAAATGACATGGGGACTGCGATTATGTTTATCACACATGACTTAGGTGTTATTAATCAAATGGCAGACGATATTGTCGTTATGTACAAAGGTCAAGTTTTAGAAATGGCTCCACGCGAGTTGATTTTTGAAAACAATAAATTTTTACATCCATACACGTACGACTTGTTAAAAGCAATTCCGCGTATTAGCACGAAGAAAAACCCTGCAAAAGCTTTATTAGATCATAACCCACTTGTGTTACCAGAAGGTTATACTTATGAAGAAGTTGAAGGTGTTGAAGGTGCATTACTCGAAATCGAACCAAATCATTTTGTAAGATGCTATTATAAAGGAGGTACTGTGAATGGCTAATGATTTATTGATTAAAACAGAAGATTTAAAACAGTACTTTGTCATCGGAAGCACTGGCGGTTTTGTCAAAAAGCCACAGTATTTAAAAGCGAATAATGGAATCAATCTAGAAATTAGAAAAAATGAAACATTTGGTTTAGTTGGTGAATCCGGATGTGGTAAATCAACATTGGGTCGTGTGATTTTGCAGTTATACAAACAAACACGTGGAAATACAATTTACTACGGTAGAAGTATTCATGCCTTAAACCCAGCATATGCGACAAAATATTTAAATCAAGCGTTTGATGTGTTTAAAAAAGCTGAACAAAATGTTCAAGCTGCCATTAATGGCAATAGCCAATTAAAATTGGATCAAGCACATAAAGAGTTTCGCGTGATTGCTCGTTTGGCGGGTGCATTATTGTTGCATACCGATGAAGCAAAAGTGAAAAAAGCTTTATTAGATGAATATAATACAGGTGTTGCATTAGCGAAAAACGACACACCTGAAAATCGTAAAAAACATGAAGATGCAAAAGCGGTTGTTCAAAGTTTAGAAGAAGCCGTACGTTCACATGAACGTTTTGAAGAATTGAATCATTTCAAAGATGGTGGAATTGATTTAACGATGCTAAACAAAATGGAAATGCGTGATTTACGTCGTGAATTACAAATCATCTTCCAAGACCCATATTCTTCTTTAGACCCAAGAATGACAATTGGTCAGTTGATTTCAGAAGCAATTGTTGAACATGGCATGTTTAAAGAAAATTCAAAAGAATTAGAAGAATATGTTATTGAAACAATGGAAAAATGTGGATTAGACAGACAATTTATCCATCGTTATCCACATCAATTTTCTGGGGGTCAAAGACAACGTATTGGTATTGCACGTGCGTTAGCATTAAAACCAAAATTCATCGTTTGTGATGAATCGGTTAGTGCGTTGGACGTTTCAATCCAAGCACAAATCTTAGAATTATTACAAGAATTAAAAGAAAAAGAAGATTTGACCTACTTATTTATTTCACACGATTTATCAGTTATTAACAACATTTGCGATAGAGTGGGTGTTATGTATTTTGGTAACATGGTGGAATTAGCTGATAGCGATGATATTTTTGATAATCCGGTACATCCGTATACAAAAATGTTGTTATCTGCCATTCCTTTAATGGATACACGTAAAGAAGTAGCCATTGAAATTTTCGATCCGACATACTCTATTGAAAATGCAGATCGTAGCAAAGATACAATCTGTGGAGATGAATTACAAAAAGATTTAGAGCCTATGCGTGAAATAGAGCCAAATCATTTTGTGGCGAATTTTTAATGTTTAATTTTTTTGAAAAAAAGAAACAACCTGAATTAAAAGAATTAAATCATGAAATTGATAAAGAAGATATTCCAGCAATTATTATTGCTGGAATCATCACATTAGTGATTCCAACAATTCTTATTGTCAGTGTCATTTTCGGTTTAATTTATTTATTCTTTACATAGTCGGTTAAATCATCTTTTAAGGTAGGATTTCCTACCGGTTAGACTGTTGACAAAAAATGTCAGCAGTCTTTTTTGGTTCTATGTCAAATAGGGTTGATGATGCATAAAGGTAGTCATTTAACAGGACTACCTTTTCGTTTTAAGCCACAATGTGATATACGGCTCACCAAAATGTATGCGATACGTTTCAATTTTATAATATTTGATGTTGGCATCTTCAAATGATCCATCAACATTGTTGAAGTATGTTGGTGTACAAGATGAAGTGCTTTGATGAATCGGTTGTATACCAAATGATGCGTGCATTTTATAAAACTTCAAAAATAGAGAGATAATGGTCAAGGCGCTATATGCGAAAGCGCAATAAATCGTTTAGTTTCTAGCGTATATATGGTAAAATGTAGCTGATAGTCATCAAAAGAGTAGGTGAAAAGATGTTGTTTTTTAAAAAGAAAAGTAGTCAACAGACAGAAATGAATTCATTTGATCCGAAACACAATATTCCAAAGCATGTTGCCATCATTATGGACGGGAATGGGCGTTGGGCGCAAAATCGACACTTACCACGTATTGCAGGGCATAAAGAGGGAATGAATACGGTTAAAACGGTTGCTTTACACGCCAAAAAGTTGGGGGTTAAAGTGTTGTCGTTGTATGCCTTCTCTACTGAAAATTGGAAACGACCAAATGATGAAGTTAATTTTTTAATGAAATTACCGATTGATTTTTTTAGCACGTTTATACCGCAATTAAATGAAAACAATATTCGTGTCATTACGACAGGGTTTATTGATGCGTTACCGCAAGCAACACAAAAAGCGGTGAAAGACGCTATCGAGCAAACAAAGCAAAATGATGGGATGATTTTAAATTTTGCCTTAAACTACGGGTCGCGTGCAGAAATTATTGAAGCGGTTAAGCAAGTCGCTACGACCTATAAAGATAGAATCGATGAAATTGACGAAAACGTCTTTTCAAGTGCGTTGTGGGCGAGTGATTTATTAGGGGAGTACATGGATCCGGATTTATTGATTCGTACAAGTGGTGAACAACGCATTAGTAATTACATGTTATGGCAAATTGCGTATAGTGAATTGTATTTTACCAAAATTGCATGGCCAGATTTTAAAGAAAACGAGTTAGAAGAAGCGTTGGCGCATTATCAACAGCGTAATAGACGATTTGGAGGGTTATAAAATAGATATGAAGCAAAGAATAATAACTTCAATTTTTTTATTAGCTGTTGCGTTACCACTAGTGTGGATGGGTGGACAACCGTTTCGAGTCGTCGTCGTTGGTGTTGCCGTAATTGGTTTTTTGGAAATTATGAAAATGGCAAACATTCCGATTGTATCGCCTGAAGCCGTTATTGGAGCAGTGGCAACCATCGGGTTGACCGTATCTTCGGATGCTTACGGGCCGTTTAAATTAACGCCGTTTCTATTGTTGAGCAGTTGCGCTTTTTTATTGCTCATTATCATGGTATTTTCGGAAAACAAATTTTCATTTGAACGAGTGGGTGTGGTTACGCTATCGTCACTCTACCTTGGGTTAGGCGCGAATAATGTCATTTCAATTCGTTCTATGGGTCTGCCAGCTATGATTTTTATTTTATTAGCGATTTACTTAACGGATACGGGTGCTTATTTTGTGGGGCGTTCATTTGGGAAACGTAAATTGGCTCCCTATATTAGTCCTAATAAATCGGTAGAAGGGGCTATTGGTGGCACGTTCATTGCGACTTGTTTAGCCAGTAGTATGATGTTGTTTATAAAGCCTTTTGATATCGGTGTTTTTGAAACGATATTACTTGCCTTTTTTGTGTCGGTTGCCGGACAAATGGGCGATTTGGTCGAGTCGGCATTAAAACGGTTTTATGGCGTTAAAGATTCGGGGACGATTTTACCGGGGCATGGCGGCGTTTTGGATCGTTTTGATAGTATTTTGTTTGGTGTTGTTGCCTGCCAATTATTTTTAGTGGCAGTGGTCTAAATAGGAGGGACTATGGCAATTGTTGTCTTTTTATTGGTTTTTACAATCATTGTAACATTACACGAATTTGGGCATTATTATGTAGCGAAAAAATCAGGTGTACTTGTTCGTGAATTTGCTTTAGGTATGGGACCTAAAGTATTCAGCTGGCGTAAAGGTGAAACAACTTTTACACTTCGTGCGTTACCACTTGGTGGCTTTGTGCGCATGGCTGGAGATGGTGATGATACACAAGAAATTAGACAAGGGCAACGTGTGTATCTTACTCAAAATGAAGATGGACGTATTGTTGAAATTGATACACAAGATAAACCGTCTAATACATTGGCACTTCCAGTTGAAGTGTCGTATTGTGATATTGTGGATACGATGACCATTAAAGGTTTTGTTGCTGGAGAATCCGATGAACAAATTTTTGTGGTTGATGATAAAGCAATGCACATTGAACACGACGGTACACGAGTGCAAGTGGCTCCGCTTCAAACGCATTTAGAAACAAAAAGTGCTTTTAAGCGTATTGCCATATATGCAGCCGGACCAATCAATAATTTTTTGTTGAGCATTTTTGTGTTTACTTTATTAGCGTTTTCGGCGGGTGGTGTCAATTCGCCAAGTAATCATGTTACAGTTTCTGAAAATGGTGTGGCAGCACGTATTGGTATACAAACAGGGGATAAAATCACTGCGATTAATGATACAGCTATAACGAATTTTAGTGATTTGACAACCGTTATGGCTAGATTACGCCAGCAACATGTAACGGATATTGACGTAACCTATGAATCAAATCACCAGACAAAAACCATTCGTGCGCAATTAACCGACGGGTATCTCGGTGTAACGCAAAGTAAAGATACGGATATTTGGAGCAAATTAACGTATGGCTTTACAGAAACCATTTTCGTCGTGAAACAAGTTTGGCTAGCGTTAGTAGGTCTAGTGACAAACGGATTTAATGTGGGTCAACTTGGTGGGCCAATCGCCATTGTTCAAATGAGCGGTGAAGTGGCACAATCTGGTATTTTATCTATATTTTCGTTTTTAGCAATACTGAGTGCAAACCTCGGGGTTATAAATTTATTGCCAATTCCAGGTTTAGATGGTGGTAAAATTTTATTAGCCTTAATTGAGTTATTACGTGGTAAACCGTTAAGTAAAAATAAAGAAGTTTTCGTCACCATGATTGGTGTGGGCGTACTGTTGTTACTAATGGTTGTCGTCACATTTAATGATATTGCAAAATTATTTATAAAATAGTTAGAGCCGTCAGGCTCTTTTTTAGTGAGGGAACAATGGAAAGTGAAATTTTAGCGTTTTCGCAATTTAAAAGTGAGCCACAAGCAATTGAAACATTGCGCTTAAAAGCCCATCGTCAAGTCAATGAACAGTATGCATTAATGAGTTTTGACGAACGTGATGACACCGGTTTTGGTGTGTTAGCCAATGTGGCACATAATGAAACGGTGATTTGCCAATACGGCACGATAACAACATTGGAGCAAGTCGACTACGCGCTAATGCAAGCGGGTGTTGTTGTCAGTGATCTGTTTGATGCGATGGAACAATACAACCTCACAAATGTGTGGGAAAAACTGTCGCTTCGTCATCAAGCGTATACAAATAGCGGTGTGTACATTTACGTTCCGGAAGGGATGTGTTTAGATGTGACGTGTTATTTTGTGCAAGATAATTCGGTGGTGGAAGATTTAATTAAAAGTGTGATCATTGTAAAAGGTAAAAATGCGCATGTAAATGTGACGTATCATCAATTGTCCGTAGGAGAAAATCATAATCAGTATCATTTAGAAATTGTAGAAATCGATGAGATGGCTTGCTAATACGGGGGAAATAACCTAAAATAGAAATGATACAATGCGATGAAATGGAGTAAAGCATGACACCAAAACAATTCAAAAGAAGTGTAGAAGAAGCGGGCATTACACTCACTGATAAACAATTAAAACAATATGAAATGTACTTTGAAATGCTTGTGGAATGGAATGAAAAAATGAATTTAACCGCCATTACACAAAAAGAAGAGGTATATTTAAAACACTTTTATGACTCATTAACACTTGCCATTGAAACAGACGTGTTGCAAAAAAGTGTGACGTTATGTGATGTGGGTGCGGGAGCAGGTTTTCCAAGTATTCCTTTAAAAATTGCTTTACCACATTTACACGTGACAATCGTGGATTCATTAAACAAGCGGATTACCTTTTTGAATGAGTTGGTGCGTACTTTAGAATTAGAAAATGTGTCGTGTTTTCATGATAGAGCGGAAACGTTTGGACAAAACGAAGCGTTTCGTGAAAAATTTGATGTTGTGACAGCACGTGCTGTTGCACGATTAAATTTATTGAGTGAATTATGTTTGCCATTGGTTAAAGTGGACGGTGTTTTTGTGTCGATGAAAGCTTCTAGCACACTAGAAGAAGTGGCGCAATCGCGTAAAGCATTTAACGTATTAGGTGGCGAATTTGTTGAAGATAAAGCGTTTCAATTACCGTATGAAGCCGGTGAGCGTCATATTGTTGTCGTGCATAAAAAACAAGCGACACCAAAAAAATATCCAAGAAAAGCAGGCTTACCTGCAAAAAGTCCAATAGAATAGGAGTGTGTCGAATGGGAAAAGTTATAGCCATATCAAATCAAAAAGGTGGCGTTGGTAAAACAACGACAGCGGTTAATTTAGGTGCAGCACTAGCGTATTCTGGACGACGTGTCCTTTTGATTGATAGTGATTCACAAGGAAATGCGACAAGTGGATTAGGTGTGAATCGCGGAGATGTTGAAGGTCGTGATATTTATAGTGTACTCATTGAAGGGGTATCGATACGAGATGCGATTGTCCCAAGTAGTCGTGAAAATTTATGGATAGTACCTGCAACCATGAATTTAGCGGGTGCTGAAATGGAAATGTATACAATTGAGCATCGTGAAACGTTATTGAAACGTGCGTTACAAGATGTTGTTCATGACTATGATTTTATTTTAATTGACTGTCCACCGGCATTAGGGGCATTGACCTTAAATGCTTTTACAGCTAGCGATTCTGTCTTGATCCCCGTTCAATGTGAATATTATGCGCTAGAAGGATTGAGTCAGTTATGGAATACGATTCGTTTAGTTCATCAGCATTTTAATAAAGATTTGCGTATTGAAGGTGTGTTGCTAACGATGTTGGATACACGAACAAATTTAGGTGCAGAAGTTGTTGAAGAAGTCCGCACTTATTTCAAAGAAAAAGTTTACGAGACGGTTATTGTACGTAATGTGAGATTGTCAGAAGCACCAAGCTATGGGCAATCCATTATCGATTATGACTTGAAATCACGTGGCGCACAATTGTATTTAGAGTTGGCTTCGGAGGTGTTAGCACAAAATGACTAAAAAAGAAAAAACAACTAAAGGTTTGGGACGGGGAATGAATGCTCTGTTTTCAAATGGACTAGAAGATTTTGAAACCGTCAAAGAAAATGAACAGGTTGAAGAAATTGATTTAGCGTTGGTTCGACCAAATCCGTATCAACCCCGTAAAATTTTTGATGAAGCCGCTTTGAATGAATTAGCAGAAAGCATTAAGCAAACAGGTGTTTTTCAACCCGTTATTTTACGTAAGTCTGCTATAAAAGGGTATGAAATTGTTGCGGGTGAACGCCGTGTTCGCGCATCAAAATTAGCTGGTAAAACAACGATTCCTGCGATTGTCCGTCAACTTGATGAAGGGTTGATGATTGAAATTGCGATTGTTGAAAATTTACAGCGTGAAAACTTGAATGCACTCGAAGAAGCGCAAGCCTATCAAAATTTAATGGCAAAATTAAATTTAACTCAAGCACAAGTGGCTGAAAAGTTAGGGAAAAGCCGTCCGTACATTGCCAATTATGTGCGTTTATTAACGTTGCCAAGTGGTGTAAAAGCATTATTAAATGACAACTTATTGTCAATGGGACAGGCAAGAACATTGTTGAGTTTAACGAATCCAGACGATATGTTAGCATTGGCTAAACGTGCGGTAAAAGAAAATTTAACCGTTCGTCAATTAGAAGAATTAGTGGCTAAAATGATACAACCTGAAGTAAAAGTGTCTAAGCGTAAACGTAAAGCGCTCAAACCAACTTACATTTCAGAAAGTGAAGAAAAATTAACTGACAAATTTGGAACGTCATGCCATATTGTTGAAAAAGGTAATGATCGTGGAAAAATTGAAATTGAATACTTGTCACAAGGTGATTTAGGACGCATTTTAGAAATTTTAGATATTCGGATTGATTAGGTGATGACATGCAACAAAAAGTTTTCGGATTAGGCGATGTGGTGGAAATGAAAAAACCGCATGCCTGCCAAACGAATCGATGGAGCATCATTCGTATGGGAATGGATATTCGTATTAAATGTGAAAAATGTGGGCAAATGGTGTTAATGCCACGTGTCGAATTTACAAAAAAAATGAAAAAAGTATTGGTGAAGAATGCACCAGTACATACACAAGAATAAGAAATGAGGATTTTAGAAAATGGCTTTAACAGCTGGAATTGTCGGATTACCAAACGTCGGTAAATCAACATTATTTAATGCAATTACAAAAGCGGGTGTGGAGGCAGCAAATTATCCGTTTGCTACAATTGATCCCAATGTCGGTGTCGTAGAAGTGCCGGATAGTCGTCTTATTCGCTTGACTGAATTAGTCAAACCGAAAAAAACCGTACCGACAACTTTTGAATTTACTGATATTGCTGGAATTGTGCGCGGTGCAAGCAAAGGTGAGGGGTTAGGTAATAAGTTTTTAAGCCATATTCGCCAAGTTGATGCCATTTGTCATGTGGTGCGTTGTTTTGAAGATGAGAACATTACTCACGTGGATGGAAAAGTTGATCCAATTGCGGATATTGAAACCATCAATTTAGAATTAGTGTTAGCCGACTTAGAAAGTGTTGATAAACGTATTGCACGTGTTGCGAAAATGGCAAAGCAAAAAGATAAAGATGCGCTTATTGAACACGATTTGTTGCTGCGTATTAAAACGGTTTTAGAAGATGGAAAATCTGCACGTAGTATTGAATTTACTGACGATGAATGGGCGGTTGTAAAAGGCTTTTTCCTATTAACCACTAAGCCAGTGTTATATGTTGCGAATGTTTCAGAAGATGATTTAGCCAACGGTGGGAACAACAATCATGTGGATACTGTGCGTGAGTTTGCAGCGACTGAAGGCGCTCAAGTAGTTGTGGTTTGTGCACGACTTGAAGAAGAAGTGGCTGAATTGGAAGATGACGAAAAAGCAGAATTTTTAGCAGATTACGGTATTGAACAATCAGGATTAGACATTTTAATTCAAAAAGCATATACGTTACTTGGTTTAGCAACATACTTTACAGCGGGTGAACAAGAAGTGCGTGCATGGACGTTTAGACAAGGCATGAAAGCACCACAATGTGCGGGTATCATTCACTCTGACTTTGAACGTGGATTTATTCGTGCAGAAACGGTATCGTTTGAAGACTTATCTCATTACGGTAACATGAATAGCGCTAAAGAAGCGGGGCGTGTCCGTTTAGAAGGTAAAGATTACGTTGTTCAAGATGGCGATGTCATGTTGTTTAGATTTAATGTGTAATTTACCTATCGAAATCATAAAATGACGTATGAAAAATCTAGACTACTACATTCAGACTGTTGACAAAGTAAAGTGTCAACAGTCTTTTTTCGGTGTTATGTCAAATAGGGTTGATGACTCATAAAGATAGTGATTTAACGGATGTTACGTCACTATCTTTTCATTTTAAGTCACAAAGTGATGTACGGCTTACCGCGATGTACGCGGTACATCGCTTATTTTCGACTACGTGCGTGCCGTACGTCTGATATGATGAGCATACTTAAATGTGGTGTAGTGGAAATAGATTGGTGTGCTTAAAGAAACCTAGTCACAACCGGTTTTGACAGCATTTTTTATGTGTTGCTTTGACACTCAGTATCCACTCTATTTTGCGATTTTTAAGTAGATGAATACTTTTTGTTTGTGTCATAGAAATGATTATAAAAAGCGGTGCGATGATTTGATGTGTGGTATAATAAACGTACTGTATACAGTGGAGGGGACCATGGATAAAAAGTTATTTATTATTAGTGACGTGCACGCTGAGCATGATTTATTATTGAAATTATTAAAATTAGTTGATGAAGATGAGCACCAAATTGTTTTTTTAGGTGATTTAATTGATAGAGGACCTTCGGCAAAAGCGACAATATATACGGTTAAACAGTTAGTTGAAGAAAAAAATGCCATTTGTTTAACGGGAAATCATGAAGATATTTTTTTACAATGGTTAGATGCACCGGAAGAAAAAATGGATTGGTATTTGCGTAATGGGGGGCAAGCTACCATCGAAAGTTTATTGTATGTCGGTGTATTTGATGAAGAATCACCCGTTGAAATGGCAGCCATGATTAAAAGTCGCTATCCGGATATTGTTTCCTTTTTCCAACAATTGCCGTTGTATTACGAAACGGAGCATGTGATTTGTGTCCATGCGGGTATCAATTTGTTGCTAGAAGATTGGCACGAGACAAGTAGACGCGATTTCATATGGATTCGCGAAGCCTTTCATCATGCACAAAACACCACAAATAAACATATTGTGTTTGGACATACACCTGTTCAAGGGTTGCATGGTAACTTGTTTAATACGGGAATTTGGTATCATCAACATAAAATTGGGATTGATGGTGGTGCCGTGTATCAAGGGGCTCTACACGGTTTGGTAATGGATAAAGATAGTATCGAAGCGGATTATCAAATTTTTAATCCCCAACATAAATTTGAAAAATATGACAATATGAATACAGAAGAAAATGCTGAATAAACTCAGCATTTTTCTATGAGGAGAATACATGACAACGTATCAAGAACAAACGTTACAACACACGATTAAACTTTTAAAAGGCATTTCACCTAAGGCGGTAGAAACGGTATTAAACTTATTGCAAGAAGGGAATACTGTCCCCTTTATTGCGCGTTATCGAAAAGAGATGACAGGTGCGCTTGATGAAGTGGCGATTCGTGAAATTGATGAAACGTATCAATTGCAAGCGGCGTTGATGAAACGTAAAGACGATGTTTTGCGTTTGATTGATGAACAAGAAAAATTAACGATTGACATTAAAGAAGCTATTGATCGCGCAGAAAAAATGCAACAGTTGGAAGATATTTATCGTCCATTTAAACAAAAGAAACGGACAAAAGCCACGATTGCTAAAGAAAAAGGCTTAACGCCATTGGCGCAATTTTTAATGAATGGGTCGATGGAAGATGTCGAAGCATTTGCCGAAACGTTCATTAATGCCGAAAAAGAAGTCTTATCCGTTGAAGATGCGTTACAAGGTGCGCATGAAATTATGGCTGAAATGATTTCAGATGAACCGAAATATCGGGAATGGATTAGACGATTTGCCAATCAGCATGCCGTTGTTGAATCGAGTGTAAAAAATGCGGATAAAGATGAAAAGGGCGTTTATAGTCACTATTACGAATTTGCTCAACCGTTGAAATTGATGAAACCACATCAAACGTTAGCGATGAATCGTGGCGAAAAAGAAGATGTGTTAAAAGTAGCGATAACATTACCAAGTGAAAAAGTAATGGCGTATTTTGCTAAAAAACTCATAAAAAAAGAGACGTTGACGAGTGAATATGTCGCAAAAGCGTATGAAGATAGTTACAAACGGTTTATTTTCCCGAGCATTGAGCGTGAGATTCGTTCGGAATTGACAGAACTTGCTGATACACAAGCCATTCATGTATTTGCTGAAAACTTAAAAAACTTATTGTTGCAGCCACCGATGAAAGAAAAAGTTGTTTTAGGGTTAGATCCGGCTTATCGTACGGGTTGTAAATTGGCGATTGTGGATGCAACGGGACGTGTTTTAGATAAAGGTGTGATTTATCCGCACAAACCCGCGAATGCGAAACAACGTGAGGAAGCAAGCGTTAAATTTAAACGTCTTATCGAGAAATACGATGTGCGTATGGTCGCGATTGGAAATGGGACGGCGAGTCGAGAGTCGGAAATTTTTGTTGCGGAAAACATTAAGCAGTTGAAACAGACGGTGCATTATGTCATTGTGAATGAAGCAGGGGCGTCGGTTTATTCGGCAAGTGATGTCGCGCGTGCGGAATTTCCTGATTTTCAAGTTGAAGAACGCAGTGCGGTCAGCATTGCGCGTCGATTGCAAGATCCGTTAGCCGAATTGATTAAAATTGATCCGAAATCGGTAGGTGTTGGACAGTACCAACACGATGTATCGCAAAAACAATTGGAAGTGCAGTTGGATGCTGTTGTTGAAGATGTGGTCAATGCGGTAGGCGTCAATTTAAATACCGCCAGCAGTGCATTATTGCAACGAGTTTCAGGTTTAAATAAAACAATTGCTACGAATATTGTCGCTTACCGTGATGAACATGGCACTTTCAACAACCGACAAGAGTTGAAAAAAGTGCCACGACTAGGCCCAAAAGCATTTGAGCAAGCGGTAGGATTTTTACGTGTATCTGGAGGAGACAATGTATTGGATAATACGGCGATTCACCCCGAGGTGTACGTCCAAACAAAAGAATTGTTGCGCGTCATGGGCGTTACGGCGGAATCGCTAGGTCAAGCGGATGTGCAAGATAAAATTAAGGCGATGAGTGTAGAACGTGCCGTAGAATTAACAGGGTTAGGTAAAGAGACAATTAAAGATATTTTAGAAGCGTTAGAAAAACCGGGTCGTGATGTCAGAGATGCGATTGCAGCGCCTTTGTTAAGAAGTGATGTCTTGAGTATGGAAGATTTAACGGTCGGTATGAAGCTACAAGGGACAGTGCGCAATGTTGTCGATTTCGGTGCGTTTGTTGATATTGGTGTGAAACAAGACGGGTTAGTGCATTTGTCAAAAATGAGCGAGCGCTTTGTCAAACGTGCCAGTGATGTTGTAAGTGTTGGAGATATTGTTACCGTATGGATTGATCAAGTAGATGTCACTAAAAATCGAATTAGTTTAACGATGGTAGGGCCAAATGAGTAAGTTATACTCTCAAGAGTGGTTGCAACAACGTGTAGAAGCCATTTCGCTAGAGTGGTTTCATCGACCGTTTATGCATATTGCCACATGGAATACACGTTTAAAAACAACAGGTGGACGGTACCATTTAAAAACACATCATTTAGATTTTAATCCGGACGTCT
Organism: Carnobacteriaceae bacterium zg-C25; assembly: GCA_017945845.1. Classification (NCBI taxonomy): domain Bacteria; kingdom Bacillati; phylum Bacillota; class Bacilli; order Lactobacillales; family Carnobacteriaceae; species Carnobacteriaceae bacterium zg-C25. The sequence continues at coordinate 164,885 of CP072828.1, forward strand.
TAACGTTATTAGGTATCGACCAATTTGATGCAGTCATTAAACATGAATTGTGTCATTATCATTTACATTTACTTGGATTAGGGTATCGGCATGGAGACGATGATTTCAAAAAACTGCTCAAAAAAGTGGGTGGTACACGGTTTGTATCGTGGGGGAATCATCGCGAAAAAACAGCTAAATACACTTACCAATGTCTATCGTGTGCCCAAAAATTTCATCGAAATAGACGTATCGATACGCAACGTTTTGCCTGTGGAAAGTGTAAAGGAAGGTTGCAATTGATACAGGCACATCAGTATAAACAAATAAAATAGGTTGCTTTTGTAACCTTAAAATACGACTGAAACAGTGTGTAAAACGTGTTGAATTTGACGTTTTATATACTGTTTTTTTATGGGATAAATGTTCTGTTTTTCGTTTCGAAACCGTAACAAAAATAACAAACGTGTAACAAAAGGCTTTTTATATAACAAAATGGTTAAAGGTATATAAAAGAAAACGTTTACTTTACAAAAAGTGGGGGTTTAGTATGATACGATTTTTCCGTGGTTAAGCCACACTGTGTTGTGTTTTATTACAAATTGAATAAAGATTATTCAAGAAATGGAGAAAAACAAAAAACATGAAAAAAGTAAAATTAACCGTTGGCATTGTATTGGTATTAGTCGGTGCAATGTTATGGATGGTGACAAAACCAACTGTATTTGCCCAAGGCTTAAGAGACTGGTCACCTCGTTCGGTTGAAGAAATTAAAACAGATTTATTAAACAACGCAAAAAACGGAAACAGTAGTTATACTGTAAAATGGGGCGATACTTTATACGCACTATCAAAAGCAACAAATATTTCTATGGAACATTTAGCTAGCATCAATGCGATTTCAAATTTCTCTCTAATTGATGAAAATGCTATCCTTTCTTTTAATAAAGACCGCAATGTCGTATCGGTTTCTGACGGTTTAACCGTTAATAGCTTTGATGCGAAAAGTGGAGAAAAAGTAAACGTTTCAAAAGAAGAAAAAACGCAACAAACGATACAAACACAACAACACAAACCTTCTGATGAAACGTCGATCGCTTCTGCGTCAAGTGTTGTTGAAACGACAACTCAAGCAGCTGCTACGCAACAAAAGGCACCAGCCCAATCTCAAGCAACACCTGCAGTAGCAAAAACGCAAGAAGTGGTGGCTACATCGCGTTCACCAAAACTATATACGTTGAATCGTTTTATGTTTTTAGGTGTTATTAATTGGAATAGTTTGAAATTTACCTATTATTCACAAAGCGTATTGCCTGGTGGTGGGTTACGTATCCCTGGTCGTCACGTGAACGCTGACGGGTATGTTGCCGATAAAGATGGCTACATTGTTTTAGCAAGTAGCGCACCGTTAGGTACAATTATTGATACACCTTTTGGTTATCAAGGTAAAGTGTATGACCGTGGAACTTACGGTAATCACTATGATGTTTATGTTCGTTAATGAATAGAGCACCGATCACATTCGGTGCTTTTTTGTTTTGATGGTATCATTTGTGCCAGATAGCGCACACTTACGAAAATATTCACTATTTTTCATTGAAAAATGGTATAATAGAGCAAACTATGTCAAAATGTACAGGAAGAAAACATGAAAGTTGTTTGCGTAAGTAAATTTAATTATTATGATTTGCGTATTAAATCAGTGATGCATTTTTTTGAGCAAAAAGGGTATAACGTTTTATATTTAACGGGCGACTACGATACGATGAATCGCCAACATTATCAATTGAATGTCCCTAATGCCAAACAAATACGTGTGATACCGTATTATAAAAATATATCGTTTCAACGGATTTATTCACACTATCAATTTGCAAAAGCGATTTATAAGCAACTTTTACAAGAAAAACCCGATGTGATTTATGCTATGGTGCCACCAAATTTTATGGCACATTTTATAGCGAAATATAAACGGCAGTTTCCACAAACTAAAGTGATTTTTGACGTGTTTGATATGTGGCCAGAAACGTTTCCGAATAACCGGTTAAGGCCAATATTAGCGTTACCGTTTAAAATTTGGGAGCAACTACGTACACGTGGATTACGCCGTGCCAATTTAGTGTTGGCAGAATGTGAATTATTTACGAATCGACTGCAACAACTTGGCAACAAAGCGGTAGGAACGTTACACCCGTATCAAGAAGAAAATACGTTGCCGATTCAATTTTCCCAAGAAGAAGGGCTTCATATTTGTTATTTAGGATCGATTAATAACATTATTGATATTGAACGCATTACACAATTTTTTCAAAAACTCGTTGAACGTCGTCGTGTGACGTTACACGTTATTGGAAATGGAGAAAAAAAAGACTATTGGCTCCATCAAATGCGCGCTATTGGTGTTGATGTCGTAGATTATGGAAATGTATACGACAACACAGAAAAACAAAAGATTTTTAACCGTTGTGCTTTTGGCATTAACATTTTAAAAGAAAGTGTATATATCGGTTTAACGCTTAAAAGTATTGATTATTTTAATGGTGGGTTACCATTGTTAAATACGGTTAATCACGATACGGCTAAGTGGGTTGACGAATATGGCGCAGGTATCAATATTGAAAGTATTGATCAAGGTGTTGAAGCGATTTGTCAGTTACAATATCAAGATGTTTTATTGATGAAACAGCGCGCAAGAAAGGTGTATACCGAAAAATTATCGCCACGCAAATATAACGAAAAAATAGACATGTATTTAGAAAGGATTTGTAATGAATAAAGAAGTTGCCGTTTTATTGGCAGTATATTATCCGAATATGACGTTTTTAAAACAACAATTACGGAGTTTAAATGATCAGACGTATAATAAAATGCGCATTTATATTTGCGATGATTCTGCTAATGAAAAAGAATATGCATCCATTTCTAAGTTAGTACAACAAGAATTAACAAATAAACCGTATATTTTATTTGCCAATGCACAAAATTTAGGTAGTACAAAAACGTTTGAGCGTTTAACCCAGTTGGCACAAGGCGATTATGTTGCGTACTGTGATCAAGACGATATATGGGAAACAGATAAAATTGAAAAACAAGTGATAACGATTGAACACACACAAAGTCGTTTAGTGTATAGTCATTTACGTGTCATTAATGCACAAAATGATGTCATTTCAGAACGGTTTAGCGAATACAATCCACGTATTGAAATGGTGGAAGGCGAAAATTTATTTTCCTTTTTTGTGCGCCGTAACTGTGTAACGGGATGCAGTTTATTAATGGATAGTGCGGTTGCTAAACAAGCAATGCCATTTCACAGTGAATACGTGCACGACCATTGGTTAGCGTTACACGCCAGTCTATCTGGGAAAATCACATGTATTAAAGAAAGTTTGGTACAGTATCGTTTGCATGGCGATAATCAAATTGGTAGCACTCGTTTATACGGTGTAGAAAACATTGAAGATTATGTGCCAAATAAGTTAGTGAAAGAATATGATAAGTTAAGCACTTTATTTGATGTATTGCCCTTGACACCACAACAAAAAGAAGTGTTAGAAGCGGAATTGAAGAGTATTCAAGCGCGGATAGATTGGTTTAAAAAGCCGAGTGCATCGACGTATCGTGCGTTAAAATCGTTTAGAAAAGAGGACGCGCAGTTGGCGAAATTTGAAACGGTGGTGCGCTTATTGCCGAAAAAATGGGCAAACAAAGTCATTCGAAAAATTAAACAGTAGGAGTATACAGATGAAAGGAATTATTTTAGCTGGGGGAAGTGGGACGCGGTTATATCCGTTGACGCGTGCGGTATCAAAACAATTGATGCCAATTTATGACAAACCGATGATTTACTATCCAATGTCAATCTTGATGTTGGCGGGCATTCGAGATATTTTAATTATTTCGACACCAACCGACACGCCACGATTTGAACAACTTTTTGGAGATGGGCACGAATTAGGTGTTAATATTTCGTATAAAGTCCAAGAAAGTCCGGATGGATTGGCGCAAGCGTTCATTTTAGGGGAAGAGTTTATTGGAGATGACTCTGTTGCGTTAATTTTAGGCGATAACATTTATTATGGTGATGGCTTTTCACGTATGGTGCAACGTGTTGCCAAAAAAGAAAAAGGTGCGACAGTGTTTGGGTATCACGTGCATGATCCAGAACGTTTTGGTGTGGTAGAGTTTGACGAAAACATGAAAGCTTTATCGATTGAAGAAAAACCGATTCAGCCGAAAAGTCAATATGCCGTAACGGGTCTGTATTTTTACGATAATCAAGTCGTTGAAATTGCGAAAAACATTAAACCGTCTCCACGTGGCGAGCTAGAAATTACCGATGTGAATAAAGTGTATTTAGAGCGTGGTGAATTAGATGTTGAGTTGTTGGGACGTGGTTTTGCGTGGTTAGATACGGGAACGCATGAATCATTATTAGAAGCATCGACATTTATTGAGACTGTTGAAAAACGCCAAAATTTAAAAGTGGCGTGTTTAGAAGAAGTAGCGTACCGTATGGGCTACATTACAAAAGAACAAGTGCGTGAATTAGCGCAGCCGTTGAAGAAAAATGAATATGGACAATATTTACTACGGTTAATTGGAGAATAAGATGAGTGAACAATTTTTTGGTAAAACGTTAAGTGCCAAACCCATTCCACAAATTCCCGGATTCATTCAATTCGATATTCCAGTGCATGGCGATAATCGAGGATGGTTTAAAGAAAATTTTCAAAAAGAAAAAATGATACCGCTTGGGTTTCCAGAATCATTTTTTGACGCCGACAAATTACAAAATAATGTCAGCTTTTCGCGTAAAAATGTATTGCGCGGGTTGCATGCTGAACCATGGGATAAATACATTTCTGTAGCCGATGGTGGAAAAGTTTTAGGTACATGGGTTGATTTGCGTGAAGGCGAAACGTTTGGTAATGTGTATCAAACCGAAATCGATGCCAGTGTCGGTGTATTTGTGCCGCGTGGTGTAGCTAATGGATTTCAAGTGTTATCCGAGACCGTTTCCTACAGTTATTTAGTCAATGACTATTGGGCGTTAGAATTAAAACCGAAATACGCTTTTGTGAATTATGCCGACCCACAATTAAATGTGCAGTGGCACGATTTAGAAAATGCGGAAGTTTCAGACGCGGATAAATTACATCCGTTATTAAAAGATGTTAAACCATTGAGAAAAGAAGATTTATAGGAGGGCGTATGACGCAGTTTAAACACATTATGGTAACGGGTGGAGCAGGATTTATCGGCTCTAACTTTGTGCATTACGTTTACAATAATTTTCCCAATATAACGATTACCGTTTTAGATAAATTAACGTATGCTGGTAATCGTGACAATTTAAAAGGATTGGATACAGAGCGTGTTCATTTAGTCGTAGGCGATATTGCAGATGCAACACTTGTAGACGAATTGGTACAACAAGTCGATGCAGTAGTGCATTATGCGGCAGAATCACATAATGATAATTCATTAAACGACCCTTCACCGTTTTTACATACTAATATTATTGGAACGTATACATTAATTGAAGCGTGTCGAAAACACAACAAGCGTTTCCACCACGTTTCAACGGATGAAGTGTATGGCGATTTACCGCTTCGAGAAGATTTAGAGTTTGGTGGCGATGGTCCGGGTGAGAAGTTTACTGCTGAAACGCCGTATAATCCGTCAAGTCCCTACTCATCAACAAAAGCGGGTTCCGATCTTTTAGTAAAAGCGTGGGTGCGTTCGTTTGGGTTACAAGCAACCATTTCAAACTGTTCAAATAACTACGGACCATATCAACACATTGAAAAATTTATTCCACGTCAAATTACGAATGTTTTATCGGGTATTCGTCCGAAATTATATGGTGAAGGGAAAAACGTTCGTGACTGGATTCATACGAATGATCATTCTAGTGCCGTATGGACAATTTTAACAAAAGGGCGTATTGGCGAAACGTATTTAATCGGTGCTGATGGCGAAGAAACGAATAAAGATGTGATTGAATTAATTTTAGAATTAATGGGTCAACCTAAAGATGCGTATGATCATGTGACAGATCGTGCGGGACATGATTTGCGTTATGCGATTGATGCTACAAAATTACGTCAAGAATTAGGCTGGGTACCGCAATTTACTGATTTTAAATCTGGCTTAGCGGATACAATTGCATGGTATCAAAACTATCCAGAATATTGGCAAAATGAAAAAGCTAAAGTAGAACAATTTTATGCAAGTAAAGGGCAGTAATCTGCTAGAAAATGAGGAAAACGATGACAGTATTAATTACTGGTGCTAACGGACAGTTAGGACAAGAATTGCAAAAATATTTAAAAGAAAAAAATATTGAATTTGTGGCAGCTGATGTGGACACGTTAGACATTACAAATGAAGTATTGGTTAATCAATACATTAGCGAATTAAAACCAAGCGTTATTTATCACTGCGCCGCGTATACGGCAGTCGATATGGCGGAGGACGAAGGTAAGGCATTATGCCGTTTAATTAATGTGGATGGCACGCGTTACTTGGCAAATGCTGCACAATTTGTAAATGCTAAATTGGTTTATATTAGTACAGATTATGTTTTTGATGGCACAAAACAAGAGGAATATACTGTAAACGACACACCAAACCCTCAAAGTGAGTATGGGTTGACGAAATTTGAAGGTGAAGAGGCCGTTCGCGATGTGGTAGAAAGCCATTACATCATTCGTACGTCATGGGTGTTTGGTCGGTTCGGTAAAAATTTTGTGTATACGATGCAAAATTTAGCGAAGGTTCGAGATACGTTGACGATTGTCAGTGATCAAGTGGGACGACCAACATGGACGCGTACGTTAGCGGAATTTATGGTGTATGTTGTTGAAAACGAATGTGAGTACGGCACGTACCATTTGTCAAATGACAACAGTTGTTCGTGGTATGAGTTTGCCAAAGAGATTTTAAAAGATGAAGCGGTAGTAGTTTTACCGGTAACGTCAGATGAATTTCCACAAAAAGCCAATCGTCCGAAACATTCCGTTATGGATTTAAGCAAAGCGAAAGCAACGGGATTTATTATTCCAACGTGGCAAGAAGCGTTAGCAAAATTTTTAAGTGAATAGAAAGTGTGTAAACCCTTGTAAGTCTTAACTTTACAAGGGTTTTATGCTACAATGAAGCGGATTACAACAAACAATAAAGAGAGATACATCATGATAAAAGATAAAATTGCGGTGCTGATTCCGTGTTATAACGAAGAGCAAACGATTGCTAAGGTGGTATCAGATTATAAACAAGCACTTCCTGAAGCAACAATTTATGTGTACGATAATAATTCAACGGATAACACGGTGAAAATTGCTCAACAAGCTGGTGCCATTGTGCGTCATGAATATCGTCAAGGTAAAGGGAATGTGATTCGTTCCATGTTTCGACAAGTGCATGCAGAATGTTACTTAATGATTGATGGTGATGATACCTATCCAGCAGAAGATGCGCGCAAGTTAGTAGATGCTGTTTTAAATGAAGGTGCGGATATGGTTGTCGGAGACCGTCTGTCTTCCACGTATTTTACTGAAAATAAGCGTCCTTTCCATAACTTTGGGAATGTATTAGTTCGTCGTTTAATTAATACAATTTTTAAATCTAATGTACAAGATATTATGACGGGGTATCGCGCATTTAGTTACGAGTTTGTCAAAACGTTCCCGGTACTATCTAAAGGATTTGAAATTGAAACAGAAATGAGTATTTTTGCGGTAGACCGTAATTTTTACATTAAAGAAATTCCGGTCAATTATCGCGACCGTCCGGAAGGTAGTGAGTCAAAATTGAACACTTTTTCAGATGGTTTTAAAGTATTGAAAACGATTGTCAGTTTATTTAAATACTACAGACCGGCGTTGTTTTTCTCATCTATTTCGTTGCTATTTTTAATTTTGGCAAGTGTCACGTTTTTTCCGATTTTCTTTGAATTTACACGAACTGGTTTCGTTGAAAAGTTGCCAACTCTCGTGATTTCTGGTGTGTTTATGGTGTTGACGCTATTGTCATTTTCTGTCGGCATTATTTTAGATACACAAAGTAAATCTGAACGACAATCCTTTGAAATATTACTCAATCAAGTTGTTCAGTCAAAAGAAAGATAGGTGAGTAAATGCAAAAAGTTACTCGACAATCTTTATTAGAATTCATCTTCAAATATCGCTATGCCATTGCGCTAATGGTAATTATCGTCGGTGTTGCGTTATCATTAAACGGATCATCCATTGGGATATGGTCCAATTACATCGGTCAAAGTGAATTAGACAACGTTTTATTAGGAACAAGTCGTGCCATTCGTTCGGATGAATGGGCGACGTTCACCCCGCTTGCTTTTTCACAAGCAGCACAGGACGTGGCGTTTCCTTACTTTAATGAAAGTGTTCGGGCAACTGCCACAGATATGTTTATCGTCTACGGTCAACCCGTCTTACACTTTGGGGCAATCTTTAGACCGGCACATATGGGATACTTATTATTTGGCTTGGAACGTGGATTATCGTTTTTCTGGGTGTTTCGTACCGTTTGGCTATTTATGAGCGTATTTGAATTAGGGTTAATTATTGCTAAACAAAATCGTAAGTTAGCCTGCCTTTTGGCCGTTTTAATGACGTTTTCACCTGTTGTTCAATGGTGGTTTGCCGTCAATGGTTTAGTTGAAATGCTCTCGACAAGTAGCATGGCTGTGGTGTTGTTTTACCACTATTTCAAAACGACGCACTATACAACACGCCTTTATTTAGCGTTAGCGTTGGCGTGGTGCGGAGGCGTCTACATCTTAACGTTCTATCCAGCTTGGCAAGTACCCGTAGCGTACGTCATGATTGCGTTAATCGTTTTCGTTATCTGGGATAACCTCAAAAATGCCGTCTGGTCGTGGAAAAAGGATACCGCGATATTACTTGGTGCCTTTATTTTAATGCTTGTATCTGTGGGGGTGGTGTTATGGCAGTCAAAAGATACACTCTCTGCCGTATTGAATACCGATTACCCCGGCAAGCGTGTTGAAACAGGGGGTCATTGGGGACACATTTTATTCGATTCACCGTTTTCAATCTTTTATACGTTAACAGGTCTGTCATGGGAGCGTGGAATGGATGTCATGTACGATTGTTTACCGCTTACCCTTGTTTTAAGTGCTTACGTTTGGAAAAAAACAAAAGATAAGTTACTTATCATATTGGCTGTACTTAATGCATTTTTCTGGGTATACATTACATTTGGATTCCCTGAAATTTTAGCTAAAGCCACATTGTTATCGTATTCGTTTGGTGTGCGAGTTGTTGCACCATTTGGTATTGTTGCGATTATGATGCTCATACGTTCATTAGCGTTAGAGTGGCAATTAAACCGAGATGAAGTGAAATGGTATAGTGCGCTGGTAGCTTCTGTTGCGATAGTACTGGCTCTTATTTTACATCACGACTATTTTGATTTGTCTGCGTTTGGTGTAGAACACTCTCTTCAAATGCTATTCATGCTTATCGCTGCGTTGATTGCTTTTGTCGTGTTGTACGTTATTTATTCATTTGTGTTACATCGTAAAATTAGCCATTTATTCATCAGTCTATCACTTACGAGTTTATTTTTTGGTGCGATGGTCAATCCCGTACGTCAAGGGACGCGTGTGATTGACGATAATGCGCTCATTAAAACAATGAAACAAATTCATAAAGAGCAACCGGGTGTGTGGGTAGTGGATGATTTGATGTATCCGTATAGCAATATTCCATTATTAGCCGGTGTACCAAGTGTGAATGTAACCAATGTGTATCCTAATGTTGACCGTTGGGCACAGTTTGATCCGCTGTCTATGTATCGTCCCATTTATAATCGTTACGCACATATTCATTTAAAAATAGACGATTCGATTGATCAAGTGGGCTTTAATTTAACGTTACCGGATAGTTTTACAGCAGTTATGAACACAACACACTTGAGAAAAATGAATGTTCGATACGTCCTGACACAACGTCAGTTGAGTGAATTGGTTCAAAATAAGGCGAGTGTACGATTGAAAGGGAATGTAAATGGATTTTCCATTTATGAATTGATTGATTAGTAGGAGGGACAATGCAAAAGAAAAATTATTTAAGTGTATTGAATGTCTTATCTAGCTTTGCGGTGATCGCTTTACATGTGAACGATAATTTTTGGCATTTTTCAAATACACGTTCATGGCACTTTGCAAATTTGATTGAGTCGGTATTTTATTTTGCCGTTCCTATATTTTTTATGATTTCAGGAGCGACATTATTAAATTATCAAGAAAAGTATTCGACAAAAGTATTTTTAAAAAAACGTGTTATGAGAACGATGATTCCGTTTGTTGCATGGAGTAGTTTAGCGTGGTTTTTCATAAGATTGAATATGCCACAACGCTTTGAAGGACAGACCATTAAACAGTGGATTAATGGGTTTTTATTATCAGAATACAATCAGTTTTTTTGGTATTTTCCTGTCTTGTTTTCGGTATATTTAAGTATTCCGCTATTTGCAAGTATCGATGCATCAAAACGTAAACAAACGTTCGAGTATTTGTTGTTGAGCACGTTTATATTCAATGTTTTATCGGAGTTTATTTATAAATTGACGAATATTGCTGTATCAAATTTTCCAGTTGTAGCCATGTCAGGGTATTTGTTTTTTGTCGTAGCAGGGTTTTATATTGCGCACTATCCGATTGAAAAAATAAAAAGATTGATGATATATGCTTTAGGCGCTGTTGGTTTATTGATTCATTTTTATGGGACGTATAAGCTATCTGTTGATGCCAATACACTTATCATGAACGTTAAAGGGTATATCAATTTACCGTCTGTTTTATATGCTGTAGCGATATTTACAGCCATTCGTTATGCAAAGATACCATCTGCAATTGTAAAAGTTACGCAATTATTTGAAAAGCAAACGTTTGGTATTTATTTAATCCATTGGTTTGTATTGCGCCTGTTATATATCAATCATATTACGATGGCATCTCTTTTTGAAAAAGTGATTTGGACAATTACGGTATTTCTAGTATCATGGCTAATCGTTTTTATCATTCAAAAAATTCCTGTATTAAAGAAAATTGTGTAATTTTGAAAAGTATTGGATAAGTTTATGAAGATTTTTCACGAAAATATTATAAAAAAATAAATGGTTTTCAGAAAATTAGATGTGCATGAGTAGCCAATACGGCTAAAATTTGATAAAATAGGAAACGTTAAAAAAGTAACAAAGTTACGAAAATTTAGGAGGATTCTTATGAGTCGTTTAGTAAGCATGACAAACATGTTACAACAAGCTAAAGAAGGAAAATATGCAGTTGGTCAATTCAACATTAACAACTTAGAGTGGACACAAGCTGTTTTAACTGCTGCACAAGAAGCAAAATCACCAATTATTTTAGGTGTTTCTGAAGGTGCTGGTAAATATATGGGTGGTGCTAAAGTTGTTTCAGCTATGGTAAATGCATTATTAGAAACAATGGACATTACTGTTCCTGTAGCATTACACTTAGACCACGGTTCATCAGTAGAAGTATGTAAAGAATATATCGATGCAGGTTTCTCATCAGTAATGTACGACCACTCACACTATCCAATCGATGAAAACATCGCTTTAACAAAAGAAGTAGTTGCTTACGCTCACGCTAAAGGAGCATCTGTAGAAGCAGAAGTTGGTACTGTTGGTGGAGAAGAAGACGGTGTTATCGGTGGTGTACAATACGCTGACTTAGAAGAGTGCAAACGCATGGTTTCTGAAGCAGGTATCGACGCTTTAGCAGCGGCTTTAGGTTCAGTTCACGGAACATATGCAGGTGAGCCTGTATTAGGTTTTGATGAAATGTTAGCTATTTCAGAAGCTACAAACGCACCATTAGTATTACACGGTGGTTCAGGTATTCCAGAATACCAAATCAAAAAAGCAATTGAACGTGGACATGCTAAAATTAACGTAAACACAGAGTTGCAACAACAATGGACTGCTGCAGTTCGTGAAAAATTAGCAACTGATGCTAAAGTTTACGACCCACGTAAAGTCATCAAACCAGGTTTTGATGCAATCGTGAAAACAACTAAAGAAATCATGGACATCTTTGGTTCAACAAACAAAGCCTAACAAAAAAGACCTTCGGGTCTTTTTTTGTGCATAAAAATATGTGATATTAAATAAGGTTGATGGCACAATCCATCAACCTTAAAAATTATGTACCAATAAATAGATTTCTTTTTTGTGTGTGACACATACGAAATATGAAAGAAGCAACACAGGTGTCGCACAGGGATATCATAAATTAGTATCAATAAAATATAAAACCGTTGTCATTAGTTTATTGAGTTAACGGTAAATTTTTCGTAATGTCTTTGCCATAGCGATTGCTAAAATGGCTTTTATGAAATCACCCATTAAAAATGGAGTGGTCGTTAATGTAATGACGTCTAATAATGTTTTAGACGGTAACATGTGATGAAAGTAGAGAGTGCCACAAATATAAATCACTAATGTTCCAATACTAACAGAAACGATAGAACGTATCGTTGTTGGGCAATTTGTCGTCAGTAGCGAAATAACCGTAGCGGAAATCACAAAACCAATTACAAAGCCAAATGTTAAGGACGCATACGCCATGGAAAAAATGCATTGTAATAGTAAACTAATTAACGTGCTTAAAAATGCTAACTTTGGACGTAACAGAAGCCCGATGACCAATACAAAAAATATTTGCGTTGTTACGGGAACAGGTCCAATGGGTAATTTGAAAAAACTACTTAAAAATAAGAGAACACTAAAAAGTGCTGTGATGGTCATGTCTTTTGTTTTCATAAAGCTCCAGTTATAGACGAATTGAGACTTCGCCATGTTGTAATGTTAATCTATCGTTGGTGTCGGTTTGGACAATTAAATGGCCGTCATCGTTAATATCAATGGCAACACCTTGTATACTGTGTGTTGGATAGTGTATGGTAATCGGCTGATGTAAGACAATCGATTGTTCTTTGTATGTACGCATAAATGAGGTGTCGGGTAAACGATCCAACAAATCGAATACATTTTGTACAATTTCAATGGCTAAAGCGTTCATATCAACCGAATCATTCGTCAAATAACCGATAATGGATTGTAATTCATCGGGTACACTTGCCGGTTTAGTCACATTGACGCCCATACCGATAATGACTTTATCGACTTGCCCAGCTTCCATGCTAAATATCGCTTCGGTCAAAATGCCCGCGACTTTTTTATTATTTAAAAATAAATCGTTAACCCATTTAATGCCGACAGTAATGCCGAGTTGTGTTTGAATGGCGTTATGAAGAGCCGCTGCAACTAATGGGGTAATCAGTTGCAAATGCTGTTGTATGCGTTTTGCTGGATAAAGTACACTAATATATAATCCACTGCCTAATGGAGAATAAAACGAACGGCCATATCTTCCTCGCCCAGCCGATTGTGCATTTGCAACAAAAACACCGCGATGAGAAAGTGTATCGGCATGTAATTTAGCTTGTGTGTTTGTTGAGTCAATCGTATCGTACACAAAAACAGGATCGTTTAAAAATGCACTTTCAATGCGCGTTGCGTTTAGCGTTTGTGGTTGATGGTGCAATTGGTAGCCTGTTGGTGTACTTTCAATCGTAAAGCCGTCCTTAATTAGTGATTGAATCGCTTTCCACACCGCATTTCGCGAAAGGTTTAATTGCTTGGCAAGTTGTGCACCAGATAAAACAGATGTGTGTTGTAAAGCGTGTAAAACATGTGCTTTTGTCGACATAGTCCCTCCTAAGATGAGCGTATCGTAACATAGTTTGGTTACATCGTCAACCTTTAACGAAAACGGGTGACGTAAAAGTGGGTGACGTCCAAACAACTGAAAGCAAACAAATACATTTCACTCTAACAGGTTTATGGTATAATAGGCGTATTACATGAAAGTTATTGGAGAGAATATGGAACGAATTATTGTTAAAGGTGGTCAAAAATTACAAGGTCGAGTAAAAGTGGAAGGTGCAAAAAATGCCGTTTTACCGATTTTGGCAGCAAGTATTTTGGCGCAGACGGGTAAAATGAATTTAGCAAACGTCCCTGTTTTATCAGATGTCCACTTGATGAATGACGTATTGCGCGCAATAAATATTGAGATTGCCTTTGATGAAAGTACAAATACAATGGAGATTGATGCGACAAAAGATATCGCTACAGTGGCTCCGTTTGAATATGTGAGCAAAATGCGTGCGTCAATTGTTGTTATGGGTCCGATTTTAGCGCGTAAAGGGTATGCTAAAGTATCCATGCCAGGAGGGTGTGCCATTGGTACACGACCAATTGATTTGCATTTAAAAGGTTTAGAGGCGTTAGGTGCTGAAATTACATTAGATGCAGGATTTGTTGAAGCGCGTGCTGAAAAATTAAAAGGTGCTAAAATTTATTTAGATTTCCCAAGTGTTGGTGCAACACAAAACATTATGATGGCAGCCACATTGGCTGAAGGGACATCCGTTATTGAAAATGCTGCACGTGAACCAGAAATTGTCGATTTAGCGATTGTCTTAAACAAAATGGGTGCACGTATTTACGGAGCAGGAACGGATACAATTCGTATCGAAGGTGTTGAAGCGTTGACTGGTGCATCGCACTACATTATCCCGGACCGTATTGAAACGGGTACGTTTATGGTGGCGGCAGCGATTACAGGTGGCGATATTTTTATTGAAGATGCCATGATGAGCCATAATAAACCGCTAATTTCTAAATTACAAGAAATGGGTGTTCTGTTTGAAGAAAAACAGTGGGGAATTCAAGTTAAAGGTCCTCAAACACTAAAAGGTACAAGTGTTAAAACGATGCCACACCCGGGTTTTCCAACCGATATGCAAGCGCAAATGACAATAGCGCAACTATTGTCGAATAAAGAAACATCAATGAGTGAAACCGTATTTGAAAACCGCTTCATGCATTTTGAAGAATTGCGTCGAATGAATGCTGACTTTTCGATTGATGGCAATACCGTATTTATGCGCCCATCACATACATTACAAGGTGCAACAGTTGCAGCAAGTGACTTGCGTGCAGCCGCCGCATTAGTATTAGCTGGATTACGTGCCAACGGATATACACAAGTCGTTAAATTAGACTATTTAGATCGCGGTTATTATCAATTCCATGAGAAATTAAAAGCACTTGGCGCTAATATCGTCCGTGTGAAAAATGAACTAACACGTGATGAGTTAAATCAGTTATTTGTTTAGAAAGGGGATTACCTATGTCTAAAGAGGAAGGATCATTTCAAGTTGTAAAATCTGCACGATTTACATTTATTGAAAACAATGTGCTTAAAGTGTTGTTTTATATCGTCTTAATATTAGCTATGGCGCTAGTGTGTTTTGTCGTCGGAATGATGATTGGTTATTCTGTTTTAGGCGACGGTAACGCATTCGATGTTTTAGACTGGAAAACATGGGAATACATTTTAAAATTTTTAAAATAAATGATGTGTTGAAAACTGCAGACACTAATAGCCGTTGGGATATTTCCCAACGGCTATGTGCTTTTAAAAATAAGGCATACATCATATAGACAGTTTTGGTGTGGCATAAAAAGCGTTCTACATTTGATTGAACGTATAACGATTAAATAACAAATTAGGGTTGATGGCATAAGCCGTACAACTTAACGTCTGGTACGAAAAAAGACTGTTGACAGTTTAAGTTGTCAACAGTCTAAGGGGTGATGGCTTATGCCATCAACCCTATTGAATAAATGATTTAATTGTTAGTCATCAATCGTTTTAAAGGATTGACAATTGCTGGTACAACAACTGCAGCAATAAGTACCTCAAACAATGTATTTGTTGTCACCAATGATAAAATAAAGGTTAATACAGGATCCCCGACACCACCACTTAAATGTAAAGTGTCTGCTAAAAATGAGTAACCAAATGTATACATGGCACCAAGCACCAAAATCGTATTTGTTAATGTACCAACGACACCAGCAATACCGGCACTAATATGTTGATTTAAGCGTTTTTTTAATAAGACGAATGTTGCGCCAGCGACTAGACCGACTAAAATACGTGGCACTACAGAAATTAAAGGATTGTAAAATAGTGGGTTTAAAATACCTGCAGATGCATAAGCGTAAGCAAGTGAGGAAATTCCCCATACACCACCAATAATCGCACCTTTTTTCCAGCCTAACAATGTAGCGGCAATAATAACTGTCACGTGAATAATGGTAATGTCGACAAAGCCGAAACGAATATAACCTAAATAAGGTGTAAATGTTTGTAAAATAACTAATGCTGTAAATACGCCTAAAATTGTTAAATCGCGTACCGATATTTTTTTATTGTTCATAAATAACTCCTTACTGTTTTTGCGAGACAACTAAATCAATAATATGTTCTGCTAAATGACGGTTGCGCACTAATAGTGGACCGTGGAAATAGCTACAAAATACATTTTTATAGCGTGCCCCTTCTGTTTTATCTTCATTATTATTACCATAACCAGAAATAACTTTACCTAATGGTTGCATGCCGTCTTGTAAAAATGTTCGACCGTTATGGTTTTCATATCCGACATAAGTCATGCCGGTTTCTTCATCTAAAATTTCAATATCACCAATATAGCGATTGTTGTCCTGTGATAAGGTGTAATGGTTTAATGCACCAATACCTTGAATTTTTTCGCCGTTTGCACCAATGTAGTAGTGACCCAATAATTGAAATCCACCACAAATGGCAACAACTACACCATTGTTTTCAATGAATTGAATTAAATGGTCACGTTTTTCTTGAATATCACGTGACACGATGAGTTGCTCATAATCTTGACCACCGCCACAAAAAACCAAATCAAATTGATTAGGATCAAACGGTTCGTCCAATGAGACAATCGTTGTTTCGACGTTGTAACCTTGATGTTTAGCGCAATGTTGCAACATTAATAAATTTCCGTTATCTCCATACGTGTTTAATAAGTTACCGTATAGATGGCAAATGCGAATGGTTTTTGTCATTAGTTCATTTCTCCTTTCACATAGCCTTCAGAAAGTAGTGCTTTGCGAATAGATAGCATAGCGGTATAAGTTGCTAAAACATAGACCTGTTTTGTCGGTGCATTTTTAATAAAGGTTAGCACATCTTGAATGGAACGTGCGTGGATAATGTCTTTAGGATCAAATCCAGCCACTTCTAAACGTACCGCCATTTCATTTAAGCGTGCTCCGCCAGCTCCGATTTGTTGAATATTGAGTTGTGTTAAATCTTCAAATTGACCGTCCCAAATCCAACTCACATCTTGTCCGTCAGCGTAATTATCGTTTAAAACGGCGATAACAGAACATGGTGTATCTTGTAATTTCAATAAGTCTAATACTTGATTTAAACCAACTGGATTTTTAATCAAATTGATGAGAACGTGTTTATCTTCAACATGTACAATTTCTTGTCGGCCAAATACGCGTGGCATTTTAGAAAAACTTTCCGCAATAGCTTGTGGTGCTAATCCGAATTCACGAGCAACGCTATATGCCGCTAAAGCGTTGTAAATGTTATATAATCCAGCAACGGGTAAATCAAAATCGACATGATCAATTTGAAATTGAGAACGTTCAAGTGATAGTTTTTGTAAAGCCGTTACAGCGTGTTTTAAATCGGGACGTTTAAAGGCGCAATGTGGGCAATAGTATTTGCCTAAATTGGCATAGACGTTATGTTTGTAACGAATAATTTTTTGGCAATGCGGACATAAAATGCCGTCTGTATTGTAGTGTGCCGCTAAATCGCCATCATCGACATGATCAAACCCAAAATACACTTGTTTATTCGGTAACGTCACACTATTGAAAATGGGAGCATCTCCATTGGCAATAACCGTTGCATTAGGCGCTAAGCGAATACCGTCTAAAATTTTTTGATAAATAGTGTAAATTTCACCAAATCGATCCATTTGATCACGGAAAATATTGGTTGTGACGATAGCTTTAGGGTTTAATGCTTCAACCATGTATTGCAAATACGCTTCGTCAATTTCAAGAACAGCTAACGGTTTTTCGTTTTTTGTTGTGCGATGACCTAAAAAAGCAGATGTAATCCCTTGTGTCATATTTGAACCGGTTGAATTTGTTAACACATTTGGATTAATTTGTTTTAACGCTTGTACGGTTAAAGCAGTTGTCAACGTTTTACCGTTTGTCCCCGTAATAATGACCGTTTTATAATTTTTAGCTAACGTACGTAAAGCGTTTTCGTCAATTTGTAAAGCAATTTTACCGGGCAAACTTCCACCATTACGTTTGAGTAATTTTAAAGCGGCTAAACAACTTTTTCCTGCCCAAATAGCTAAATGACTTTTAATAGACATTATGTTCTCCTTACTTTGTAAGATTCTTTGCTATTATAACACAAAAAGCGAATCATCGCTTTCGTTTTAAAGAAATTTAAAATTCTCTCAACAAGATATCATTTGTCGTTAATCTAGGTTTAGGGTAAAATGTGAACAGAGTCGTGTGGAGGTTTTTATGACAAAATTACTTCAGAAACATCAACAAGATGACATTGATAAAAATGTTGCAGTGCAAATGATTTCGGGTGTGTAATATGAAAAAAAGAGATATTTTAGCCAGTATTATTCTTATTTTAACGATTATGACGGGTGCCATTTTTATGACCATGGTGTTTAAACCGTTATTTACATGGCAACTACAAGCAATTGACACACAATACTTACTTGGATTAACACACGATCAAGTCGTGCATAATTATGATGAACTATTAAATTATTTGTTAAATCCATTCGTATCCGTATTGAAAATGAGCGACATTCCAACGTCCCCAAGTGGCGCGTTTCATTTTTACGAAGTGAAAAATTTATTTTTATTGAATAACGTTGTTTTTTTAGGTGGTGTTGTCGCATCGATAGGCGCATTGCGTTATATCGCCAAACAACAGCGCTGGCAAGTGTTCGCCCAAATTGGAAAAATCATTACCTTTTTACCAGTAGCGGTAGTGATCCTTATTGCGACAAGTTTTAATTATTGGTTTGTTGTTTTTCATCAAGTGGCATTTGGCAACAACGATTGGTTGTTTGATCCGTCAACAGACCCGATTATTCACGTATTACCAGAATCGTTTTTCTTGAGTTGTGCCGTATTGATTTTTGCGATTATGGAATTGTGTTTTATCGTGTGGTGGCAATATGCCCGTTATGAAGAAAAACAGTTGTACCGTTAAAAATGTAGATTGATGAAAATAAACGGCTACATCATTTTTAAGGTTGATGGCAAACTTTATTTAACCTAGCAAAAAATAACCGGATTGCTGAAATAAGCAGTCCGGTTATTTGTCTGTTGTTTGATAAAGGTATAGGCAAAATCTATACCCAGTATAAAAAAGCAATATTGTGAAAAAATTAACATAAGGTGTATAGTATAAGTGTAAATTCAAATGTTACTAGAGCGCTCGTAACGTTTGAATGAGTAGTGAAATATTTTGTGAATAAGGATAATTTTGTCTATACGCCACACCAATGGGAATGTGGATAGAATCATTTTCTATCGGAATCCATTTTAAATCATTGTTGTTGTAATAGTCTTGATATTCTTTTGCCATTAAGCAAACACTATTTAACTGATTGACACTCGATAATAAAACTTCCCAGTTGTCATCGGTATAAATAATTTTTGGTGTAAACTGACATTCTTTGGCACGTTTTTTTAAATAGCGACCTAAAATAAAGCGTTGTGAAAAAGATGAAAACTGTTCATTTTTTAAATCATTAAAGGATAAGCTATTATTTTTAGCAATAGGGTGATTCGCTGGAGCAACGATACAAGGTGTATAACCACGCTCACTTTTAAAAGGATCGATGGTAATGCTATCTTCATATTTTGGGAACGATAAAATGCCAATATCAATTTCACCACTAGCCAACTGTGCTTGTAAATTTTTTGATCCCCCTTGTGTTAACGTTAAGTCAACGTTAGGGTGATCTAACATAAATTTTGAAAAAACAGGCATAAATTGCATGGCGAATAAAGTGGGTAGACCTACAGTGATTTTTTCATGGTCGATATGCTGAAATTGTTGCATATCCAGTGTCAATTGCTGAAATTCTTCTACAAGTGTTTTACTACGCTGATACAAAAATTGGCCCGCTTGGGTAAGCACAATTTTATTATTTTGAAAATGGAACAGTTTAGTGTTGCATTCCGATTCCAATTTTTTCATGGCTGCAGATAATGTTGGTTGTGTCAAAAATAAATTACGCGATGCTTTTGAAAAACCACCAGATTCAAAAATTTCAATAAAGTAGTGTAATTGTTTAATATCCATGAGGTCTCCTTTAAAAAATAGGCATTTTTATTCACATTGTATGTGAAAATAATAACATAAAACAGGAGGAATAGATAATGAAAATTATTATTGCAGGTGCAGGAGCGATGGGAATGCGCTTTGGTTTAATGTTGCACGAAGCGAATAACGAAGTGGTTTTAGTAGATGGATGGAAAGAACATGTTGATACGATTAACGCACATGGATTAAAAGCGAATTTTAATGGAGAAGAAAAAACGGTGCCATTAAAAGCGTATTTAAAAGATGAGGTGGATGCATCATTACGTGCCGATTTAATTATTTTATTTACAAAAGCAATGCAGTTAGACGGCATGTTAAAGAGCATTCAAAGTGTTATCACACCAGAAACAAACGTTTTATGTTTGTTAAACGGTATTGGACATGAAGAAATCATTGAAAAATATGTGAAACGTGAACGCATTCTAATTGGAAACACAATGTGGACAGCCGGCATGGAAGGACCAGGTCGTGCTAAATTGTTTGGTAACGGATCTATTGCATTACAAGAATTGCACGGTGGAGATGCCACTGTTGCCAAAGATATTTGTAAAGTGTTATCAGATGCCCAATTAAATGCAGAGTATTCTGAAAATATTCGCTTTGCTATTTATAAAAAAGCATGTGTGAACGGAACAATGAATAGCTTATGTACATTATTAGAATGTAATATGGCGCAATTAGGTGAAACCGCAACAGCACACGACATGTTAATGGGTATTGTCAGTGAATTTTCAAAAGTGGCTAAACATGAAAATGTTGATTTACCAGTTGAAGAAACTGTAAATTATATCGAAACAGCTTGTTACAATCGTGAAACAATTGGACTACACTACCCATCAATGCATCAAGATTTAGTGAAAAATCACCGTTTAACAGAAATTGACTGTATCAATGGAGCGATTGTAAGTAAAGGACAAAAATACGGCGTGCCTACACCATATTGCCAATTGATTACACAACTCATTCACGCTAAAGAAGTTGTATTAGAGGCTAAATAAAGGAGAAAACCGTCATGAATACAGAAAAAATATCAGGTAAAGATTTTTTTAACCGATTACTTGCAGGAACAGCGTTAGGGGTAATTATTGGTTTAATTCCAAATGCCGTTTTATCTGCGATTTTAAAATATTTTAGTAGTAACACGATTGCAGCACAAGTGATTCAAATTGCTGTCATCTTCCAATTGGCTACACCACTTATTATTGGTGCTTTAATTGGTTTGCAATTTAAATTTAAACCGCTACAAACAATGGTTGTAGCAGGTGTCAGCTTTGTATCATCAGGTGTCGTGAAATTCGATGCATCATTAGGTAAATATGTCGGCGCCGGTACAGGTGATTTAATCAATACCATGTTAGCTGCCGGTATTGCTGTTGTGGTATTGTTGTGGGTACAAGATAAATTTGGCTCTGTATCCATTGTTGCCTTACCAATTGTCGTTGGTTGTGGGGTATCATTTATTGGGTTAATGTTATTGCCGTTTGTTGCTAAATTTACAGCCACTATCGGAAACATTATTAACACATTTACAACGTTCCAACCAATTATCATGTCTATTTTAATTGGATGTTCTTTCGCCTTTATCATCATTTCACCAATATCAACCGTAGCAATCGGTTTAGCCATTCAATTAAATGGTGTATCTGCCGGTGCAGCCGCAATGGGTATCGCTGCAACAACAGCCGTTTTAGTCATCCATTCATTACGTGTTAATAAAGGTGGGGTAACATTAGCTATTGCTTTAGGGGCGATGAAAATGATGATGCCAAACTTGTTTAAATATCCAATCATTTTAGTGCCTTGTTTAACAACAGCCATTGTATCTGCTATTCCAGTTGCGCTATTTTCAATTAGTGGTGTACCATCTTCAGCTGGGTTTGGTTTAGTTGGTTTAGTTGGGCCATTAGCGTCATTAGATGCCGGATTAAACATTGCCTTAGTAGCAATTTGTTGGTTTGTTGTGCCATTTGTTAGTGCCATTGCCACTCAAATTGTATTTGAAAAAATATTGAAATTATACGATTCATCTGTTGTCTTTAAATTCCAAGGATAATCAATACGCTATGGGTTAACGTCTTAAATAAGCGAAAGCTTGTTTAAGACGTTTTTTGTGTTTGAAAATTGGGCAAACAATACATTTGACAATTTACGTCTACAACTGTAAACTTTATAAAAAAGGAGAGTTTGAAATGAGACAAATCGTACAAATTACAGGAATGAGTTGCGCGCATTGTGCTGCACGTGTCCAAAAAGCGTTAGAAACACTTACAAAATCACCAGTTGAAATGGATTTACAACAACAAACAGCAACCATTCATACCAATGAACTGTTTGATTTAACACAAATTAAAAATTGTTTAAATGATATAGGGTATGATGTGAAATCATAACGCTTGTGATGAATTAGGAAAGGAAACTATGGAGTATACGTTAAAAATAAGTGGAATGAGTTGCGCAAATTGTGCGCATTCTATTGAAAAGGCCGTAGAAAAAGTTGACGGAGTGAAACAAGTGCATGTCAATTTAGCGACACAAACAATGTATGTAGACGTTAGTGAAGATAGCGTTTTAGAGGACGTTTACGCAAGTGTTACAAACGCCGGGTATACAGCCGATTTACCGACCCAAGAAACATTGTTAAAAATCAGTGGGATGAGTTGTGCCAACTGTGCCCGTTCTATTGAAAAAGCGGTAGCGCAACAAAAAGGCGTTTTGGAAGTTGTCGTTAATTTTGCAACGGAAACGTTATTTGTAAAGCACGACGATACCGTAACCGTGTCGGCTATTGCACAAATCGTTGAACAAACGGGATATTCTGTTGTGGATACCACTCAAGTCGAAAAAGTTGTTGATCATCGATTGCGCAACCGTTTAATCATTTCGTTAATTTTTGTCATACCGTTACTATATTTAGCAATGGGAAGCCACTTTTTCAATGCGCCCATGCCGTCATTTTTAGACAATCACTTTACAATGGGGCTTGTACAAACGTTATTGTCGTTACCAATTATGTGGGTCAACCGCCACTATTATACAAATGGCTTTAAACGACTCTTCAACGGACAAGCTAACATGGATTCTCTAGTTGCGATTGGGACGTTAACGGCGTTCGCTCAAGGATTTTACGCGTTGGTGGTGTTATTTGCCGGACATCATATCGACTTTTACATTGAGTCTGGTGCGGTCATTTTAACACTTGTGACGTTAGGCAAATATTTCGAACATACCGCCAAACAAAAAACAACTGGAGCCATACAAGCGCTTGTCGAATTGTCGCCTAAAACTGCCGTAAAAGTAGAAAACGGACAAACACGCGAAGTGCCCGTAGCCATTATTAAAGTCGGAGATGTGTTGCGTGCTAAAGCCGGTGAAGCCGTTGCGTTAGACGGTGTCATTTTAAGTGGGACGGCACAAATTGACGAAAGTTTTTTAACGGGAGAAAGTATGCCCGTGACAAAAAGTATCGATGATCAAATCATCGGAGCAACGTTAGTGCAAAATGGTTCGGTTGACTACACCGTGACGCATGTCGGAAAAGAAACAACCCTTTCGCAAATCATTCAGTTCGTTGAACGTGCGCAAAGTGAAAAAGCGCCTATCGCCAAGTTAGCCGATGTTATTTCGGGGTATTTTGTTCCCGTAGTGCTTGTGCTTGCCGTTTTAACGTTAATTGGTTGGTTACTTGTTGGGCAAAGTGTTGCGTTTGCTTTAAATAGTGCGGTTGCCGTTTTAATCATTGCGTGTCCATGTGCACTCGGATTAGCCACACCAACCGCGATTATGGTGGCAACAGGAGTCGGTGCCAAACGTGGTATTTTAGTGAAAAACGCACCAGCACTAGAAAAATTACATCATGTCAATACGGTCGTTTTAGATAAGACGGGAACCGTCACTTACGGGAAACCTGTTGTAACGGAGTATTTAAGTGCTGATGAAACGTTACTTCAAAAAATTGCGAGCATTGAAAGTTATTCGAATCACCCGTTAGCACAAGCAATTGTCAATTTTTATGAAGGTGAGCGACTTTCTGTTGAGCGATTTGAAGCGATTGAAGGACGTGGCGTATGCGGTACAATAGACGGAAAAATACTAATGATTGGCAATGAAAAAATGGGGTATGACCATTTAGGCGAAGGCATTTTAACGCATGAATATGTCTTAAAAGCACGTGAAGTGGCGCAAAACGGTAAAACGCCATTGCTTGTGATGGACGAACAGTCAATTATTGGGTTACTTGTTATTTCTGATGCCATTAAACCGACAAGTAAAAAAGCCGTATCTGCTTTAAAACGGTTAAACATTGATGTTGTGATGCTGACAGGAGATAATGAAAAAACAGCACGTACCATTGCTAAAGCAGTGGGAATTGATACAGTCATTTCTGACGTATTGCCACAAGATAAAGCCAATGTCGTGAAACAACTTGAAGAAACTAGCGTTGTAGCCATGGTCGGTGATGGTGTAAATGATGCACCAGCATTAGCCGTCGCATCAGTTGGTATATCGATTGGTAGTGGCACGCAAGTGGCAATGGAAACAAGTGATGTGGTGTTGATGCATAGTGATGTCATGGACGTCGTGTCTGCCATTACTTTATCTAAAATGACGATGCGAACGATTAAAACCAATTTATTTTGGGCGTTTGCTTACAACGTTATTGGGATACCGCTAGCGATGGGGCTCTTTTATCCAGTCGTGCTGAATCCAATGTTTGCCGGATTAGCCATGAGTTTTAGTTCCGTCAGTGTCGTTGTTAATGCGTTACGATTAAATTGGAAAAAGATAGATTGAGGTAGTTATGATTTCAACAGCAGAATGGCAAGTGATGCGCACCGTATGGACAAATAAGACCGTCACCGCCACACAAGTACATACCCTACTGTCAAAAGAGTTTGAGTGGTCCATGTCTACCATAAAAACCTTACTCTCACGCCTCGTCAAAAAAGGGTATTTAACGCACGAAAAACAGCAACGTGAGTTTGTGTATCGTGCTTGTATTGATGAGATGGATGTGATTTTACAAAAGCAACAAGAATTATTGGCGCTAGTTTGTACCACAAAACACGGCGAACTATTTGAACGCCTATTATCTGATGCCGTACTTTCCAAATCAGACGCTCAACACATGATTGCATTATTGACCAAACGATTGGATACGCTTGATGAAACCGTAACGTGCTGTTGTGCAAAAGGTCAATGTACGTGTCACGTTTAATGCGTGTATTAACTCAAAAAGGTTAGCCCATTAACCCTAGATAAACATCATGATACAAAAAACGCTGTTTTGAAACGTGAAATATAAACATTAATAAAGGCGACATTTATTGTGAAAAATGTTGCCTTTTATTGTGTTGTTTATTTGAAACTTGTATAATGGAAAAAGAGAGTGGAGAAGGGATTATTATGGAATCAAGAAAACAACGTAGTCGTATGAAAAGACAAAAATTTACAGTGGAAAGACGCAAATATTCACGATTATCTCGTTTGAATTGGTTTTTATGGGTGTTGTTACTGTTATGCGTTGCAACAACCTGTTTTTTTGTCGCCTATTTTCAAGCGTTGCAATTTGCGTGGCTAAATTACATCATTTACACCGTTTCTGCACTGTTAGGTGTCATCATTTTAGTTTTAATGATCACCAAGCGTTTCAAATGGGGTGCATTTATTTTAAATATCACTGGATTATTGATTTTTGGGGTGTTGTTATACCGCGGGTATCATGTTGTGACAGTCTATGATAAAATGCAGCACAATCAAACGCCGTTAGTGACAACAATGAGTGTTTTAGTGCCTAAAAATAGTTCTATCGTTACCATTCAACAAGTCGGTAATGAAAATATCGCCGCACCAACACAACAGGATAACGAAAAAGTAAAAACATTGGCGGATGATATTCAAACCAATATGCATTTAAAAGTCGGGTTGTTTCAAACGGATTCGTATTTATCGGCTTATAAAATGCTAGAAAGCGAGAGCATTCGTAGTATCGCCATGAATAGTGCGTACGCAAGTGTGTTAGAAAAGGTGGTGCCAACGTATAGCGCTACGGTAAAGAGTGTGTACGATTTAAA
This sequence comes from Carnobacteriaceae bacterium zg-C25, assembly GCA_017945845.1. Classification (NCBI taxonomy): domain Bacteria; kingdom Bacillati; phylum Bacillota; class Bacilli; order Lactobacillales; family Carnobacteriaceae; species Carnobacteriaceae bacterium zg-C25. The sequence continues at coordinate 191,309 of CP072828.1, forward strand.
TGTTCCGTCACCAACGCAAGTTAAACCGAATCATGAAGCACCATCATTTAATGTGTTGGTGAGTGCTGTCGATTCGTATTTGCCGATTACGAGCTTAGGGCGTAGTGACGTGTCTTTAGTGGTGAGTGCCAATACGCAAAAGAATAGAGCGTTAGTGACACAAACGCCGTCAAGTGCATTTGTTCAAATCTATGGCACACCAAATTTAAATATGGATAAAATAGCCAATGATTTTATATTTGGTGTAGATAACGCATTAAAAACGAGCGAAATGTTATACGATACATCTATTCAATACTATGTGCGAATCCATTTAGAAAAATTAGCCCAAATTATTGAACGTCTTGGTGCAATTAGTGTGCATAACGATACAGAATTTTCAACGTCATATGGCGGGTATACGTTCCAAGTCGGTCAATTAACGTTAAACGCTAAACAAGCGTTGGGATACATGCGCGAGGAAGTCGTTGTAGATGGGACATCAAAAAGAGAACAACATCAGTTAGCAATTTTAAGTGAAGTATTGAAAAGATTGGCATCATTCGATGTATTGATGCATGCGGACAGTTATATCGAACAACTTCAAAGTGCTGTTCAAACCAATTTGCCGTTTAAACGATTGATGGCATTAATGAATGTGTTGTTTGATCAACAAGTAAACGTTCAAACGTTACAAGTAAAAATGCATCCAGATGTGCAAAGTGCGGTTTTACCGGGTGTCTCATTGCCAATGGGTGAAGTCGATCAAAATAGTTTGAACACATTAAGAGAAAATATTAAAAACGTGTTGCAACCATAACATTGATAAGGTTAATGTTTAGGGTTGACGGGATAACCGAAAAAGCGCAAGCGATATTCTCGCTTGCGCTTTTGATGTTAGTCTCTAAATTTTCCACCTTGTGCTAAACCATCACCACGTGGAATGTCACGTAAAATAATATGAATGGCTTCAGTTGGAGCACCAGTATGTTTTGAAATGACAGCGGTCAATTCTTCAACAAGTGCTTTTTTTTGCTCGAATGTACGACCTTCTAACATTTCTAAATGGACAAATGGCATAAATTATTCCCCTTTATGTACCTGATATTTTTTAATCATTGATGTAATGAGTGGTGTTGATAAGATTGATGCCAAAATAGCTGTATTTAAAAATAGGCTAAGTGCGTTTTTGTATAAGCGCACAGGTAATAAAGCGATAAAGCTTTTACCGCGCATTACAGAAACCCATAATGTACCCAACCCTAAGTTGACAAAGATTGTAATGAATAGAACGCTTAAGAAAATACGAGGAATCGTAATTTTTTTGCGGTACAAAAATAAACCGTAAAGCATAGGTCCTAAAGCAGAACTTAGTGTATAACCAATAAAGAATGGATATCCACTTGGGAATAAGAAAAACGAAATGACATCAGCAAGCGCTCCGGCAATAAAACCGAACACCGGACCAAAAACAACCCCGATCAATGCGCTTGGGATAAATGACCAACCGACTTGAACAATACCACCAAAATCAAATTTAAATAACGGTCCTTGTAAAATAACATTTAATGTTACTAATAATGCAGCAAAAACTAACTGCTTTGTATTAAATTTTTTCATTGTATACACTCCTAAATCAAATTAGTGCTACAAAATTGTAGCGAATGCGGCAAAACACTGCAAAATTCTTTTTCGTCTAAAAACAACATTCCATTTTTTAGCACTTAACACGTTTTGCCTACTCTATGACGCTCTTAGCGTCTTGAAAATTGTAAATAATCAATGCCACGCGCTTGGCACCACTCTTTAGCACTACTTGCTAAAACGATAGGGTGGTGTTGTAAAGCGGCGATATTCGATCGTCCTAAAATTGTCATGACTGCTTTCAATTGTTCTTGCATGTCATGTACATGTTTAATGGTTTCATCTACACCGTAGTGCGTCACCATATGTAAAAAATGTCCAGATAAACCGACTGCATTTGCACCAAGTGATAGACATTTAGCAATGTCCATAACATTTTTAATGCCACCTGAAGCAATAAGATGCGCGTTTTGTCGAACGTTTGTTGCTTCCAAAAGACTTTCTAATGTTGTTTGTCCCCAGTTGGTTAACATTGAAAGTGAGTAATCTTGACGACGAGCGTCTTCAATTGACACAAAGTTTGTACCACCACGACCGGCAACGTCAATAATACGAACGCCCACATTTTCAAGTTGCTGAACAGTTTGTTGACTCATGCCAAAACCCACTTCTTTGACGATAACAGGAACGTTTAAATGGCTAGTGATATTTTCAATATTTTGTAACCAGCCTGAAAAGGTGCGATCACCTTCGGGCATGACGATTTCCTGTGGCGTATTTAAATGTAATTGAAGTGCATCGGCTTGTAGTAAATCTACCGCCCGTTTAGCGTTTTCCAAATTGTGATGCGCGCCCAAGTTGGCAAAAATAATACCGTTTGGATTGTGTTGGCGAACCACCTTAAACGACTGTGCCGTTTCTGGATGATTCAATGCCACGCTAATTGAACCCGTTGCCATTGCCATCCCCGTTTCGTTAGCAACAATGGCGAGTTGTTCGTTGATGTGATGCGTTTGCTCGCTACCACCTGTCATCGCATTAATAAAAAACGGTAGTGATAACTGTAATGTATCCAATTCGGTACTTAAAGAAATATCGTCAACCGAAATGTCGCTTAATGCATGGTGGACAAAACGTGTCTGTTCTAAATCAGACGTTGAATGAGTGTTGTATTGAGATAACGCGTGTGTGACGTGATCGTCTTTACGTGTTGAATGTAATACATTCGTCATGTAATTGTCCTCCTATAACAAGTAGTGGTGTAATATCGTTTAATTTCCAATCCTTTAATAAAGCAGAAATATTATCGCCTTTTTGAATGAACGCAATGCCACAATCTCCGCCACCAGCGCCTGATGCTTTTGCGATAAACCCATGAGCATTTGCAACGGTAATTAAACGTTGTAATTGTGGTGTTTCAATGTGTTGTGACAAAGATTGAAGCAATTGACGATTGATGTTTAGGGCATTTTTTATACCCAAAATATCACTAGCTTTTAACGCTTCAATGAATTGATTGACACACACGTTAGATTGCGCTAAAAACGTCTGCCAAGACGCTTGGTTGAGATGTGCTTTTTTGATGTCATCAACGAGTTGTTGTGTACTGGCACTTTTTCCCGTCCAACCGACTAAAAAGGCGGTATCATTTGGTAACACTAGTGGTTCAATGATTAAATCTTTCCATTCTTGATTTAAGACGTCAATTAAAGACTGATTTTCTAATGTTTGACGTAACCATAATTTATCAACGCTACTATAGGCGATTAAAGTGTCAAAACTACTTGCGGCAATATCGCCAAATGAGCCATTACTATTTAAACGAAGTTGTGTAATAACAGCTAGCTGATAGACCAATAGCGGTGTATAGGCAATCGCGTATGCGTCTAACATGACTTTTATCGTCGCTACACTCACAGCCCCGCTTGAGCCTAAGCCATATTTCGTGCCGTTTTCTGCATCTAGTTGCGATGTAACATGTAATTCAAAATTAATTGGTGTTCGATTTAATTCACTCATGTACCATTCGACCGTTTCAATCGTTTTTGTAATGATGGGAAACGGATTTTGACCTAGTGGAACGAGTGCCCCACATTCACGTGCCCATTCCAAGCAGCCATCTTTAAGTTGATCGGAGTAAATTTCGTTGAAATCACTCACGATTAATTCAACATTCAAATAGCGCGACACACTAGAAATAACGGCTAGGTGTCCGGGTTGTGTGACGGCATATTCACCAGCGATAAATAATTTTCCGGGAGCTTTCGCATGAAACGACGTTCCGATTTTCATACGGTCTCCTTTCTTGTTTGCGCTGAAAATTTAGCGACACTTTCGTCGAACTCACTTTGTGATAAAGTTTGTACCCCTTTACCGGGTAGTGAAGCAATTAGCTGTTCTTTTGGAAACACGTTGGATAAGTGCGACATAATTTTATCCATATCACTTGCACGACATAATACTTTTACGTTTGGCCCAGCGTCCATTGTGAAATAAGCGGGAATGCCTTTTTCACGCAGTAAACGCACGTGTTGTTGGGCGAGTATACTATTGGGCTCAAAATAGCAAATCGGTGGATTTGTACCTAACATCGTTGCGTGCATTTTCATGCCGTTAAATTCGGTAATTTCACCTAGCGTTTGGAAATTGCGTGTTTGAATCGCTGTTTTCATATTTTCTAAGTCAACAGCAGCACTCGATTGCCACGCTGGGTAAAACGGCGATGTATTAACGGTTTTTTTCATGCCTTCACGTGATGAGATGGCTTTTTTGGCACTATTAACGACAATAATCACCATACCAATATCCCAAGATGCATCATCGATAAAAATCGCTTTTGAAGTGTTGTTATCAACACCTTTTTCCCATTGTGTGAAACCGCCAAAAATACTGCGTGTTGCCGATCCACTACCACGTCTAGCGTATGTGGAAAGGGTCTGCATATCCAAGTTTAAGTCTAATGCAACATTGACTGCATGCGCTAAAGCTGCGTAGGCTGATGCACTAGATGCTAAACCTGCAGCGGTTGGAACAAAGTTGTAACTGTCTACACGTGCAAATAATGGTTCATTCATCGTTTCGCGGAATAAGTTTAAAAAGCGTGTAATATCGCTTGCGTCTTCCTTGATACCGTTTAAATAAAAACTATCGGCTGTTAGTGTAGGATCAAATACGACTTTGGTATCTGTATAAAATGCATCTAAAGTAAGAGATAGGCTACTATTCATCGGTAAAAATAGTGCTTCGTCTGCTTTCCCCCAATATTTAATTAACGCAATATTTGTATGCGCTCGTGCAATACCTTTCATATAACCTCCTCATGTCTAGTTATTATTTTACATGAAAAGTTAAAAAGGTGCATTCTCTTTTTCTTTTTTTTTATTAAACATGGTACAATAGTCGTACGATTGGAGAATAGCATGAATACTTACGATAAAATTGACCGAAAAAAATGGAGTGAGCTCATTGGTGAATATGACTTACAATTAACCGTAGCCGATTTGAAAAAATTGACGTCACTCAATGACCGCATCGATTTAGACGATGTTGTAGACATTTATGTACCATTATTAAATTTTATACAGTTATATTGGCGGTTGCATGACATGAAGCATGCAACACATATGGAATTTTCTGAGCAATACACTGAAAAGCGGCCATTTATTATCGGTATTTCAGGAAGTGTTGCGGTTGGTAAATCAACAACAGCCCGCTTAATTCAAACAATGTTACAACAACGCTACCCGGAAAAAACGATTGATTTAATGACAACGGACGGGTTTTTATATCCGAATCACATATTAGAAAGTAAAGGCTTGTTGGATCGTAAAGGGTTCCCGGAAAGTTACGACATGATTGCGCTAAAGACGTTTTTACAAGATGTCAAAAGTGGTGTTGAAAAAGTGAAAGCGCCGGTATATTCACACGATATTTATGACGTGGTGGCAAACGAATACCAAGTCATTGATCGACCAGACGTGTTAATCATTGAAGGCATTAACGTGTTGCAACTGAAAGATAGTAAAGATGTGTACATGACAAATATTTACGATTTTTCAATTTACGTTGATGCCGATCCCGAAAATATTCAACGCTGGTTTTTAGAGCGATTTGAACTGTTAATGGAATTGGCCAAAGACGACCCAACTAATTTTTATTACGACTATGCGATTGGGGATAAAGAGGAAGCCATGGCAATGGCAAGAGATGTGTGGGAGACGATAAATTATCGTAACTTAATGGAGTATATTCTACCGACGCGTCATCAAGCCGATATTATTTTATACAAAGGGGACCGTCACTTGATGGAGTATGTGATGCTCAAAAAAGTGTAATGATTATGCGTGTTTTATAACGTACGGACGGTGTGATATGCGTTGACCAAAAAATAGGATGCGCTCTACACATGACGTATGTCAGCGTGCTTTTTGATAGAAAAAACAAGCTATGTTTAACGATAATATAATGAAACAGGAGTAAAGTATGACAGTACAAACAATGGAAAAAATTGTAGTTTTAGATTACGGTTCGCAATATAATCAGCTCATCACACGCCGCATTCGTGAGTTCGGTGTCTATAGTGAGCTGCTTTCCAATGAGACAACTGCACGTGACATTCAAGAAATGGGTAATGTTGTCGGCATTATTTTTTCAGGTGGGCCACATAGTGTCTATGCAGAAGGCTCATTTAGCGTCGATCCCGAAATTTTCGATTTGGGTTTACCGATTTTAGGCATTTGCTACGGCATGCAGTTAACAACACATCTACTCGGTGGGGTGGTGGAACCTGCAACGACACATCGAGAGTACGGTGTAGCGGGTATTCGTATCCACAATGTCGGCGACGGCTTGTTTGAAGGACTAAGCGAAAGTGAAGACGTATTAATGAGTCATGGGGACCGTATTACGTCCATTCCAGAAGGGTTTGTCGTTACTGCCGAAAATCCAAATTGCCCTTTTGCCGCGTTTGAAAATAAAGAACGCCAAATTTACGGTGTTCAATTTCATCCAGAAGTGAGACATTCTGTACATGGCAATGAAATGTTAAAAAACTTTGTGTTCAATATTTGTAAAGCAAGCGCAAACTGGTCAATGCAAAACTTCATTGATATGGAAATCGCAAAAATTCGTGAACGTGTTGGCAATCGCAAAGTGTTGCTCGGCTTATCGGGTGGAGTGGATTCGTCCGTCGTGGGTGTCTTGCTTCAAAAAGCCATCGGAGACCAATTGACGTGTATTTTTGTCGATCACGGTTTATTGCGTAAAAACGAAGGCAATCAAGTCATGGAAATGCTAGGCGGAAAATTTGGGTTGAATATTATTCGTGTTGATGCCAAAGACCGCTTTTTAGACAAGTTAAAAGGGGTAAGCGACCCCGAAGAAAAACGTAAAATTATTGGAAACGAGTTTGTATACGTTTTTGATGATGAAGCGGCAAAATTAAAAGGTGTTGATTTCTTGGCGCAAGGCACATTATATACGGATATTATCGAAAGTGGCACGAAAACAGCACAGACCATCAAATCGCATCACAATGTCGGCGGTTTACCCGAAGACATGCAATTTGAATTAATTGAGCCGTTAAACACACTCTTCAAAGATGAAGTACGTGCGCTAGGAACGGCACTTGGTATGCCGGACAGCATTGTGTGGCGCCAACCATTCCCAGGACCTGGATTGGGCATTCGCGTGCTGGGTGAAATTACCGAAGAAAAATTAGAAATTGTACGTGAAAGTGACGCCATCTTACGTGAAGAAATTGCAAACAACGGATTGGAACGAGATGTGTGGCAATATTTCACCGTACTACCCGGCATCCGTAGCGTCGGCGTCATGGGAGATGGCAGAACGTATGACTATACCATCGGTATACGTGCGGTCACAAGTATTGACGGCATGACTAGCGAATTTGCCAAACTACCGTGGGAAGTGTTGCAAAAAATCAGTACGCGCATCGTCAACGAAGTCGCCCACGTCAACCGCGTCGTCTACGACATCACGAGCAAACCCCCAGCAACGATAGAGTGGGAATGACAGAAGCAAATATGATACTGTTATAAAAGGCTTGAAAATACATGGATTCAGCGATTTTGATTAAGTAAAATTCTCTAAATGATACTGTTTTGATACTAAAAAGTTGAAAAAGTAGGTTCAAAAGGGAGTTCTTGAATTTAGGTGAATTCTTTAAAGACTTCCATTATTTTGGTGGGAGGCTTTTGCGAAAATAGTGGGAATGGTGAATTGGGACACGAGTAGGGACAATAAATATATCAAATTAAATATCTTTCTAATTATTGCTGAGGTACTATTTGTATTAGCATACTTGCTATTACCAGGGGACTAAGCGGGTTGCATAGTTATGTATAAGTGCCTTTAGAGTATTTTAAAGTAGTAAAGATTATCTAATGATAAGTGATTAAAATTCATAGGCTTGAAGTGCTTTTGAGGTATTTTTCCTGAAAAGCACGCGTAAAAACGATAAAAATACAGAATACGTACAAATGAACCTTTCAAATGCTTATTTTATGATGGGTAGCAGTATAATTGTTAAAGCGTGCAATAAATAACTAGGGGGTGATAATATCTTTAATAAGTTTATACATGTTGTTTTTAATACCTCTATTTTGACACCTTTTGTTTTGACCATTGGTATAAGTAAAGTTTTTATAGAGAACAATATAATAATAGGTTTATCAGCAATTATTATATCTTTGGTATTAGTAATTGCTCAGTTTGTTATACTAAATGCTGCAAAGAAACAGATGGTTACTAAAAAAATTAATATTTTAAATATAAGTCAAGATAAAGAAAGTTGGCTATTAGCTGTATATATAACTTATTTTGTGCCATTTGTAGAAAGTTACTTTGGAAAAAATTTTACTGTGAATAATTGGATACTTGTTTTTATTGGTATAGTGTTGCTGATTTTGAGCCAAAAAACTGTTAATAATCCTATATTGGAGATATTAGGAAGATATAAAATTTATTCAATTGAAACAGAACAAGGAGTTGATATGACGTTGATTACTAAAAAGGAATTAAGAAACAGAAACTCTTTAAGTAGAGTTGTAAGGCTGTTCGAATATTATGTTATGGAGGTATAAAGTGGATAATATATTTACATTGGATAGTGATAAAACATCTGTTAAAGTAATAGAAACAACAACTGATACTCTAGTTGGCGTTGAAGAACTTCTAAATATAGATACAGAAAGATATAAATCAAATTCGATTATATTTGATGGCTCGTATAAGCCTGATGAAGATGAAATTTTAAAAATTGAAAACTTTGATTTATCTGATGAAATACAAGAAGCGATAAATAATCCATTGGGAGTAGATAAATTAGTTGCAAATGATGGAGATGAACTAAATATTCGAGCTGTTTTTTTAACGCTAAGTGATGATGGTGAAAATGAGAAAATTGTTTTTCAAAGGACACAGAAAAGACAATTATTGTTGGGTGGAAGAATTACTTTATTTTGGAGCAATGACACATTTATTTCTACTCAAAAACCAGGAGTGGTTATTACTGATAGTATTGATGCATATTATGAGAATGGAACTTTATATTTCAAGTCATATTACTGGGCAAATCAAATATTTAATTTAAATAAATATTATAGGCAAGCTACGGATGATGATATTAGGGATTTTTGCCAAAATAATTGTTTTTATGTTGACGATTTAGATTCGTTAGTGAATGCTAGTAACAATTGGACGAGGAAAAAAATTGCTTATATACTAGATACAGGGGTTTTAGAAAAAAATACGACAGATTATATACTTCAGGAGGCTAATAATTTAGGATTGCAATTTGAAACAAATGAAGAAAATAAAATCGTATTTCCAGCTGATTTAAAAGCTCAAAAAGAGTTGCTGTCATATTTAGCAGATGAAATATATAAGGGAAGGCTATCTGATGATGTGTATTTGACTAATTCAAAAAGATCGTTGAGATAGTAGAAATACAAATTTAAAATCATAAAAATTGTTTCGCTTTTATATTATCTGAATGGTTATTATGTTGCTGTGTGTGGATGAATATAGTATCACTATTGATACTGTTTTGATACTAAAAACTCTAAAACCACAAAAAAGGTGTAAAAATAGCTGAAAATAGAAACTGAAAAGACACTAATATAGAATTAAAGAGACAAATATGGGTTCTATAATATTTGGTGTTGGTGGCTTCCAAAAGGAAGCTATCAACACCTTTTAAATTCTGTATACAAAAAGGTCAGATATTTCCGTTTAATTAAAGCGCCAAAACCAATCACAGGGGAATTATCATGACCTATGCATCTAGTATACACCGATTATTATCGATTGAGGATAAAAATATAGCATTTAACGATACATTAGTATTACCCACTATCACTATAAAATATACGACCTAGGTTCTATGTTAAATGGTGTTGGTGTCCCAAAATTATACAATCTGAATTTTATTATTAAACAACCTAGTGAGTCATTGCTAGGTTGTTTTTGTGTATGACAATCAGTTTTGTATGAACTTTTTATAGTACAGAGGTATATGTATTATTAATGGTGTATTGTATACAAATATAAATGCTTTCTGAAGCCTTGTTTCTTGTTACATACCACTTTTCTTGAAAGTTGAATTATTTTAGATATTGTTTGTAAACGCTATTTTATTTTTTGGAAATCATGATAAAATATAGGTGTATAAATTCAAATTAATGAATTCGGAGGATATATTGATGAAAGCAAGCTACAATGGATTATGGAAGATTCTTATAGATAAAGGAATGAATAAAAAAGAATTGAAAGAAACAGTCGGAATTGCTCCGGCTACCGTTGCAAAAATGGGACGTGGAGAACTTGTAAGTATGGAAATACTTTATAAAATTGGTAAGGCGTTAGATGTAGATTTTGGAGATATGATAAATATAGTGAAATAGAATGTATTTGTAATGATAGGAGGTTTATATGGAAGATAAATCAAATATAATCATTTCTGATGTTGTTGATATTAGAAATATGATTTATACATTTAGAGGAAAACAAGTGATGGTGGATAGTGATTTAGCTGCTTTATACCACGTTACAACTGGTAATTTAAATAAAGCTATGAAAAGAAATGCTACTAGGTTTCCTGATAATTTTTGTTTTCAATTAACCGAAGATGAATATAAAAACTTGAGATTCCAAAATGGAACCTCAAATTTGAGTAACTATGGCGGAAGAAGATATATGCCATATGTATTCACAGAACAAGGCATTGCAATGCTTTCGGCTGTGTTGAAAAGTGATATTGCTGTTGATGTGAGTATCAAAATTATGAATAGCTTTGTTGAAATGAGAAAGTTTTTGTTGTCCAATCAAGAAATGTTTGCAAGATTGGATCGAGTAGAAATAAAGCAACTTGAAACAGATAAAAAATTAGAAGAAGTATTTCATTACATTGCAACAAATACAGAAGTAAAACAGAAAATATTTTTTGACGGTCAAATATACGACGCGTTTAGTTTTCTTGTGGAAATTATTCAAAAAGCCGATAAGAAAATTATATTAATTGATAACTATGTAGATATCAACACTTTGAATATTCTATGTAAGAAAAATAGCGGAGTAGAAATTGAAATTTATACTTCAGGAAAAGGCAATCTAACAACAAAGGATATTAATAAATTTAATGCACAATATCCAATGCTAACCGTAAAAACAACTACACATTTCCACGATAGATTTTTAATTTTAGATGATACTAAAGTGTATCACATAGGCGCATCGATTAAAGATGCAGGGAAGAAAAGTTTTGGTATTACAAAGATAGAAGATACAGATTTGATTCAAAGTCTGGTGAATAGAGTGAGGTAAAAAAGAATGACAAGTTTAACGCAGGGTAACAATGAAACATCACAAAGAGCAGAGTTGCATAGAAAAATTTGGGCTATTGCTGATAGTGTTCGTGGAGCAGTAGATGGATGGGATTTTAAACAATATATTTTAGGGATTTTGTTCTATAGATTTATTTCTGAAAATATTACTGAATTTTTTAATTCTGCTGAGCGCGAGGCTGGTGACTTAGAATTTGATTATGCTGAACTCTCTGATGAAGAAGCAGAGCGAGATTTTAGACCGAATACTGTTGAAGATAAGGGCTTTTTTATATTGCCAAGCCAGTTGTTTAAAAATGTTGTTAAAACAGCTAAAAACAATGAAAACTTAAATACGGATTTAGCAAATATATTTAAAGCTATTGAAGGAAGTGCTGTAGGATTTGCATCAGAAGATGATATCAAAGGTTTGTTTGAAGATGTGGATACAACCAGTAACCGTTTAGGTGGAACTGTAGCAGAAAAAAACAAAAGATTGGCAGATATATTAACAGGAATAGCTGAAATTAATTTTGGAAATTTTCAAGATAATGATATAGACGCTTTTGGCGATGCCTACGAGTATTTGATTTCAAATTATGCAAGTAATGCGGGAAAATCTGGTGGAGAGTTTTTTACACCACAAACAGTGTCAAAGCTTCTAGCACGACTTGTTATGGAAGGGAAAACAAGTATTAACAAGGTATATGATCCAACATGTGGTAGTGGAAGTTTACTTTTGCAGATGAAAAAACAATTTGATGAACATATCATTGATGAAGGCTTTTTTGGTCAAGAAATTAATATGACCAACTTTAACTTGGCCCGTATGAATATGTTCCTGCACAATGTAAATTATAATAATTTTTCAATTAAAAGAGGAGATACTCTAATTAATCCTCTACATAGAGATGAAAAACCTTTTGATGCGATTGTTTCAAACCCTCCTTATTCAATTAAATGGGTGGGAGATGCCGATCCAACTTTGATCAACGATGAAAGATTTGCGCCGGCAGGTAAATTAGCACCAAAATCTTATGCTGACTATGCTTTTATTATGCACTCCTTAGCTTATCTTTCGAGTAAAGGTAGAGCGGCTATTGTGTGTTTTCCGGGTATTTTTTATAGAAAAGGTGCCGAGAAAACAATCAGACAATATCTTGTAGATAATAATTTTATTGACTGTATTATTCAGCTTCCAGAAAATTTGTTCTTTGGAACATCAATAGCTACCTGCATTTTAGTTATAGCAAAGAACAAGACAGAAAATAAAATACTATTTATCGATGCAAGCAAAGAATTTAAAAAAGAAACAAATAACAATATTTTAGAAGAAAAAAATATTAATATAATAGTTGATGAGTTCAAAAATAGAAGTGGTAAAGAATATTTTTCTAGATATGTAGATAGAACTGAAATAGAAGAAAACGACTATAACTTATCTGTTTCAACTTATGTGGAAAAAGAAGATGCAAGAGAAATAATTGACATCAAAGTTTTGAATAAGGAACTTGAAGAAACTGTCAAAAAAATAGATAAGCTTAGAGCTTCCATCAACGAAATAGTAAAGGAGCTTGAAGATGAGTAAGGGAATAGAAAATATTCATGGAGAGGTAGTCATCTATACTTCCGGTGATGGGAATACTAAGATAGATGTTAATTTTATTGACGATACAGTATGGTTATCACAACAGCAGATGGCGGAGTTATTCAAAACATCAAGGACAAATATTGTAGAACATATAGGAAATATTTATGATGAGGGTGAACTGGATAAAGAATCAACCTGTCGGGATTTCCGACAGGTTCGAAAAGAAGGTAATCGTAACGTTTCAAGAAATATGCCTTTCTATAATCTGGATATGATAATTTCCCTTGGCTATAGGGTAAAATCAAAAATCGCTACTGATTTCAGAAAATGGGCGACCGAAAGGCTGAAAGAGTATATTATCAAAGGCTTTACAATGGATGATGAACGCCTAAAAAATTTGGGCGGTGGAGCATACTGGAAAGAACTTTTAGATAGAATTCGTGACATTCGTTCATCAGAAAAAGTTATGTACAGACAGGTTTTAGATTTATATGCAACAAGTATAGATTATGACCCTAAAAGTAGGGAATCCATAGCATTTTTCAAAATGGTACAAAATAAACTACATTATGCAGTTCACGGACAAACAGCGGCAGAAGTAATTTATAAAAGAGCCAATAGTGAAAAAGAATTTATGGGGCTTACTACTTTTACCGGAGATTATCCAACAAAGAAAGATATCGGAGTTGCAAAAAACTATCTTACAGAAGATGAGTTAAAGATACTAAACAGACTTATAGCGGGTTACTTTGAAATCGCAGAAATGCAAGCTCTGAAACATAAACCTATGTACATGAGTGATTATGTAAAAACCTTGGATAATATTCTGACATCTACAGGGGAAGATGTATTAAAAGATGCAGGTAAAATTAGTCATAAACAAGCAATGGAAAAGGCTATTTCTGAATATAGAAAATATCAAGCTGAAAATCTTTCTCCTGTTGAAAAAGACTATCTTGCAGAAATTAAAAACATAGAAAAAGTTGCTAAAAAAGGTGGAAAAGCAAATGAGTAAGATAGATGAATTATTGAAAAATGAAAAGGTTGAGTGGAAAAGATTAGGGGAAATTTCTGTTGTTACAGGAGCAGGAGTAGACAAAAAAATAAATGAAGATGAAAATAAAATTGTGCTATTAAATTATATGGATGTATATAAAAATATTTATTTGAATAAACAAATTCCCCAAATGATTGTAACAGCTTCAGATGTGAAAATAAAATCATGTAATGTAAAGTATGGGGATATATTTATTACTCCAAGTTCAGAAACTGTAGAAGATATATTCAGATCTGCAGTTGCTATAGAGGATATGCAAGACGTCGTATATTCTTATCATATAATGCGAATAAGATTGATAGAACCTAATTTTATAACATCATGTTATTTGAATTATTTATTTTTTAGCGAAAATTTTAGAAAGAAAGTATATAAAAAAGTTTTTGGTAATACCAGAAAAACTATATCTAAAAGTTGTATTGAAGAATTGGAAATTCCAATCCCATCTCTCGAAACCCAAGAAAAAATTGTAAAAATTCTTGATAAATTCACAAATTATGTTACTGAATTACAGGCTGAACTACAGGCTGAATTACAGGCTAGAACTAAACAATATGAGTACTATAGAGATATGCTACTTAGTGAAGAATATTTGAATAAATTGTCAAACAACCCAGAAATTCTCGGGGGGGGGTATAGAGTAAAACTGACCACACTAGGTGAAATCATAAAAATCAAAAATGGAAAAGATTGGAAAGCCTTAGGAAATGGGAATATACCTGTATATGGTAGTGGTGGGAAAATGAATGTTTTTGTAGATAAATATTCATATAATAAACCTACTGTACTAATTCCAAGAAAAGGTTCAATAGATAATGTATTTTATGTAGAGGAGCCATTTTGGAATGTGGATACTATTTTTTATACAGAAATAGATGATAAAAAAATTGTACCTAAGTATTTATATTATTTTATCGAAAATTATGATATAGCTAAGTTAAGTACAGATTCTACAAGACCAAGTCTTACACAGTCTATTTTGAATAAAGTAAAAATAGATTTACCACCTATAGAAATTCAAAACAAAGTTGTGGAAATCCTTGATAAATTTCAATCTTTACTTTCTGATACAAAAGGTTTGTTACCTAAGGAAATTGACCAAAGACAAAAGCAATATGAATATTATCGTGAAAAGCTCTTGACATTTGATATAGTAGACGGAACAATTTCTAGACAGACAGACAGACAGACAGACAGACAGACAGACAGACAGACAGACAGACAGACAGACAGACAGACAGACAGACAGACAGACAGACAGACAGACAGACAAATAATATCTAGCGATTATTTGGTTATATTGAAAGAAGCCGCGGATATTGTTGAGGTAAAATTATTTGATGTTGAGTGGAGAAGGTTAGAGAATTTATTGGATTATGAACAACCGACAAAATATATTGTTAAAACAACCAATTATAATGATAACTACAAAATTCCAGTTTTAACTGCTGGACAAACTTTTATACTTGGATTTACTGATGAAAATGAAGGGATTTACACAGCCGACGAAGAGAATCCAGTTATCATATTTGATGATTTTACAGCTGGAAACCATTGGGTAGACTTCAATTTTAAGGTTAAATCATCAGCAATGAAAATTTTGAAATCAAAAGAAAATATAAATTTTAGATATTGTTATTATTATATGCAAATGATTACTATTGATACTACGGAGCATAAGAGATTGTGGATTTCAAAATATTCCCAAATTCTAGTTCCATTACCTCCTCTACCAGTTCAAGAATATATTGTTTCTATTCTTGATAAGTTCGACGCTTTAATAAATGACTTGTCTAGCAGTATACCAAAAGAAATAGAGTTAAGGCAGAAACAATACGAATATTATAGAGCGAAACTATTAGATTTTAAAAAAGTTAACAGGTAAAAAAATACGATGAAGTATCGATTTTTAACGAAACATCCTAAAAAATAAACTGTGAGCAGATTGAAGGCGAATGAGAAGAATCTTTTAAAATTGCTCTTTAGTAATTTGAAAAGAGAATGTAAATGAAAGGGGTAATTTAGATGTCGGAAGATAAAGTGACGTATAGTACATCTACTATTGCGGAAATGACAGGCGGAATCATTTTAGCTAATTTTGAAAAAGATTTAAAAGTTAAAGAAACTGCATATCAGAGTGAAGCGGAACTGGAAAGACAAATGATTGAAAATTTGGTTTCTCAAGGGTATGAGAGACTTATAGTCAAATCAAATGATGAATTATATACAAATTTAAAATTTCAAATTGAAAAGTTGAATGGAGTTTCTTTTACAAAAGAAGAATGGGCCAGATTTCTGCTTGAATATTTAGATGCTCCAAATGAGGGGGTTATTGAAAAAACACGAAAAGTACAAGAAAATTATATCCATGATTTTGTATTTGATGACGGGCATTTGAAAAATATCAAAATTATCGACAAGAAAAATATTCATAATAATTTTCTGCAAGTTACCAATCAGATTGTTGTTGAAGGAAAAAAACGAAATCGCTATGATGTAACGATTTTGGTAAATGGGTTACCACTTGTTCATATAGAACTGAAAAAAAGAGGTGTGAATTTGCATGAAGCCTTTAATCAAATTCATAGATACAGTAAGGAAAGTTTTAACAGCGGAAATTCGTTATATAAATATGTTCAAATATTTGTGATTTCCAATGGGACGTATACAAGGTATTTCGCTAATACAACAGCTCAGAATAAAAATAATTACGAGTTTACTTGTGAATGGGCAGATGCAAAAAACAAAGTGATTTGTGACTTAGAGGACTTCACTAAGACATTTTTTGAAAAGCGTGTTGTTCTTGAAGTGCTTACAAAATATTGTGTATTTGATGTTAATAATACTCTTCTCATTATGCGTCCATATCAAATAGCAGCAACTGAACGGATTTTATGGAAGATAAAATCAAGTTATGAGGCGAAAAAAGCCGGCAGAACCGAAGCGGGGGGCTTTATTTGGCACACGACAGGTTCCGGTAAGACGCTCACGTCTTTTAAAGTAGCAAGACTTGCTACGACATTGGATTTTATTGATAAGGTGTTTTTTGTTGTAGACAGAAAAGACTTAGACTACCAAACAATGAAAGAATATCAAAGGTTTCAGCCGGATAGTGTAAATGGAAGTAAGGACACAAAAGAACTTAAAAGATCTATTGAAAAAGATGATAATCGTATTGTAGTTACTACAATTCAAAAATTAAATGAATTTGTAAAGAAAAATCCTATCCATGAAATTTATAATAAACAGTGTGTTTTTATATTTGATGAGTGTCATCGCTCTCAATTTGGAGATGCACAGAAAAACATACGAAAATCATTTAAAAATTATTACCAATTTGGATTTACGGGAACTCCAATTTTTCCGGAAAATTCTCTTGGTGGCGATACAACATCAGGTATATTTGGAGCACAGCTTCACAGCTATGTTATAACTGATGCTATTCGTGACGGCAAAGTGTTGAAATTCAAGGTGGATTATAACAATATTACACCGAAATTCAAAACTGCGGAGAAAGAGGAAGATGAAGAGAGATTAGCTAAACTGGAAAATAAAATGCTACTCCATCCTGAAAGAATTACTCAGATTACAAAGCATATCCTCAAAGTTTTTGATACGAAAACACATCGTAACGAGTTTTATGATTTGAAGCATAGAAGACTCAATGGATTTAACGCTATGCTTGCTGTGCAAAGTGTGGAAGCGGCAAAATTATATTATGAAGAATTTGAAAGACAACAGAAACGTTTGCCTGAAGAAAAAAGATTAAAAGTAGCTACTATTTACAGTTTTGCAGCAAATGAAGAGCAAAGAGCAATCGGAGAAATATCTGAAGAGAATTTTGATATTTCTGCCATGGAATCAACAGCAAAAGAATTTTTGGACAAGGTAATCACTGACTATAATAGTTACTTCAAAACTAATTTTTCCACAAATGGGAATGAGTTTCAAAATTATTACAAGGATCTATCGCTTAAAGTAAAAGAAAAACAAGTTGACTTGCTTATTGTAGTGGGAATGTTTTTAACGGGATTTGATGCCCCTACATTAAATACATTATTTGTTGATAAAAATCTGAAATATCACGGTCTTATTCAGGCGTTTTCAAGAACGAACCGTATTCTTAATAAAGTAAAAACATTTGGTAATATTGTTTGTTTCAGAAATCTAGAAAAAGCTACACAGGATGCGATTAAGACATTTGGTGATGAAAATAGTATAAATATTATTTTAGAAAAGAGCTATGAAGAGTATATTCATGGTTTTAAAGATGAGGAAACAGGCGAAATTTTTCGAGGTTACACGGATATATGTAATGAAATAATATCTAAATTTTCAGATCCGACTGAAATTGTTTTAGAAGCAGATAAAAAAGAATTTGCAGAGCTTTTCGGAGAGTTACTAAAAGCTGAAAATATCCTGAAAAATTTTGATGAATTTGAAAGTTTCGAAAAAATTATATCAGATAGACAGATGCAGGACATGAAGAGTGTTTATGTTGATATTAGGGAAAGTGTTGTAAATTCAAATCGTAATGAAAGTTTTGAAGGAAATCAAATTGATTTTTCTGATGTTGAGTTTCAAATTGATTTGCTTAAAACAGATGAAATAAATCTAGATTATATTTTGGCTTTGATATTTGAGAAGTCAAAAGAAAATGATGATGTGGAAAATTTAAAAGCTGAAATTCGCAGGGTAATCAGGTCTAGCCTTGGCACAAGAGCAAAAGAAGAATTGATTATGGACTTTATAAACAGCACAAGATTGTCTAAATTGAAAAATACTGATGATATTCTTGAGTCATTTTATAGTTTTGCAAAGAAAGAGAAGGAAAATAACATCCTATCTTTAGTTGAAGAAGAGAACTTGAAAGAAGACTCAAAACGATTTATAGAAAAGGCTATAAGTAAAGGATATGTTGAATATGCAGGGGATGAACTGGACCGTATTATTCCACCGACTTCACGAAGACAAGGCGCAAGGGAAAAGAAAAAAGAATCAGTATTAGAAAAAATAAGAAAAATTGTGGAAGTTTTTGTTGGAATTTAAATTTTAGATTAGGTTTATCCATATTAATCATCTTCACCAACCGATAACGAGGGATGTTCTTTGTTGTCGGTTTTTCTTTTTAATAATTGATTAACATCTAATACTATAATTTTTAAATGGCTAAATTCACTTTCCCACACCCCACCAATACCAGCTATTTATTTTCTTTTTTATGTTACAATTCAATCAAGACATGATAATGACCTTTCTAATTTTGTAGTGGATTTTAGTCAGTTAATTATCGGTCTTTTTTTGTTTTTACAACACTATTTTGCTTTTGCGCTTTATTTTACAACCCGGCTAATCTACTTTATACAAAACTTAACAAATTTTATATGTTAGTTTCATGAAAAAAATAGTATAATAAGAAAGTATATTATTATGGGAGATTGTACTATGCGACCAAAGCAAAGTGAATTATATAAATTTTTAATCTGTATTTTTGATATTTTAAGTGTCTTTTTGAGTATTGTATTAGTGGGTGTTTTACCGAATGACGATGATTTGTTTAGCATGACGGCATTGACGTTTGCCCTAATTCATATCGCGACGTATTACACATCACATTTTATTGAACGATTTGACCGTAAGCGGTTCGGTACGGAGATCAAGGCTATCGTGATTTATACCGTACAATATTTCTTGTTTACGACAATGATGCTCTTTTTAGATAAAACGATGTCGTTAGAATCACGTACAAAACTCGTTTATTTCGTGATGGTACATGCCCTCATTTTATTTGTTTGGCATTACATTCTTAAAAAGATACGTAAACATTACTTCAAACACGCGAAAAACTTGAAAAAAGTAATGCTCATTACAACGTTTGATCGTCTAGATACGGTAGTGCATCGTATGCAAAAAACGGACGATTGGGACGGCACCATCTCTTCAGTTCTTTTAGTTGACGTCGTGGACCGTTCGAACGTGAAGTTGCCCGACTATTTCGCGGGTGCTAGCCGGGTGGATATGGTGACGCTTGATAATTTTATTACACGGCAGGTGGTGGATGAAGCCTTCATTTATTTGGATGCCGAGTATGATTTGCTCGTCGGCGAATTGATTCCGCTTTTTGAAGAATCCGGGATTGATGTGTCAGTGAACATTACTGCGTTCGATATATCGGTAGAGGCAGATCGCAAATTAGAACAATTATCTGGCTTTACCGTCATTAAATTTTCTACGAAATTTTACAGTTACTACGGGATATTGATGAAACGTCTAATTGATATTTTGGCAGCGATTGTAGGCTTAGTCATTACCATACCTATAGCCATTGTATTGATTCCGCTCATTAAATTGGATTCTAAAGGGCCAGCAATTTTTGCCCAAGAGCGTGTTGGTAAAAACGGACGTATTTTCAAATTTTACAAGTTTCGTTCCATGGTTGTGGATGCCGAAGCGCGTAAAGCTGCGTTAATGGCGGAAAACGAAATGGAAGGTGGCATGTTCAAAATGGAACATGACCCACGCATTACGCGTGTTGGTAAATTTATCCGTAAAACAAGTTTGGATGAACTACCACAATTTTTCAACGTCTTAATTGGCGATATGAGTTTAATTGGGACACGTCCACCAACAGTTGAAGAGTATCATCAATATACGCACAAACAAAAGAAACGCCTATCATTAAAACCGGGAATCACGGGTATGTGGCAAGTCAGCGGGCGTAGTGATATTAAAAACTTTGAAGAAGTTGTTAAATTGGACGTGGAATACATTGATAACTGGTCGTTATGGCTAGACATTAAAATTATTTTAAAAACAATTAAAATTGTTATTTTAGGAAGTGGAGCAAGATAGTGGCGAATAAAATAAAGTCGGTCAAATTTAATTTCATCATGAATTTTATTTTGACACTTTCATCAATTATTTTTCCATTAATTACATTCCCGTATGTGTCGCGCATTTTATTACCATCTGGGATTGGACGAATTGGTTTCGTGACAAGTATCGTTGCGTATTTTTCCATGTTTGGTATGTTAGGTATTGCCAATTACGGCATTCGTGAATGTGCTCGTGTGCGTGATGACGAGGAAAAACTATCCAAAACCGTTAAAGAGATTTTCCTATTGAATACAGTGGCGATGACGCTATCAACAGCATGTTACGTGGTGGCGATTTTTACCGTCCCTCGTTTAGCAACCGATAAAACGCTATTTTTAATCAATACCTTAACGCTCATTTTTACATTGTTAGGTGTGGAGTGGGTCTATAAAGCGTTGGAACAATATCAGTTCATCACCATTCGTTCACTTGTATTCAAAGTGTTGTCATTAATTTTAATGTTTGTATTTGTCAAACAAGAAAGTGATGTCATCACTTACGGGACGATTACCGTATTAGCGGCTGTTGGGTCAAATTTACTCAATTTTTTAAATTTAAAACGTGTTGTGACGTTTCACAAACACAGTTCGTTAGACATTAAGCGACACATTAAACCAACACTAAGTTTCTTTTTCTTAACCGTTGCGACCGTCATTTATACAAATCTTGATGTTGTCATGCTCGGGTTTATTCACGGCAATGAAGCGGTTGGTTACTACAATGCCGCCGTAAAAATTAAAAGTGTATTGGTAACACTCGTTACTTCTTTAGGTGCGGTGTTGTTACCCCGACTATCATTTTATATCGAAAACAACAATACAGCAGAATTTACACGATTGACGGCGAAGTCGCTTAATTTTATTATGCTTAGCGCGTTGCCGATGACCATCTATTTTATTTTTTATGCACAACCCGGTATTTTATTTTTGTCCGGAGCAGGATATGATCCGGCGGTATTCCCAATGATGATTTTAATGCCAACACTTGTTTTCATTGGGTTGTCGAATTTAATTGGTATTCAAATTATGGTGCCTATGGGTAAAGAGCAGTTACTAGTCCGTTCGGTATGTTATGGTGCGATTACAGATTTAATCGTCAATATTTTATTAGTACCATCTATGGGAGTTGTTGGGTCGGCTATTGGTAATTTAGCGGCAGAATTTGTTGTCGTGTGTTATCAATGGTTTGCGGTTCGCCACACCATGAAAGCTGTTGTCGACAAAAATAATGTGATGAAAATTTTGGCATCAGTTGTGCTAAGTTCGCTATTGTTTATTGTACCAATTAAATTTGGATCACCGTTTATCACACTATTGCTGTCGGCAAGTGTTTATTTCGGGGTGTTCTTTGGAATGTTACTTTTATTTAAAGAGTCATTTACACATGAGGTAATTGGCAAATTATTGAAACGAAAACGTGGAGACAATCATGAAGGATAAACTGTCTATTATTATTCCGGCGTATAATGCGCAACGGACGTTACAACGTGCTATTGACAGTATCGTGGCGCAGTATCGTGATGGCGTTGAATTACTTATTGTTGAAAATGGATCAAACGATGACACGCAACGCGTGATTGATGAAAACGCCAAACGTCATCCATGGATAAAAGCGTTGCGAAGTGATAAAGGCGTCTCTGTTGCACGTAATTGTGGTTTAGAAGTAGCTTCGGGAGAGTTCGTGACGTTTTTGGACGCTGATGATGTGTTGACAGCCGGAGCGATAGATGCGTGGTTTTCCGACATGGAAAAGCAGTACGATTTGTCGGTGTACCGTATTCAAATGTATGGTAAAGACGATTGTTCAACGCATGAAGCATTGGTGTTTGAAGGTGAACAAATCGATTTAGGAAAGGCAAAAATGGTTGCCAATCCTACGGTCTATATGCAAGTAGCCGCGAGTGTGTTTAAAACGGAACGCATTAAAACGAATGCAATATATTTTAACGAAGCGCTGACGATGGCGGAAGATAGTGATTTTACATTGCGCTATTTAGACCATGTGCAAACGTTGTGCATGAAGGATACTGTTGTTTATTTTTGTCCAAGTGACAACGGAAACTCATTAACACGTCAAGCCAACCCTAAAAAAGTGGACAATATGTTGTATTCATTGCATCAAAGCGCGGAATATTTTCAGCAATCTAAAATGTTCAACACTTTGCAAAGAGCATTTAGCGAATATGTCTTAATGAATGTGAATGTCATCATGGTGCGACAAGTGTATAATGTGGGCATCACACAAACACCACAACAACGAAAACAGCAATTTCAACAAGTTTTCGATGATCGTCTGGTGAAAGAAAGTTTGGCGTATGTGCCACTTGTTGAATCGTTTAAATCGGTGAAGTTATGGCCGTTTGCCTTTTATCGATTAAAGTTATCGTTCTTAACAAAATTGATGTTTAAAGTACGCTCGTTTCAAAATAATCGTTTTGAAAAACAGAGTAGGGAAAAAGGAGAAGTAGAGTGAAAAAAGAGGTAGCTGTTGAAGTGTCTTTACAAGAAGTATTGGCAGCCATTTGGCGCAAAAAATGGATCATTTTAATTGCCACGTTATTGGTAGCGGGCGGGTCGTTCTTTTTAGCTAAACAAAACAAATCTGAATCATACACACAAGAATTAATGGTGTATGTTGTGCCGAAAGATGGTACGGGTGCCGAAAATCCGGTTCAATATTCACAAGTGGCTGATATTGCAGCAACTGATTTGAAAGTTTATTTAAAATCTAAAGAGTTAGGTAGCCGTATCCGTCAAAGCGTTTCTGAAAGTGAATTATCAAACGATGATTTACATAATTTGGTCAAAGTAGATAAGGAAGTTTACGGACGTGCCGTATCGTTTAGTGTAACAGCGCCACGCAAAGAAGTTGTTAAGCGTGTGACACCACTTGTATTAGAAGCAATTCAAAAAGACTTTGCATCAAAAATGAGTGTGGCTTCGATTGAAAATTGGTCAGGGGACGCACAAGTGATGCACAATCGATCTAGTGTGTCATTAAAACGTATTGTCTTATTAACAGGGATTGCATTTGTTGGAACGACCTTTTTAGTCGTTGTACTGGATTTGTTGAGCAAGTTGTTAAAAGCTAAAAAATAGCGAGGGAAATGATGAG
The DNA here is from genome assembly GCA_017945845.1 of Carnobacteriaceae bacterium zg-C25. NCBI lineage: Bacteria > Bacillati > Bacillota > Bacilli > Lactobacillales > Carnobacteriaceae > Carnobacteriaceae bacterium zg-C25. Next base: position 215,352 of record CP072828.1, read on the forward strand.
TAAAGTATTGAGTGTTGTTGTGCCGTCATATAATGCAGCACAATATTTAAATGAAACGATTCCGACGATGCTTGCGGTAAACAATAGCGATGCGTTAGAAATTATTATTGTGAACGATGGTTCACAAGATAATACGAGTGAAGTGGCGCACGCGTTAAAAGAACAATATCCCGATGTCATTCGTGTTGTGGATAAAGAGAATGGTGGGCATGGTTCAACCATTAATGCCGGAATTGATGTGGCAAAAGGTAAGTATTTTAAAGTCATTGATGCGGACGACTGGGTAGATTCAAAAGCGTTTGAGCAGTTGATTAACTTTCTAGCAACACATGATGTGGATGAAGTCATTACACCTTATTTAGAAGTGTATATGGGCAGTGATACGACGCAGTTGGTTGCATCTGAAAATGTCGTTGAAAAACAAGTTTATCCGTACGATGAATTTTTAAAAATTCATGGTCAACTACCACAAATGCATATGGTAACGATTAAAACCGATATTTTGAAAAACAATCATATTCGTATCGGAGAAAAAATGTTTTATGTGGATATGGAATACATTATGTTTCCATCGCCGTATATTGAAACTGTTGTGTATTTAAACGAGGTTGTTTATCAGTATCGTTTAGGTACCGTGACACAAAGTGTCAGTGTAGGTAGCTTTGTGCGCAATCGTCATATGCACGAACAAGTCATTTTGCGCGTTGTTGATTTCTTTAATCGTTATGCAACCGATACCTATCGTAAAGAGGTTGTTAAACAACGTATTTTAACCATGGTTGATCGTCACGCCAAAGTGTTATTAGCCATGTCTGATGTACAGTTAGCCAAACGCGAATTTATCGCTTTAGAACAACGTATTAAAGAAAAAAGCGAGCAGATGCATGCCGATAATCCGAGTAAAGTTGTCTCATTTGTACGTCTGGGGAACTACGCCGGATTTAATGTAATGTCCGTTATCGTTCGTCTACGCAATAAGCTATTAAAAAGACAATAAAACAGCTATTAGGAGAGATATGAAAGTAAAAGTAACACTATCAGAAATATTGTTTTATAGCGCTATATTTTTAACTGTTACAGGGACTTTTTTTAAACAAACACAACTTGTTTTACTGTTTCCGTCGTTGAGTGATGTATTTACAGGGATGACGTTACTAGCAGTGGTTATTTTAATGATTAAAGCGTTATACGATAATCGCTACAACGTCAAAAAAATGTTATTCTCACTTTTTATTGGGAGTGTACTAGTTGCGGTTGCCTTTGTGAGCGGGAACGTCATGTTACCGTTAACGCTGCTTGCGTATTGGGCGACGATTAATAATGTGCCGTTTCGACGTGTTGTGATCGTTGTATTGACGTTAGTTGCAAGTTATATGCTAGTGACACATTTTGCCTATTTAGCAGGCGAATTTCGTTTAAACAATGACTATCGTCCAGACGGACAAGTGCGATATGCGGCTGGATACGTGTTCGTAACGTTTGTGTCTAATTATCTGTTTCACGTTTTACTCATGTGGTGGTATATTCGACAACAGAAATTAAGCTGGATTGAAATTGGCGCAATGATTGGTTTAACACTGTATGTGTATCGTTTAACGGATACACGTTCCGCGCTGTTATTTTCGTTTTTAGCCATTTTCATTATGGTCGTTGTTAAACTAACGAAACGATGGGAAATGCGATTTTTAACACAATTTATTTTAAAATACGGTGTGACATTAATCGGTATGGTGCCCATTGTACTAACTTATGCGTATAATCCAAATAATGCGTTTATGGCTAAATTGAATAGTATTTTAACCGACCGACTGTATTTAGGTAAGGTGGCGACAGAATTATTTAAAATTAAACCATTTGGTCAAGGCATTGAGTGGACCTTTTATGGCGATACACCACAAAGGTACGCTAATGGAAATATATATGACTATTTGTATGTCGATTCCGCTTTTGTAAATACACTATTAAATTATGGCTTTATTCTATTGTGTTTTATTTTTATCGCGCATTATGCGTTATCTAAATTACCACAATTTAATCAAAAGTATTTTGCGCTTGTCATTTTAATTGTAGCGTTACACGCTATGTTTGACCCGCAATTATTAGAAATTCAATATAATCCGTTTATTTTAGCGTTAGGGTACACGATTAGTCCGATTCACGAATCGCAGTAATTGTTGACACTATTTCATTTAGTAGAGTAAAATAAATAAACTGTGTGGCAGTTAAAAAGGAGAAAGTATGTACGATTATTTAGTAGTTGGTGCTGGTTTGTTTGGTGCAGTCTTTGCACATGAAGCAGCCCTAAAAGGAAAAAAAGTTAAAGTCATTGAAAAACGTGATCACGTATCGGGTAATATTTACACTAAAGAAGTGGAAGGTATTCAAGTTCATCAATACGGTGCGCATATTTTCCATACAAGTGATAAAAAGTTGTGGGACTATGTCAACCAATTTGCTGAATTCAATCGTTATACGAATAGCCCTGTCGCAAATTATAAAGGTGAAATTTATAATTTACCGTTTAATATGAATACGTTCAATAAATTGTGGGGAGTTGTCACGCCTGAACAAGCAAAAGCAAAGATCGACGAGCAACGTGCCTATTTAAATGGCAAACGCCCTGAAAATTTAGAAGAACAAGCTATTTCACTAGTTGGTCGTGATATTTACGAAAAGTTAATTAAAGACTATACAGAAAAACAATGGGGCAAGAAAACGACCGAATTACCGTCGTTTATTATCCGTCGTTTACCTGTTCGATACACATACGATAACAACTATTTTAACGATACGTATCAAGGTATTCCAATTGGTGGGTATACACAAATTGTTGAAAAAATGCTAGACCATGATAATATTGACGTTGAATTAAATGTTGATTTTTTTGCCAATAAAGAAATGTATTTAAAAGAATTTCCAAAAATCATTTTTACAGGAATGATTGATGAATTTTTTGATTATCAATTGGGTGAATTAGAATACCGCAGTTTACGATTTGAAACAGAAATTTTAGATGTTGAAAATTATCAAGGTAATGCGGTCGTGAATTACACCGATGCTCAAACGCCATATACGCGTATTATTGAACATAAACATTTTGAATTTGGACAACAAGAAAAAACCGTCATTACACGTGAATATTCAAAAACGTGGCAAAAAGGTGATGAACCTTATTATCCAGTAAATAATGCAGAAAACAACTTATTGTACAAACAATATCAAGAATTGGCACAAAATATGCCAAACGTTGTTTTTGGCGGACGATTAGGTCATTATCGTTATTATGACATGCATCAAGTCATTGATGCCGCATTAAAATGTGTTGATATGGAGTTGTTACAAGACTAGGAGTTAATCTTATGGATGATTTACAATTAAGATCTCGTCGGTACCACCGTGGGACGTCAAACAATAAAAAATGGTTAAGTCGATTCAATTGGTTACTATTCATCGTCCAAATGGTGTTGATTGCGTATGTATTATTTATAGCCATTTCTAATCGATTGTTACTATTTAATAAAACAACGTATATTTTATTAGCCATTATCGGTGTAACTGTGTTGATTCAATTGATACTGTTAGTGCTGAAAAAGTTAAAAATTGTTGTGCTCATATTATTGCTAGTATCAAATAGTGTGTTAGGATTTGCCGTTGTAAAATCGACAGAAGTCATTAATTTATTTAACACATTCTCTCGCACGCAAAATATTTCTGAAGTGGCGATGAGTGTAGTGGTTTTAAAAGATTCTCCAATCACATCATTAGATCAACTAAAAGGAAAAGTTGTTCAAGCGCCATTATCAATGGATAAAGACAATATTACAGCGCTAACCAATGATATTCAAACAAAGACAAAACAAACGTTAACATTAACTGAAGTAGAGTCTTATTATACGGCGTATTTAAACTTATTAGCCGGTAAAACAGATGCGATTGTATTGAATAATGCATTTGAGTCTGTCATTAAATCGCAATTTCCCGATTTAAATGATAAAATTAGACGTGTTTATGAGTTTAAAAAACAAGAAGTGGTGCAATTGCCAAGACGCGCCACAACTAATCAAAAAACAGATGTATTTAACGTTTATTTAAGTGGTATCGATACATACGGTGCAATTACGGAAGAATCCCGTTCTGACGTCAATATCATTATGACCGTTAATACAAAAACAAAGCAAATATTATTAAGTACAACACCGCGTGATGCTTTTGTACCAATTGCAGATGGCGGAAGAAATCAACGTGACAAGTTGACGCATGCTGGTGTGTATGGTGTGGATACCTCAATGCACACACTAGAAAATCTATATGGCATTCATATGGATTATTTCGTACGAATCAACTTTACAACGTTTATGCAAATGGTTGATATTGTTGGTGGTGTGACCGTGGATAATGCATACGCCTTCCAAAGCACAACCGTTCCCGACGTGTATATTCCTGCAGGCAAGCAGACGTTAAACGCGTATAACGCTTTAGCCTACGTTCGTGAACGTTATAATTTAGACGACGGGGATGTTGGTCGTGCCGCACACCAACAAGAAGTCATTACCGCGTTGTTTAAAAAATTACTATCTCCAGTATTGTTAACCAATTCCGGACAAATTATTAATCAATTGGCGAATTCAGCTCAAACAAATATGAAGCTAGAAACGATTTCGACAATTCTTAATAATTATTTAGAAAGCGGAAGTGATCCAGGTTACACCATTCATTCTCAAGCGTTAAATGTCGAAGGTGAAATTCGTACCGATTCGTATGCAATGCCAGGATATGAATTGTGGATGGGTATTGTAGATGAAGATAGTTTGGAAACTGTAAAAGAAAACATTAAACGTGTTGAACAAGGTAAAGAACCAATTATTCAACAGCAAAATTTAGACACAAAACAAGGTGAATAATGGATAAAACGATTAAAGTGTTAATTGCAACACATAAAATTTATGAAATGCCTGATCGACATGAGGTTTATTTACCAATACACGTCGGTGCACAAGGTAAAGAACCAATCGGTTATCAAGGGGATAATACGCTTGACAATATTTCTCATTTAAATCCATATTATTGTGAATTGACGGGTCTGTATTGGGCGTGGAAAAACTTAGAGTGTGACTATTTAGGTTTAGCACACTACCGACGCCATTTTACCAATCAAACTGTTAAGTTTCGCGATGGGATTGATGTGAATGATGTTGTTTTAACACAAAATCAAATGCAACAAGCACTCATGCAAGCCGATGTTATCGTTCCTAAAAAACGGTATTACTATATTGAAACGTTGTATTCACATTATGCACACACATTTGATCGTATGCATTTAGATGTCACTCGTGATATTATCGCAGAATTTACGCCAGAGTATTTGGGTGCATTTGATGCTACCATGAAACAACGTTCAGCGTACATGTTCAATATGTATATTATGACGAAAGAAAAGTCGGATGCGTATTGCCAATGGCTATTTACCATCGTTGATGAATTGTTTAAACGTATCGATCGTACGCATATGACTGACTTTCAAGCGCGTTATGTTGGTCGTATCAGCGAATTGTTATTTAATGTGTGGTTGAATCATCATCAGTATGCCGTCATTGAAAAGCCGTTTTTGATGTTTGGCAAAGCAAACTGGCTATTAAAAGGTTGGTCGTTTTTAAAATCTAAATTTTTTGGTGTACCCTATACAAAGAGCTTCTAATTGTATAAAAACCCCGTCGAAAATAAGACATTTTCGACGGGGTTTATTCGTGTTAACGCCTGCTTTTTAGAAGATATCCATACAAAAAAGGACACATACTAAAATGAGGTGTCCTTTTCTTTAAGTTTGATGTTATTCAAATGTTATCTTGTCATTTTGTAACGTTAGTCGTTTTGTTTTTGATGTAATTTCAATATCCCCTAAATTACCGTGGACATTAGCTTCTGGTCCGAAAACAAGCCATTCATTTTTAACTTTTCCAACAATGATATTTGATTCCCAATTCGCATCGTTATTTCTTAGAAACACAACATATGCTTCAGTGACGTTATCCATTGGCGTGCCTCCACCGCTTTTTACGTCGACAACGTAATATTTAGATTGAATTTGCCCTAATGAGTAAGTGCCATCAACAGGCGTGTATTTGTCGTAGGATAAATTACCGGCGTTTTCTTTTGTTGAATGGTTGCTCATGCTACTCCATTTTGCTGAAAGTTTCTTAAAATCGTATTTTGTCGTTGAACTCATGTTTTGTACGGCGGAACGAACTTGAACAAGTTGAGAATACGATTCACGTTCGCGTTCACGTTTTTCTATACGGTCATTAAAACGCAAAAAGCGTAATCCTACTCCAATAATAGCAAGTATGATAACACCTATAGTACCTAATTTCTTTTTATCCATGAATTGCGTGCACTCCTTTTTACAATAAAGTATCAAAATTATATCATAAATCGATTGGTTGGGTAATTTTTTATAAAATCCTTACAGTAGAAAAGCATATCAAAATCTAGTATAATAGACACGATTAACAAGAAGGAGAGAATTATGACATTACCACAATTACAAGAACATGTAGAAAATAGTGTAAAAGCGATTATGCACACAACCAAAGGTGATATTACGTTACGCCTTTTCCCTGAAATTGCACCTAAAACGGTTGCCAATTTTGTCGGATTAGCAAAACAAGGATACTATGACGGTATTATTTTTCACCGCGTCATTAGCGATTTTATGATTCAAGGTGGCGACCCAACGGGTACAGGAATGGGTGGCGAATCCATTTACGGCGAAAAATTTGAAGATGAATTTTCAATGGATGCCTATAACTTTAATGGGGCTCTATCAATGGCGAATGCCGGTCCAAATACGAACGGCTCTCAATTTTTCATTGTGAGTGCGAAACACGTTCCAGCTAATATGCTAGGTCAATTAGAAGCAGGTGGCTGGCCAAAAGAAGCGATTGAAGAATACGCTAAAAACGGAGGCACACCTTGGTTAGACCAACGTCATACAGTATTTGGTCAAGTTATTGAAGGTATGGATGTGGTGTATAGCATTGAATCAGTAGAAAAAAATGCACAAGATCGTCCGCTTGAAGATGTGAAAATTACTTCTATTTCTATTGAAGAATAGAGGTCGATATGTACAAAATTGGAGACATTATAGAAGGTAGCGTCACCGGTATTCAAACGTATGGTATTTTTGTACAATTAGAAAATGAACAACAAGGTTTGATTCATATTTCAGAATGTACACACGGCTATATTCCGAATGTGTATGACTTTTTAAAAATTGGGCAAACCGTTAGGGCAATGGTCATTGACGTTGATGAATATACACAAAAAATAAGTTTATCATTACGCGCACTAGAAAAAATACCGTTAGCGAAACAACCGGTACGCAAAAAAAGACGACGCGCGGTATACATGAATCAAATTGGATTTGAGACGTTGAAAAATATGTTGCCAACGTGGATTGAAGAAGCACAACAATTACTTTCAAAAGATAAATAAGGTAGGTAGAAAAATGAGTATTACATTTGATTATCAAAAAGCATTGAAATTTTTTGGACAACACGAAATTGATTATTTGCAATCAGCGGTAACAGCTGCACATAACGGCTTACGTAACGGCACAGGTGTTGGTAACGATTTTACAGGTTGGGTAAATTTACCAACAGATTATGACAAAGCAGAATTCGACCGTATTAAAGCAGCGGCTAAAAAAATTCAAGAAGAATCAGAAGTGTTAGTTGTTATCGGTATCGGTGGATCTTATTTAGGTGCAAAAGCAGCCATTGATTTTTTAAATCATAGTTTTTACAATATGGATCCAAACCGTAAAACACCGCAAGTATTTTTTGCCGGAAATAGCATTAGTTCAACTTACTTACAAGACTTAATTGAAGTGATTGGTGATCGTGATTTCTCAGTAAATGTGATTTCAAAATCAGGTACAACTACTGAACCAGCGATTGCTTTCCGTGTCTTTAAAGATTTACTAGTGAAAAAATATGGCGAAAAAGGTGCCATTTCTCGTATTTACGCAACAACAGATAGTGCAAGAGGTGCGCTAAAAAATGAAGCAGATGCACAAGGTTATGAAACATTTGTCATTCCAGATAGCGTTGGTGGACGCTTTACAGTGTTGACACCTGTAGGGCTATTACCAATTGCTGTAACAGGTGCAGATATTGATGGTTTAATGGCAGGTGCCAAACAAGCACAAGATGACTATTCAACAGACGATTTAACAAAAAATGAAGCGTATCAATATGCCGCTATCCGTAATTTACTATACCGTAAAGGGAAAGTAACGGAATTATTAATTAATTATGAGCCAAGTTTACAATACTTCTCAGAATGGTGGAAACAATTGTTTGGTGAGTCTGAAGGTAAAGACTTAAAAGGTATTTACCCATCAAGTGCTAACTTCTCAACTGATTTACACTCATTAGGTCAATATATTCAAGAAGGCCAACGTAACTTATTTGAAACGGTTATTAAAGTGGATAAACCACGTAAAAGTATTTTAATTCCTTCTGCCGAAGAAGATTTAGATGGGTTAGGGTATTTGCAAGGAAAAGACGTTGACTTTGTCAATACAAAAGCATACCAAGGAACGCTTTTAGCGCATACAGATGGTGATGTACCAAACTTATTAGTTACAATTCCGGATACATCAGCGTATACGTTAGGTTACTTATTCTATTTCTTTGAAATTGCTGTTGGTATTTCAGGTTACTTGAATGGTGTGAATCCATTTGACCAACCGGGCGTTGAAGCTTATAAAAAGAACATGTTTGCGTTGTTAGGTAAACCTGGTTTTGAAGATTTAAAAGCTGAATTAGAAGCAAAATTATAATCGTTTAAGTTGGTAAAATACGATTATTCGTGCAACACAAAATACTCTACTTAATGTTCAGGTGTTGAGTAGAGTATTTTTAACGGTATCATTTTTAGGGTTGATGGCATACGCCACCAACCCTAATTTCATGTAGACAAAAAGGGGTTCTATGTCAAATGGTGTTGGTGACCAAAAATTAAGCGACTTTATTAGCCGATAACGAGGAATGTTGGCTCTATGTCAAATACGGTTGATGCTGATGGTATCAATCCTAACTATTTACTGTGTCGGATACAAAATGATGGTGTTTAGTGTCCAAGTGAAATTGATAATTTATTAAAGGTATTATCTAAACATAATAGAAAATACACTTTTCACAGATTTTGTTTTTAATCGTCAATGCCAGTTAATGTAGCGCTATGTATAATTGTTGGCATTGTGCGTTAGTGATTTCGTTTTGATTGCAATGACATAAGCATTGTGTTTTAGGTCATGTTTTCATGCAGACAACACCACAACCTCGTAAAAGAATTGTCTGTTTAAACTTTTGTGGTAAAATAGGGTTAAAGGGTGCCATATTTCAAAAGGAGGCTAATATGAAAAAAATATTAGTTGTTGATGATGAAAAGTCAATTGCAGAAATTTTAAAATTTAATTTAGTAAAAGAAGGGTACGAAGTATCCGTAGCGTTTGATGGGCAAGAAGCGCTAGACATGGTTGAGAAAGTCGCGCCAGATTTAATGTTGCTAGACTTAATGTTACCTAAAGTGGATGGATTAGAAGTTTGTCGTACCGTTCGACAAACACATGATTTTCCAATAATTATGTTGACGGCAAAGGATTCGGAAATCGATAAAGTATTAGGCTTGGAATTGGGAGCAGACGATTATGTGACAAAACCTTTCTCTAATCGTGAATTGATTGCGCGTGTCAAAGCGAATTTGCGTCGGAAAACACAATCGACGACATCGGAAGGCGAAAAAGAAACCAATCGCATTGATTTGGGTGGTTTAATCATTCACGAAGATGCCTACATCGTATCCAAAAACGGCAAAGAAATTGAATTAACGCATCGTGAGTTTGAGTTGCTACACTATTTAGCAAAACACTTAAATCAAGTGGCAACCCGTGAAGATTTGTTGTCAACGGTGTGGGGATATGACTATTTTGGCGATGTACGAACAGTTGATGTGACGGTTCGTCGTCTGCGTGAAAAAATTGAGGATGTACCGAGCCATCCGACATGGTTAATGACGCGTCGGGGTGTCGGTTACTTTGTGAAGATGAATGAACAAGAAAATTAATGAACCATTAAATGACCCAAAAGACTATCATTTTTGGGGGAGTTTACAATTTAAGCTATCCGTCTATTATGGCATTGTCATGATTGTATTGTTTTATACGGCGTTAGTTATCTTGAGCTATTTAGTTCGCAAAGAGTCGAATTTATCGACGCAATCGCTTGAGTTAGTCGATTTTATTCTTTCTCAAGTCGCCATCTATGGTAGCATAGCCATTATTATTGCGTCTGTTATCTTTATTGTTTACATTCGCCGTCAAGTCGGAAGACCGATTTCAAAAATTAAAGAGCGAGCGGATAAACTTGCCGACGGTGTTTATGACACACCCGATTCATTATATTTTTTCAACAATGAATTGAACATTTTATCCGATACGATAACAGAATTAGGATTCAAAATTAAAGACGTTAGCGCCTCAACACAAGCACAACGGCAACGTTTGGATAGTGTGTTGACGCATATGAGTGACGGCGTGATTGCCACAGATCGCCGTGGGAACATTATTTTAGCCAACGATGCCGCGTTACTTTTGCTGAATAAGCATCGTGAAGATTTGTTGCAACAGTCTATTATGGACGCGTTTGAAATCCGTGAAAAATATAATTTCCGCCAGTTGCTTGAAACAGATGATGAATTGATTTTAAATAGTTTCAGTGACGGTTTGAAAACGATTATTCGAGTTGAATTTTCAGTCATTAAGCGTCAATCGGGTTTTATTAGTGGTATTGTGTGCGTCTTAAGCGACATTACCGAACAAGAAAAAATTGAACAAGAACGTCGGGAGTTTGTCTCCAACGTTTCACATGAATTGCGTACCCCATTGACCAGCATGCGTTCGTATACAGAAGCGCTCATTGATGGAGCGTGGCAAGATGAAGATTTGGCGCCTAATTTTTTATCCGTCATTCAATCAGAAACCGATCGAATGATTCGTATGGTAACCGATTTATTAAACTTGTCTAAACTAGAAGACGGCAATATTCAATTTGATACGGAATTGGTCGATTTAACGGAATTGGTACAACGCATATGTGACCGTTACGACATTTTGTTGCAGTCCGTACAGTACAAAGATAAAGGTTATACACTTGAACGTGTGATTGCGCGTCAATCCGTTTGGATTGAGGCAGACGAAGATAAATTAATTCAAGTGATTGACAACATTTTAAATAATGCCATTAAATATTCGCCTGATGGTGGGAACATTAAAACACAAATCGTTGAAACAGAAACACACGTTGTCTTTAGTGTGAGTGATCAAGGACTAGGTATTCCTTTAAAAGCTTTGTCTAATGTATTTAAACGATTTTATCGTGTGGATAAAGCACGTTCACGCGAACAAGGTGGTACCGGATTAGGACTAGCCATTGCAAAAGAAGTTGTTGAATTGCATAAAGGAAAAATTTGGGTAACTAGTCGTGAAAATCAAGGCTCCACATTTTTTGTGTCGCTACCAAAAGTTGATTTGGCAGATGAATGGGAAAAAGAAGAAAGTGATAATGCGTAAGCACTATCGCTTTTTGTTTTATGTCAAACGATGTTTTTGTAGAACAGAGTGAGGTTTTTTTAGATAATGCATTGGCAATTGTTGTCAGTGTATCGTCTTTTATGACGCTGAGTTTACTGGACGGTTTACGGTATGGGTATAAAAGGGTTTTACTAGTGAAATGAGTCTCTTTTTGATACAATAAAAGCCTGAAAAGAAATGGAGTTTTAAAATGTCAAATTGGGCAATGAAAGTGAGTATGCTAGCCAGTGGGAGTTCAGGCAATGTTACATTTGTTGAAACGCCTACACAGCAGTTTTTAGTAGATGCTGGATTAAGCGGAAAACGTATTGAAAAATTATTAGAACAAATTGGTAAAAGTGCTAAAAATATTAATGGTATTTTTGTTACGCATGAACATATCGACCATATTAAAGGGGTGGGCATATTGGCGCGAAAATACCAAATTCCAATTTACGCCAACGAAAAAACATGGCAAGTGATTGAACAATCGTTAGGGAATTTATCGCTAGAACAAAAAATGGTGTTTTTACCAAATTCGCGTATGACTATCGGAGATATTGATGTGTGTAGTTTTGATGTATCCCACGACGCGATACACCCGCAATTTTATGCCTTTGAACGAAATGATGAAAAATTCGTCATGCTAACCGATACGGGTTATGTACCACAACGGTTAAAAGGGGAGTTGCAAAATGCCAGTTTATATTTAATGGAAAGCAATCACGATGTAGAATTGTTACGTGCTGGACGTTACCCTTGGTCGACAAAGCAACGCATTTTATCGGACAAAGGGCATTTATCGAATGAAGATGGTGCGTTGGCTGTCGGTGATATGTTAGGTAATAAAACAAAACGCATTTATTTAGGGCATTTAAGTAGCGAAAATAATATGAAATCATTAGCCAAAACAACGGTAGAAAGTGTATTAAAAGAAATGGGAAAAGGGGTTAATCACGACTTTATCATTTGTGATACAGATCCTGAAGTACCAACAACCTTAATTACATTATAGTACGACAAACCTAGTGCATGACTAAATATCGGTAAAATAAGAAATACACTACAAAAATTGGGTTTGATGATAAAAAGATATTGTTTTAAAGCGATTTTAACGGTATACTAGTAGAGATGTATCTGATAAAACAGATTGATATGAGATGGAGGGACGCACATGAACCCAGTAATCTTTTTTGTAATCATTGTTATCGTGATTGCAGGTTACGGAGCAGTATTTTATACAAAAAATAAACAAGCTAAACAAATTCATGAATTGGACGAGCGAAAAAATGCCGTATTTCAAATTCCGAATGATGTATTGGTGTTAAAATTAAACACAATGCACTTATCGGGAAAAACAAAAGGGTTGTATGAAAATTACGCGCAACAGTGGGATACGCTCGTTAAAGAACAGTTACCACAAATTGAAGAAAAATTAGAACTCGCAGAAAATTTATCAAACTCTTTAAAATTACATAAGAGTGCACAATCCGTATCAAGTGCTAAAGAGTTAATCATTGAAAGTGAACAAAAAGCGTTCCAAATTAACGAAGCGCTACAAGTTATTGTTGAAAGTGAATCGTCAACGCACGAAGAAATTGAAGCGGTAAATACGCACTATCAAACGGTGCGTAATGCCCTATTAACAAATAGTCCACAATTTAAAAGTGCCTTTTCAACGATTGAAACACGTCTACAAGAAATTGAAAATGAGTTAACACAATTCAATCAATTAATGCAAGATGCGGATTACATTGAAGCTAAAGAAGTGTTACGCGAAGTAGATGTCAAAGTACAAACACTAGACGAAAAAGCACAACACATACCCGAACTACTTAATGTATTTTCAGTTGAGTATCCTGAACAAGTCACTGATTTACGTGAAGGGTATACTAAATTAGTTGCGGATAAATTTAATTTTGTTGATATTGATATTGAATCAGCAATCAAAATGTTATCTCAACAAATTGATGAAGGTAAGCAATCGATTGATGCTTTAGACGTCGATACCATTGAAGACACTCAAGCAGCAATTGAAAAAGAAATTGAACGTTTATATGATGTGATGGAAGGTGAAATTGCCGCCAAAGAGGTGGTTCAAAAACTCATTCCACGTATCGAAGTTAAATGGACAAAAATTTCAGAAAGCAATCAACATGTTTTAGTGGAGTTGGATCGTATTCAACAAAGTTATGAATTGTCAGATGACGAAGAAAAACATTTGAATGACTTTGCAACACAATTAAATACACAATCTGAATTGTTGCGCGATTTAAAATTAGGATTTGAGCAAAATCGTTTTGTCCACACACAAACAAAAGAGAAATTAACACAAATTGCGGATGTGTTGACACAAATTGATAAGCAACAAGCGGATATCGTGAAGTCGTTAAGCGAATTAAAACAACGTGAACGCTTTGCCAGAGATCAAGTTGAATCATTTGAATTTGATTTACGCCACATGAAACGTGAGTTGGAGCGTCAACATTTACCAGGTTTACCAAAATCGTATTTAGAACTATTTTTTGCAACAACTGAACGCATTGAACAGTTGTCTCAACATTTGAATAAAATCAAAATCAACATGAAAGAGATTGATGAATTAGTTCAAATGTGTACGCAAGATGTTGAAAAATTAGACGAAGAAACAGAAGCGATTATTGATGATGCCATGTTGACGGAACAGTTCATTCAATATGCCAACCGTTACCGTATGGAATATGCATCAATTGATAAAGCCATTACCGTAGCGATGAATCTGTATCAACATCAATTTAAATATACACAAGCTAAAGAAACGATTATGCAAGCGTTAGACAACGTAGATGATCAAGCGACTGCACGTGTTGAACAATTGTATCAAAACGATAAAAATCGTCGTTTAGTTTAACAAAGATATGGGACATGCCGTTTTTAACATTAGAGAGTTTGAGTTTGGTGAAATCAAACATAAAAAAGGTGCTCCCCATATGAATTAACTAGAAATAGTTACGCTGATTGCGTTATCATCAACATAAGATATAATGGACTAAAACGTACATTGTAAGTAGGGTGGTACCGTGCATAAGCGCCCCTACTCACAATGGCGTTTTTTATTTGAGGAGAAAAATTATGACAACATTAAATAGCGCACAAATTAGAGAAAAATATTTACAATTTTTTGCACAAAAACAACACGACATCGTAGAAAGTGCATCGCTTGTTCCGGTGAACGATCCAACGTTATTGTGGATTAATGCGGGTGTTGCGCCGTTAAAAAAATATTTTGATGGAACAGAAGTGCCAAAAAATCCACGTATCGCCAATTCGCAAAAATGTATTCGTACTAACGACATTGAAAACGTTGGCGTGACGGCTCGTCATCACACGCTATTTGAAATGTTAGGTAATTGGTCAATTGGCGATTACTTTAAAGAAGAAGTTATTGCATGGGCGTGGGAGTTTTTAACAGATAAACAATGGCTAGGTTTTGATCCAGAGCTATTGTATGCGACATACTATCCCGAAGATACCGAAACGCCTGAAATTTGGAAAAAACAACCGAATTTCAATCCAACGCATTTAGTGCCGTTTGAAGATAACTTTTGGGATATTGGTGTTGGACCTTGCGGGCCATGTACTGAAATTTTTTATGATCGTGGCATTGAATTTTTAGATATTCCACAAGATGACCCAGAACATTATCCGGGTGGTGAAAATGAACGCTACTTAGAAATTTGGAACTTAGTCTTTTCAGAGTTCAACCACATGCCAGATGGAACATATGAACCGCTACCACGTAAAAATATTGATACAGGTATGGGATTAGAGCGTGTCACATCTGTTATTCAAGGGACAAAAACGAACTTTGAAACAGATTTATTCATGCCGATTATCCGTCAAATTGAAACGTTAACACGTGTAAAATATGGCGATAGCGTAGCGACAGATACCTCGTTTAAAGTGATTGCTGACCATATTCGTGCGGTAACCTTTGCAATCGGCGATGGTGCCTTACCGTCAAACGAAGGACGCGGTTATATTTTACGTCGTTTAATTCGTCGTTCCGTAATGCACGCTCAAAAATTAGGCGTTACGGGCAAATGTTTAACGCAGTTAGTACCGATTATTGCGGATATTATGGGTGGCTTTTATCCTGAAGTGGTGTCAAACCAAGATTTTATTGTAAAAGTATTAGGTACGGAAGAAGACAAATTCCACGAAACACTGCAAGGTGGCGAAGCGCTATTAAACGATTTATTTAATGCGTTACAAGAAAATGGCGAAACGATTATTGCTGGTAAACAAGCATTTAAATTGTATGATACGTTTGGCTTCCCGTTAGAATTGACACAAGAATATGCTCAAGAAAAAGGATTTACTGTTGATGTAGACGGTTTTGATGCGGAAATGACGAAACAACGTGAACGTGCCCGTTCGGCGCGTCAAACAACCGAATCAATGGGTGTTCAATCTGATTTATTGACAAAAATTACACAAGCGAGTCAGTTTGTTGGATACACGCAAACACAAGAAACAGGCATATTAGTTGCTTTAGTATCTAATGAAGAAATGGTTGACAATGTATCTGCTGGACAAAAAGCGGTATTGTTCTTTGATAAAACACCATTTTATGCTGAAATGGGTGGTCAAGTTTCTGATACGGGTGTTGTTTGTGATGAAAATGGTGACGTTTTAGCAACTGTTACGCAAGTGAAAAAAGCACCAAATGGACAAGGTATGCACATGGTAGATGTTGTCAAACCGTTAGTGGTTGGACAAACGTACAAATTAATTGTTGATGAAAGCAAACGTCGTGCGATTGTGAATAACCATACGGCAACACATTTATTGCACCAAGCGTTAAAAGATGTTTTAGGTACACACGCTAATCAAGCAGGTTCATTTGTGAATGAGGATTATTTACGATTCGACTTTACACATTTTGGTCAAGTCACAAAAGAAGAATTGGCTAAAATGGAACAAATTGTTAATGAAAAAATTTGGGAAGCACTACCTGTCGTGACGATTGAAACGGATATTGAAACGGCACGCGGTATGGGCGCCATGGCGTTATTTGGTGAAAAATATGGTGATGTTGTTCGCGTTGTGAATATTGGTGATTATTCCATTGAATTGTGTGGTGGTGTGCATGCCGATAACACACAAAATATCGGGTTATTTAAAATTGTTTCTGAGAGTGGTATTGGAGCAGGTACGCGTCGTATTGAGGCACTTACAAGTAAAGCGGCTTATATCGCAATGAAGCAATTTGAAGAAACATTACAAACTGTTGCACATAGTGTAAAAGTGGCTAATGTGTTTGATGTACCACAACGTGTGGATCATTTAAACCAAGAATTAAAAGTAACATCACAACAATTGGATAGTTTAAAAGCAAAATTATTAAATCAAGAATCTAGCACCTTGTTTAATGATGTAGAAAACGTAAACGACTTACGTGTCATTGCTGTGAACACACCTGAAAAAGATATGAATGACTTACGTGGTCTAGCAGACACTTGGAAACAAGGCGATTATTCAGATGTGATGGTTTTAGCAAGTGCTAAAGATGGAAAAGTTTCTTTATTGGTAGCAGTTAATGCGTTAGCAAACGATAAAGGAATTAAAGCGGGAGATTTAATTAAGCAAATCGCACCACTTGTTGCTGGTGGTGGTGGTGGTCGTGCTGACATGGCACAGGCCGGAGGGAAAGATGCTTCTGGTATCCCAAATGCTTTGGCAAAAGCCAAAGAGTTAATGGCGTAAATTGTCATTTCAAATCAAGTTAAAAGGCTTTTCAATGAAAATTTTAATTGAAAATGCTATAATATTTTTGGCTATTTTTTATAAATTTTGAGTATAAGGAAGTGGATTTATGGAGCAAGTAACCGTATTTGATTATGAAGATATTCAATTAATTCCCAATAAATGTATTGTGAATAGTCGTAGTGAGTGTGATACAACCGTAACGCTAGGCAAACACACCTTCAAAATGCCAGTTGTTCCAGCCAATATGCAAACGGTATTGGATGAAAACTTAGCAGAACAATTAGCGGAAAATGGTTATTTTTACATTATGCACCGTTTTGATGAAGCGAGTCGTATGCCGTTTATTCAACGCATGCATGAACGCGGGTTAATTGCTTCAATTAGTGTAGGTGTTAAACCGGGTGAATATACATTTATCGAAGAGTTGGCACAAAAAGCACTCTCTCCAGATTACATTACAATTGATATTGCACATGGACACAGTAATAGTGTCATTGCCATGATTCAACACATAAAAAAATATTTACCAGAAACATTTGTAATTGCTGGTAACGTTGGAACACCAGAAGCAGTTCGTGAATTAGAAAATGCGGGTGCAGATGCGGTAAAAGTGGGTATCGGACCAGGTAAAGTATGTATTACGAAAGTTAAAACAGGATTTGGTACAGGCGGTTGGCAACTAGCGGCATTGCGCTGGTGTGCTAAAGCAGCCCGTAAACCACTGATTGCAGACGGTGGGATACGGACACACGGTGATATTGCGAAATCTATTCGTTTTGGTGCGACTATGGTAATGATTGGCTCGCTATTTGCAGGACATCAAGAATCTCCGGGTCAAACGGTTATGGTAGATGGTGTAGAGAAGAAAGAATATTTTGGTAGTGCATCCGAATTCCAAAAAGGCGAAAAGAAAAATGTTGAAGGTAAAAAAATGTTAGTTGATTCAAAAGGCAGTATTTTTGATACGTTAACAGAAATGCAACAAGATTTGCAATCTTCAATTTCTTATGCGGGTGGAAGAGATATCGAAGCCATTCGTCGTGTCGATTATGTTATTGTTAAAAATTCAATTTTTAACGGCGACAGTTATTAATACAGTCAAAAGGGTTAGGGCATATGCCCTAGCCTTTTTGAACGCTATGCGAAACGGTGTTGGGAAACAAAAACGAATCGATTTAATGAATGCTATTCAATCGATTTTTGATGGCGATTTTAGTTTGTGCACTAATCGAGGAACTGAAACGATGTTGGTCGTCTTTTTCGATAGGTGTCAACATGAAATGTTGTCGAACCATTGAAAAAAACATGCTGTCTTTTGCGAGCAGTTGTCCGTAATGGGTATATTTTTTAAGTGGTGTATGCTAAAATAGATATGATAGCAGGCGACTAATGTCGTTAATAAAAAAGAAAGTTGGCGTAAAGATGCAACAACCACGCGAAGGTGAATTTATTACCATTAAAAGCTATAAGCACGATGGAAGTTTGCATCGAACATGGCGCGACACAATGATATTAAAAACTAGCGAACAGTCCATTATCGGTTGTAACGATCATACGTTAGTGACCGAATCGGACGGTAGACGGTGGGTGACACGAGAACCAGCTATATTGTATTATCATAAACATTACTGGTTCAATGTAGTAACGATGATTCGACCAAAAGGTATTTCATATTACTGCAATATTGCGTCCCCGTATGTCATTGATGCAGAAGGGTTAAAATATATTGATTATGATTTAGATGTCAAAGTATTTCCTGATGGCGAAAAGCGTCTATTGGATGTCGATGAATATGAACTACATCGTCGAAAAATGGCCTACCCAAAAGAAATAGACCATATTTTGAAAGAGAATGTACGCATTTTAGTAGATTGGATTAACAACGAAAAAGGTCCATTTTCTCAAGAATATGTCAAATTATGGTACGAAAGATATAAACAACTTTCAAGAAGACGTTAAAATCTTAGTCCAAAGATTTTAACGTTTTTTCTTTAGGAGAAAATATGGAAGATACAGTGCATGGTTTACGTGAAAAACGAAAGCGAATGACGCCACAACGTAAAGCAATTTTGGCGTTTATGAAAGAAACAAAAATTCATCCAACTGCTCAGCAAGTGTATGCGCACTTACAAACACAGTTTGAAAAGGTGAATTTATCAACTGTTTACAATAATTTAAACGCATTAGTTGAGTTGGGTTGTGTTATCGAGATGACTTATGGCGATGGGGCGTCGCGTTTTGATTATTATCGCAAAGATCATGAGCATTTTCATGCCATTTGTCGTATTTGTGAACGTGTAGAAGATTTTGAATATGAGCCACTAGATGATTTGGCGAATCGATTACATAAAAGTATCGGTTTTATAGTCGAGGAACCACGTCTAGAAGTGTTTGGTATATGTCGAGAGTGTAAAAAAAAGAATGATGGGGGTAAATATGAGAAAAATAGTAGAAAATAAATGGGCGCGGTTTAGTTTGATTGGACTAGTTGTTTTACTAGTAGGGGTATTCATGTTGTTTATTTATAAAAGCATGCAACCTAACGCGTATAAGCAATTATTAGATGATTCATTAAAAATCGTTCAAGAAAAAGACGAAAAAGTTGCTTATGAAACATCAAAAGAAAACGGCCACGATATTGTGCTCTATGTCCCTGTCAATGATCAAAATCAACCGAATAAAAGTGTTTATGACCGTTTAGAAACAATGAAAAAAAGCGTTGAGCAACAAACTGCTATGAAAGATACGGTACACATTCTTTACGCTTTAAAAGATGCGTCACTACCTAATGTGGAAGCGTACCAATGCTATACAGATACGTACCGCTTTTATGATGGCAAATATCACAAAGAGGTTAGTGTACACGATAACACCCTCCTCATTCAAAATAATATTGAATTATCGCTATATCAATTGTTGAGTAGTGCAAAATTTGATAGTAAGTCATTTGTAGAATCGTTAAAACAAGCGGTTCGTCAAAGTTCACTTAACGCCGATCAAAAATCTAAGTTGGAAAATATGGTGACGGGCGATACGTTGAATAAATTGTGGTTTGCTTATTCACCAAGTCGTATTGCAATGAAGTTTACGGTGGATAAAGAGGGCGATTTTTACATTCCTTTAAATCCGGAATTGGTAGTGCCATATTTTAATACGGCGTATATTTATGATAATTATAAAGAACAGTTTAAAAACCAAATTGCTGCGGCACTTGAGCAACAACTAACAAAAGAACAAGAACATTCGAAAAATTTATCGGCTGAAATGGGTAAAAAGAATGTTGGTAAAAAAATTGCAATCACATTTGATGATGGTCCATTAGACGGGCGCACGAATCGTGTGTTAGACATTTTGAAAAAGTATGATGTCAAAGCAACGTTTTATCTGGTTGGTGGACATGTTGCGGGTAACGAACATTTAATTAAACGACAAGTTGCAGAAGGGCATGAGTTAGGGAATCATACGTGGTCACATCCTAATTTAGCCGAATGTAGTGAAGAGTCTGTGATGCGTGAAATACAAGATACACAAAATGCCGTTTATCAGGCTGCAGGTGTGAAACCAAAAACATTGCGTGTACCGTACGGTTCGTATAATGCACGTGTAGCGGAAGTCGCACAACTTCCGTTAGTAAACTGGAGTGTGGATAGTTTAGACTGGAAAAATCGTAATGTTCAAAAAAATATCGATATTGTATTACGAAATACTGAACCAGGGGATATTATTTTGATGCATGATATTCATGAAGAATCTGTTCAAGCGGTAGAAACAATTGTTTCCACGTTAAAATCAAAAGGTTATGAATTTGTAACCGTTAGTGAGTTAATTGGGCAAGAGTATTTGCGACCAAATATGATTTATTTTTCTGCAACGGATTCACGTTCGACAGCGGAATAGTTGAGATTGTTGGTCTTTTAGGATACAATGAAGTTATCACAGGAAAGAAATGAGGTGTGTGATATGGAATTTACAGATAAAACAATGTTGTTTAATAAACATGAGTTAAAGCAGTTAGACTTACAAGCAACGTTATTGCATGTTTATGACGCGCTTAAAGAAAAAGGCTATAACCCACAAAACCAAATTATTGGCTATTTGATGTCAGGAGATCCCGCATATATCCCACGTCATAAAGATGCTCGTAATGCCATTCGTCAATTTGAGCGCGACGAAATTATGGAAGAATTATTAAATGCTTATTTAGTACAACATAGGAGAAACTAATGAGAATTTTAGGATTAGACGTTGGTTCTAAAACAGTCGGAGTAGCAGTAAGCGATCCATTTGGGTGGACGGCGCAAGGGATTACCATTATTAAAATTGATGAAGCCAATGAGCAATTTGGATTAAACGAAGTGCTTGGCTATATTAAAGAATATAATGTTGAAAAAGTTGTTATCGGCTTACCTAAAAACATGAATAATTCTGAAGGATTTCGTGCCGAAGCATCTCGAGAATATGCACGTCGACTCAGTGAAGTGAGTGATGTCGCAATTGATTTTCAAGATGAGCGCTTAACGACAATGCAAGCAGAAAAAATGTTAATTCAAGAGGGAAATGTTTCCCGACAAAAACGTAAAAAAGTAATTGATAAATTGGCGGCAGTCATTTTATTACAAAATTATTTAGATAGTCATTCAAATTAAAGGAGATAAAAAATGAGCGAACATACACATAACCATGACCACGATCATAACCATGAAGAAGAACAATTTGTTACCATTATAGATGAAGACGGTAACGAAGAGTTATATCAAATTTTATTTACATTTGATTCAGAAGATTTTGGTAAATCATACGTTCTGTTATATCCAGCAGGAACAAGCGAAGATGATGATGTTGAAATTCAAGCGTATGCTTTCAAAGAAAATGAAGAAGGTGGCGCAGGAGACTTATTGCCAATCGAAACTGAAGAAGAGTGGGATATGGTTGAAGAAGTATTAAACACATTTATGGAAGATGAAAATTTAGCATAACGTAAAAGCGGCCGAATGGTCGCTTTTTTCGTCTATTGAAAAAGATAATACTAGAATTGGCATCTTATAGCAGTAGCCCTAAAAATAAAACAACTAAAAAATTGCACAAATTATGATAAAACCGTTAAAAGTCGTCATTTGTCTGTTGACGGTAAAACGTTTTTTTGCTATTTTAATACATAAAAAAATGGTGATGGAGGATGCTATCTATGACGTTATGGGAGACAAAATTTGCTAAAGAAGGGTATACATTTGATGATGTGTTATTAATTCCTGCGGAAAGTCATGTGTTGCCAAATGATGTTGATTTGTCCGTACAATTAGCTAAAAATATTCGCTTAAATATTCCAATTATTTCCGCAAGTATGGATACTGTGACAGACAGTGCTATGGCAATTGCAATGGCGCGTCAAGGTGGATTAGGAATTATCCATAAAAACATGAGTATCGAAGAACAAGCAGAGCATGTTCGAAAAGTAAAACGTTCAGAAAATGGCGTTATCATTGATCCATTCTTTTTAACACCAAATGATTTAGTACAAGATGCTGAATATTTAATGCACCATTATAAAATTAGTGGTGTGCCTATTGTAGATGATGTCAACCATAAAAAATTAGTCGGCATTTTAACAAATCGTGATTTACGTTTTATTACAGATTACTCCGTATCCATTGACAGTGTGATGACGCGTGAGCATTTAATTACGGCGCCAGTTGGGACATCTTTGAAAGATGCGGAGAAAATATTACAAAAACATAAAATTGAAAAATTACCTATCGTAGATGAATTTGGCAAATTATCGGGTTTAATTACAATTAAAGATATTGAAAAAGTGATTGCTTACCCTAATGCAGCAAAAGATGAGCATGGTCGATTAATTGTTGGAGCAGCCGTTGGTGTAACGAGCGATACATTTGAACGTGCAAGCGCCTTGTTAGAAGCGGGAGCAGATGTGATTGTCATTGATACCGCTCATGGACACAGTGCGGGTGTTATCCGTAAAATTAAAGAAATTCGTGAGACGTTTAAAGATGCCACGCTGATTGCGGGGAACATCGCTACCGGAGAAGGCGCGCGTGCTTTATTTGAAGTCGGTGTCGATGTCGTTAAAGTTGGAATCGGTCCGGGTTCTATTTGTACGACACGTGTCGTGGCGGGTGTTGGTGTACCACAATTAACGGCCATCTATGACGCAGCTAATGTAGCAAAAGCCTATGGAAAAACAATTATCGCCGATGGCGGTATTAAATATTCAGGTGACATTGTCAAAGCGCTAGCAGCGGGAGGGCATGCCGTTATGTTAGGCAGTATGCTTGCTGGGACAGATGAATCGCCGGGTGAATTTGAAATTTACCAAGGCCGTCGTTTTAAAACATATCGTGGTATGGGATCGTTAGGTGCAATGGAAAAAGGATCGAGTGATCGTTATTTCCAAAGCGGTGTCAATGAAGCCAATAAGTTAGTGCCAGAAGGTATTGAAGGACGTGTAGCCTATAAAGGCAGTGTCGCTGATATTTTATTCCAAATGGTTGGTGGTTTACGTTCGGGTATGGGTTATGTTGGTGCAAAAGATTTAGCCTTTTTACGTGAAGAAGCACAATTCATTCGTATGTCGGGTGCCGGTTTAAAAGAATCACATCCACATGACGTACACATTACAAAAGAAGCACCAAATTATTCAGTGCAATAAATCGATTTAGGGTTGATGGCGTGAGTCATCAACCCTACTTTTATGCAGTATACTTTTTGTTTCTCGAATCCATACAGATGAATCATAAAATAATCTGTTTTTAAAATCATCTTCACAAATTATCGTGAGGCTTTGCCATAATCAAAAATGGGATTGATATTATCCAATCCCATTTTTGTATATATCATTATTTGCGTTTACGACGAAGTAATGCGCTGATGCTCAATGAACTAATACCCAATAATGATGTAAGACCAGTTGCCAGCGTACCAGTTTCTGGTAGTAATGGCTGTTTGTCTGTTGCCGGTTTATTTGGTTTTGTTTCGTTCGTCATTTTATCAGGTTTTACTGTTGGCGTTGGTTGTTCTGGCTTATCAGGTGTTGCCGGTGGCGTTGGTTGTTCTGATTTATCAGGTTTTACCGGTGGTGTAGGTTTTTCTGATTCGTCAGGTTTTACCGGTGTATCAGTAACAATTTTTTCGTATAGATAGGTCACCATGTGTTCGCCTGCAACAACACGTCCTGATTCATCTAAGCTACCTGCTTTGATACCGACTAAGCGATAAGAAGCACCGTTGTAATCAATTGTATTTTGTTTAACTGTAGTAGCGTCATAAGTTGCGTTGCTTAATGTTGTTTGTGCATCAATGACATTACCTTCTACGATTTTTTCCGTTGTGCTTGATACTTCTACGTCATCGATTAAAGTAACAACAGGTGCAATACGATTTCCGTCTTTGTCCTCAAAAGCAACAGTTACTGTTCCTTTTTCAACAGTTGTTGTGCCTGTTTCTGGTGCGTATACGTATACGACGTTAGTTTGAGCAGATGTGATGGTACCACTTTCGTTTCCGTCTGTACGAACTAAGTGATAAGTGATGTCGTCTACTTGTAATGTTTCTTGTTTTAATGGAGAAACATCATACGTTAATGTCCCTTCATTATCCATAACGTCTGCTTCTACACTAGGTGATAATGGTGTACCATCCACGGTAGAATAAGATACTCTAACAGATGGTGTGTACCCTAATGTAACAGGTGTTGCGGCATTCACTGCTTTAATATCTAAGAAAGCATGTAATTCTTGATTTCCCAATAAAGGTAAAGTGACATTTCCAACGGATGCGCGTACGACACCTGAAATAGAACCTGTAACTAATGTTGTTTCTGTACCGTTTGTCAACGCTAACAGTTGTGCGTCTTCATCAGTAATCGTAACAACGTTTGTTAATGGAGCAGTGATACCATGTGCTTCTAATTCACTAGATGAAAGTGTGCGGTAAGTCATGTTTGTTAAGATGGCGTCCGCTTTACTTTCGCCTTCTTTAGTAGGGATATTGTCTCCTAAAATACGTTCTGCATTTTTAGTACCATCGCCAAAGGTAATCGTATTATCGGTACGTAAAATAACACGTAAAGTTAATTCTTTGGCACGATTTGGATTATTCACACCAAAAACGACTTCACTTGATTTGTTGTTAATTAATGAACTAAATGCTAATTTATCATTTCCAAGCACTTGGTTTGTGTCTGGGTCGACAATATCCAATTTATTTTTGTCCCCGTCCATAATGAATAAAGGTCGCCATGCATAAGAATTGAATGCTAAGTATAGGCGTTCAGGTGTTGTGATTTTATCTCCCAATTTCACTTTTAAATCAACATAAGTGTAATCCGCTGCATTTTTATCGTTTGTGTTAAAGTCGTCAGTTGAAAATTTTGTGGCGTAGTTTCTAGAAAAGACAGGAATATACGCGTTGCTGGCTACTGGGTTATGATACATTAAAAGTGCCACTTTTTTGTTCATTTCAAATTCAGATTTTAGAACCACTTCATTTACAGTAGTGAAATTGTCTGTTTTTTTGTAGCGGTCAACAGTCACTTTATTTGTTTCATCTGATTTTTCTGGAACATTTTGTGTTGTTGGTAACACATCTTCAGCGGCTACATCTTTATTTAAATGGATTTTATTGTCGTTGTTGACATGATTGCTGACGTCTCCCGTCACTGTTCCACCAAGCCAACTGAGCATTGTAAAAATATTTGATGTATCAATGTTGATTTTTTCATAAACGGCATATAATTTAGCGTTCTCTGGGATACCGTTTGGGAAAGCTGTTGATATTTTATCAGTAGCTAAATATAATTTAGCGCCTTCTGGAATTTGTCCATTATCTAAAGGTAATGAAGACCAACCTAAAAAGTTGGTGCGAAGATGGTTGATTGACCCTTCGTGTTCCGTTCCGTTGCCAAGTAAATCGTCACCGGATGTAAATGTTTTAGGAAGATCAACGCCGTTTGTTAAATTTCGCTCATTTAATTGTCCCACCATTGTAACGGTACCGTTGTAATTGGCGACAGTTTCGTTAGCGTTTTCTGTTGAAGGAGTTGTGTCGGGTTGTGTTGTTTCGTTTGTTGAAGTGTTTGCGTCAGATGAAGCATTTGTGTCCTCTGTAGCATTTGTTGCCGATGGAGTGTTTGTGTCTGCTACTGTAGTTGATGCTTCGTTTGTCGCTGGTGATGTTTCGGTTGCGTAAACATTCATTGCTGCGTTATTAGCTAGTAATAAAGTGAATACACACGTGTACAAACTTCTTTTTAGCAATTTTTGCTTTTTACTCAATTGAGTGTCTGTCATAAAAAATTCCCCCTTTAATCATTAAAATACCATTGAATGATTAAAGTATAGCACCGTTTCTATTTGTGGTAAATAAAAAACCGCCAAAAACATTGTAAAATCAACGTTTTTGGCGAAAAAGCATCTAATTAATGCTCTGTAATTTCTCTTTGAGTGTTCATTTTTATAAAAAAGTTTATTTTAAGGTGTGCTAATCTTCATCTTTAATGTCAATATCTATTGGTATAGGGGTATCTAAATAGTCTTGATATTCCTTTAGTGCTTTTTCACGATATTTTAAAAATAGAGTAAATTGTGATTGGTTAATCAGCACTTCGTCATCAACAATATGAAAACGAATTTGACGTTCCCTTACTAAACGGACTACTTCATTAATCTCTATTTCTAAAAATTCGGCTGTTTGTTCAATCGTTAAGTACATACGAACTCCTAACATGTTTCATCATAAATATGGTATCATAAGATGAATGAATATTAAAGGTAGTGACTATGAAACAAAAATTATTAGTAATTGTTGGACCGACGGGCGTTGGTAAAACTGCACTCGGTATTGAAATGGCGAAGCGTTTTAACGCAGAAGTAATCAGTGGTGATTCAATGCAAGTGTATCGCAATCTAAATATTGGTACCGCTAAAATTACACAAGAAGAAATGGAAAATGTACCGCATCATTTGATTGATGTACTCAATCCACAAGAAGTGTATAGTGCAAGTTTATTTCAGCAACACGCTACAGTGTGTATTGATGCCATTGCCAATCGTGGTGCTTTACCCATGGTGGTCGGTGGTACAGGTTTATATATTGAAGGGTTATTAAATGGTCTGACTTTTGGAGGGGAAGGTAGTTTTCAATCTGACATTAGAACGGCACTACAATTGGAATACGATACATTTGGTATTGAGCCTTTATTAAATCGACTACAACAAAAAGACCCACAGACGTATGAAAAAATTGATACGCATAATGTGCGTCGTGTCATTCGTGCGCTTGAAATTATTGAAGAAACGGGCGAGGCGTTGTCGCAACAAGAAATCGATGAGACGTATGACGCGTTTATTATCGGTTTGACGTGCGAACGTGAGAAATTGTATGAGCGAATCAATCAGCGTGTGGATTGCATGATTGAACAAGGTTTAATCGAAGAAGCGCGGTACGTGTTGTCGTTAAATTTAGATGAAAATACACCAAGTATGAAAGCGATAGGGTATAAAGAGTTATTTCCTTATTTGCGTGGAGAATTATCGTTAGAAGTGTGTGTCGACACGTTAAAGCAGCAATCGCGTCGTTATGCGAAACGTCAATTGACGTGGTTTAAAAATCGAATGAACGTCCGTTGGTTCGATGTGTTAAAAGATGATAAAGAAATCATAATGGAAGAGGTGAGTCAATGGTTGAACGCGTCTTATTAGTTGGTGTCCAACGCAATGAAAAAGATGAGCAGTTTGCATATAGTTTAGAAGAGTTACATCGATTAAGCGAAACGGCAGGCGGAGAAGTTGTCGGTGTTTTAACGCAAAAACGTGAACGGTTTGATTCGCGTACCGTTATCGGCAAAGGGAAAGTGGATGAACTCGTAGCTCTAGTAGAAGAATTATCGGTGGATACCATTGTTTTTCAAAATGAACTATCACCCAGTCATGTCCGTAATATTCAAGACCACGTAGATTGTAAGGTCGTTGACCGCGTACAATTGATTTTAGATATTTTTGCGTTACGTGCCCGATCAAAAGAGGGGAAATTACAAGTTGAATTAGCGCAGTTACAATATTTATTACCGCGATTATCGGGACAAGGAAAAAATATGTCGCGTCTAGGTGGTGGTATTGGAACACGTGGCCCCGGTGAAACAAAATTAGAGTCCGATAGACGACACATTCAAACACAAATTAGTGAATGTAAACGACAATTAAAAGAATTGGAAGAACACCGCTCACGCTCACGCGATAATCGGTTAAACTCGCCGATGTTTCAACTCGGGTTAATCGGGTATACGAATGCTGGGAAATCAACAATTTTAAACCGATTAAGTGATGCCAATACATACGAACAAAATCAGTTGTTTGCTACACTTGACCCATTAACGCGACAAATTGAATTATTGGATACGTTTCAAATGACCTTAACGGATACAGTAGGATTTATTCAAGATATTCCAACGCAGTTGATTCATGCGTTTGAGTCGACTTTAGAAGAAAGTCGCGGTGTGGATATGCTCATTCATGTCGTGGATGCATCTGCATCGAATTATACAAGTCATGAAGAAACGGTGTTGAAATTATTAAAAGAATTGCACATGGATACACTACCAATTGTTACCGTTTATAATAAAAAAGATAAAATGAACGCATTTTTCACACCGACTCAATTACCGAATATTGTGATATCGGCTATTGATAAAGAAGATATTACTAAATTGGAACAATTTTTATGGCATCATGTTCAAAAAGAACTCGTCGCGTATGATAAAGTATTTGAATTGGGACAAGAAGGGCAACTGACAAAACTCACGAATGAAACGTACGTTATCCAGTCAGATTTTGATCATACGACGTTGCAATATAAAGTGAAAGGTTTTGCTAAAGACAATACGCAATGGGCAAAACAAGTTCAACAAGAGGATAAATTTTGGGAGAAAAAAGAATGATTTATTTTGATAACGCTGCAACGACTCGTGTTCATGAAAGTGTACAGGACGTCTTTACACAAGTGAATACTAATTATTTCGCCAATCCAAACAGTTTGCACGCGCTAGGTGTTCAAGCGAATCATTTGTTAGAACGTTCCCGCGAGCAATTTGCCAACTTATTAAATGTGCCAAAAGGGACGATTTACTTTACAGGATCGGGAACAGAATCAAATAACACCGCTGTTTTAGGGAGTGCGTTTGCAAAACAGGGCAAGCACATCATTACGACCCAAGTCGAACACCCCTCTGTCACGAATACCGTTCGATTTTTAGAAAAAATGGGATACGACGTGACGTTTTTACCGGTTGATGAGTGTGGTGTCGTGGCGGTTGATGATGTGAAAAATGCTTTGCGAGACGATACAGTGCTTGTATCTGTTATGTGGGTAAATAATGAAGTGGGTGCGGTGCAGCCGATTGCACAAATTGCGACCCTTTTAGAGCGATACCCAACGATACATTTTCATGTAGATGCCGTACAAGCATTAGAACAGGTGTTAAAAGAAGGTATTCCAGAACGTGTAGATTTATTAAGTTTATCCGCACATAAATTTCATGGCATGCGCGGAGTAGGCGTATTATATAAAAAGTTAGGACGTGTCATTGAACCGCTATTGCACGGGGGTAATCAAGAACATAAATTGCGTTCGGGCACACAAAATACACCCGCTATTGTCGCGAGTGCAAAAGCGTTGAGAGAATATAAAGAAAATACAGCAACAACCCAGCCAATTAAAAGTGCACTTAAAGCGTATTTAAACACATTGGATAAAGTAGTTGTTTTATCCAGTGATGAGTCGGCCAATCACGTGCTTACATTTGCAATGCCGGGTGTACGTGGTGAAGTGATGGTGCATGCCTTAGCGGAAAAAGGCATTTATATTTCAACAACAAGTGCGTGTTCATCAAAAGTCAAAAGTAATCATCATACACTTTCGGCTATGGGTGTGGACAGTAAAGTATCGCAATGTGCGGTGCGTATGAGTTTTTCAAAAGATAATACGCTTGAAGAAGTTGAACAATTTAAAGTGGTTTTTGATGAATTGTATGCGCGTTTTTTAAAAGTTGTGTAATCAACAGAAATCCGTTAAACAAAAACACTTTTTTTATGGTAAAATGGAGTAAGAAATAATTTTTGGAGGCAATTGATGAGAGGTATTTTTGTAACGTTTGAAGGCCCAGAAGGTGCAGGAAAAACGACATTAATTCAGCAATTATATCCGGTTTTAGAAAAACAAATATCACGAAAAATTAAATTAACACGTGAACCGGGCGGTAATATGATTGCCGAAACGATTAGACAAGTTATTTTAAATCCGGCACATACACAAATGGACTCACGCACGGAAGCGTTATTGTATGCGGCTTCTCGTAGACAACATTTAGTCGATAATGTCATTCCCGCTTTAAACGACGGTGAAGTGATTTTGTGCGATCGATTTGTCGATAGTTCAATTGCTTATCAAGGGTATGCACGTGGTATTGGTGTTGACGGGGTTATGGATATCAATCACTTTGCAACCGACGGGATGCAACCCGACATCACGTTTTACTTGGATATTGACGTCACGATTGGATTAGAACGCATTCAAAAACACCGTACGAATGAAATGAATCGTTTAGACTTTGAGTCGCTGGAGTTTCATGAAAAAGTTCGCCAAGGTTATTTAAACATTGCGCAATCACAATCACATCGTGTTGTGGTGTTAGATGCAACGCAAACAACAGACAAATTAGTCGAACAGTGCGTGAATATATTGTTGCAACGTTTTCCAGAAATTTTTAAAACTTTATAAAAAGAGAGGTAATCGATATGAAATTAGTCATTGCAATTGTACATGATAAAGATGTTGTAGAATTAAGTAAAGCTTTAGTGGACGCAGGTTTCCGTTCAACAAAATTAAATTCTACGGGTGGATTACTACGCGCAGGTAGTACGACATTCATGATTGGTGTTGAAGATGACAGTCTAGATATTTTATTAGCGGTAATTAAAGATAATTGTTCACAACGTGAAGAGATGTTAATGCAACAATCAATGTTAGGTGTTGGTTTAGAAAGTTTATTATCTATTCCTGTTGAAGTAACGGTAGGTGGAGCAACAGTCTTTGTCTTACCAATTGAACAATTTACACGCTTCTAATATGAAACAACAACAAATTTTTAAACAATTGGTGAAAGCGTACCGAACCGGTACGCTTTCACATGCGTATATATTCCATGGTGGTCAAGGTGTAGGTAAAAAAGAATGCGTGCAACGTCTTGCACAAGCGATATTTTGCGAACAGTTGAACGATGACGGTGTCTGTGGTGTTTGCACGCATTGTCAACGCATTCAAAAAAATGAGTTTCAAGATGTGCAATACATTGAAGCGGATAATCAAACGATAAAAATTGATCAAATCCGTCAACTAAAAAATGATGTTTCGTTTTCGAGTATGGAGCATGATAAAAAGGTATACGTCATTTATGACATTGAAAAAATGAGCGTTCCAGCAGCGAATAGTTTGCTCAAGTTTCTTGAGGAACCGAATCAACAAGTTTATTTTTTGTTGACGACATCTCAAGTGGACGCGGTTTTACCCACAATACGCTCTCGAGCACAGTTGGTGGCTTGTCATAACCAAACGCGTGAAAGTATTCAATCGTTTTATCAAGAAAATGGATTGATGCAACAACAAGCGTATATTTTGTCGTATGTTTTGCCCGATACACAACTTGGAATGGAATTAATTGAACAAGACGATTTTCAGTCGTTTTATCAAGCGGTTGTGTCGTGGGCGATGCAATGGGTTGAAGGTGATACAAACGCATATATTGCGGTGCAAACAAAATTAGCACGTTATTTTTCCAATAAAGAATGGGTAAACATTGGATTGGATATTGTGATGACGGTTGTGCGTGATGCAATGTTTAGTCTGATGGTGCAACAAAGTACAGCACTGTACACCACTGTCCCTAAAAAAATGAAAAAGGGTGTAACGATTGATGCGATTGTGCAAGCGAAACGGATGCTTTCAAGTAACGTGTCGGCGCAAGTGTGTTATGAATGGTTAGCACTTCAAGTTAGGTAAATAAAATGAAATTTAATGATTGGTATGATGAATTTGAGTATTTAGAACAATCGACAAAACGCTCGGCGCAGATTGTTCAACAGTTAAAGAAGACAATTCAGCAGCTTTATGAGGATAATAATCGGTTAGTAATTGAAAATATGCATTTGCGTGAACGTTTAGATGCCTTGACGCAAGGCTCGGACGAAAAAACAACGATAGGTATGAATAACTTGGAAAAATTGTATCATTCCGGCATACATATTTGTCATAACTTTTATGGTGCAAAACGTGATGAAATGTGTTTGTTGTGTGAATCGTTGTTGTCACAACATCAAGATTAATTGAAGGGGTGAGTGATATAGATCGTCGAAATTTATGGCGTGTTGGCAGTGTTATGATTGTTGTTATCAGCTTAATTGTTGTTTTTCAAATGTTAAGAATGCCCTCTCCAAAAGTGGAGATGCCAACGTATACGTTAGGAACACCGGTTCCAACACAAGCAAAGTATTACTTGAATAATGTTTCGGATGCACAAAATGTTTCTGTAAAAAAAGAACAGTTTAAAGAAGGTGTACAAACGGTAGATGTCACGTTAGATAAAACGGTCTATCAGGTGAAGATTTCCGTCATTAAACCAAATTTAAAAGATATTACAAAAACAACAAATTTTGCGCGTGTGATGGCTGTAGGCGGTTCGTTAGAAACGCTATTTGGTTTATCTAGCGATTACGCAAATGATGCCAAGTTTTCTGTAGATTCTAAAACGTTATCTCCTGGAAAGCATACAATCACGTTAACGTTATTTGACCAAAGTGTTCAGCAACAGGTAGAAGTGGTGGATACATCAAAAACACCTGGGAATGTTGCGGTTAAGTATCCGGTTAAAAATGTTGATTTAGTCAGTTTGATTAAATCGTATTTACAAAATGAAAAGATTGATGAATCTTCCATAGCGATGGTGTATCAAAACTTAAATACAAAAGATAAAATTGCGTTTAATGAAACAAAAACCATGCTAGCTGCAGAAACAGCGTATTTGCCAATTGGCATGTTTGCTTTTGATGAAATAAAAGCGGGTAGTATTGCGCAAGAAAAGGTAAAATCGCTCATTGAAAGCATGGTGCTTGTATCGAGCTCTGATGCTTTTTCGCAAGCGGTAAGTGTATTAGGGGGGCGTGAAAAAGTTTATGCTGCTCTTAATACGTATGGGAAATCATCGGGTGTGACACAAACGATTTCTGCAACGAGTCAGCAAACAACGGCTGATTATTTAGCGCAAGTGATTCACTATTTGTATACACATCAAAATGATTATACTGATATGTTAAATTATATGAAAAGTGGGGATGCAAAAACGTTTATCTCACGTCATTTAGGGGATACACCGGTAGCGCATAAAACAGGGTATGTTGGCCAAGTAATCAATGATGTGGCGATTGTATATGAATCTACACCATATGCATTAACGTTACTATCCAGAGATATTACAGGTGTCCAATTTGTTGAAATTGCTTTTTTAATCAACGAATGGCATAAAGCAAATCAATAATTAAATTCGCTGTTACGTTTGAACGTAGCAGCGAATTTTTATAGGCGATGTCATGTTTAGGGAAGGTCATCAAATTTGGTTTTGCCCAAGGCAAACAATAAAATAAAAGGTGTTGGTAGCTTGTAAATGGGCTACCAACACCTTGTGCTATATAACGATAAGGTTAAAAATTATTTTTCTTTTCGCACAGACATAAAACCGACACTAAGTAATAGCATTAAAATTGCAATTGGTAAGTAGGTTACAGAACCTGTTTCTGGTAATGTAGTCACTTTGTTTTCTTGTTTGTTTTCTACAGTATTTTCTTGTTTGTTACCTTGTTCGGTTGCATATACAAGAGCGTATTTAGAAAAATGTGTTGTTTTAAATGTAACGTGTGTTTCCGTTTGAGTGAATGGAATCTCTTCTTTTGTTGTGCCATCTTCTGAAACGTAATAAACGTTTGTTACAGTGTTGCCTTTTGTTTTTGCAATAGTAACGGTAAAGTCACCTTGAACATTAACGCCGTTTTCCATCAATGTAATATCGTAAACTGATGCTAAAGCATTACCTAGAGCTTTAATTTCAGATTCAACAGGTGTTACGGATAAAACAGTATTAGTTGTTAAGTTGTTTGCAGCAACCGTTACATCGTTTTGTGTTAATTTCTCTACGGTGTTTGCTGTCGGTGCCGTTGGCATCGTTTCAACCGGTGCAGTTGGTTCTACGGCAGGTGGTGTTTGTTGCACAAAATCTGTCGTAGGTCTGAACACAACGATACCAATTGGACTCTTATACACGCCAAAGTAGTCAGTGATTTTTTGATCAATTACTTGACGGAATGCTTTTTGTGAAGAAGCGTGGCGCATATATGTGCCGTCTTCTTTTTGAATAATAATGCCACAGTGTGTAACGTCTAAACCAGGAATTGATGTACGCAATCCAATGTAATCACCTGTTTTGAATGTTTTTAACAATTCAGGAGTTAATTGGTCACGTGGAATGTAATTAATTTGACGTTGTTTTGGCAATAAACCTTTAATGTATACGCCTTTAGCGCCTTCGTTTAAATTAACCACATCAGATTTTACGATTGAAGCGTACTGAGGATCAAGTAATGCATCAGTAGCCAACATTTCATTTTCTGCAATCCAATCAGAGAAGAAATGTTTACGATTTAAATAAGTAACGTTTCCGTCGATGTAACGTACTTTGGATAAAGCTTGAGTAAATTCAGTAGCATTTGATGAACGTTTAAAAGCTTCTATATAATCAACAAAAGTAAAGCAGTCTAATTCGTCAACCGCTACAACCAAGTGTTCTGGTGTGTTAATATCTCCAACCAAACGATTAGCTACATAAGGAGTCGCTAAGAAAAGTTTAGTCAACGCGTCTAATTGCTCTTGTGGAGTTTTTGTTTCATTTTCTTTTAAAGTTTCAAAAGCTTTATTTAACAGTTGTTGTGAACTTTCTGTTGTTTGAATTAATGCAGGTGTTGCTTGTTTTTTGAATGTGGTATTTGAGCGGAACACTAAAATACCAGTTGGGCGTTTGTAGACGTCAAAATAATCAGTTAACTTTTGATCAATTACTTGTTTGTAAGCCGATTGTGAAGAAGCGTGACGCATATATGTGCCGTCCTCTTTTTGAATCACAATCCCACAGTGTGTAACGTCCAAACCGGCAATTGATGTGCGCAATCCAATGTAATCACCCGTTTTAAGTTTTTTCAATGTTTCTTCAGTTAAATTTTCACGAGGAATATAGTTGATGGTGCGTTGGCGAACAGCTAACCCTTGAATGTAAGGACCGTTTGCGCCTTGATTGATTGCTACATCTTCGGATTTAATGATGTCTGCATATTCAGGTTGTGCCAATACGTCAGTCGCAACAGTTGATGGTTCACTAAACCAATCAGAGAAGAAATGTTTTCTCTTTAAATAAGTGACTTCCCCGTTAATGTAACGAACATCACGTAAAGCAGAAATAAATTCATCAATGTTTGATGAACGTTTAAAAGCTTCTATATAATCAACATATGTAAAACAGTCAAGTCCGTTTAAATCTAAAACTAACTGTTCGTCCGTTGTTGCATCACCTACTAAGCGGTTAGCAACGTACGGTGTTGCTTTAAAGTAATTGCTGACTAAATCCAGTTTTTCTTCTTCCGAAGCGTCAGCGTTAGATTGTAGAAGCTGGAATACTTCGTTTGCTCGTGCTCGTGAAGCAGCATCGAACTGAATTTCATAAGACTGTGCGTGTACTACTGATGGTGCAAGCAATAGTGTAAGCACTAAAAGTACACTAGTAAAAAACTTTTTCATATTTTACCTCCTAAAATTGTAAAAAATTTTTATAAAATTACAAGCACAATATACCACAAACAGAAACCGTTTTCAATACAAAAGCAAAATAAATTTATGAGCGTAAAAATTTTATGAATTGTGTAAAAAATATAGTTTCCATCGAAAGTTAGTCCCGCAAACCCTATTAAAATAAAGGTTTTCAGAAAAAACGAAAAATAATGAAAAAAAGTTAAAAAAAAGGTTGACGGTTTCAGGTGAGTTTGATATTATAACTAAGTCGTCAAGACGACATAGCCCTTTGAAAACTAAACAAAGTAAAGACAAACCAAATGTGTAGGGATTATTAAGTCAATTAATAACCAAACAAAACAATAAATCGGATGAAAATTCGAACAAGTCAGTAATTTAAATGAGCTTTAAAAACTCAAATTTTTAATGAGAGTTTGATCCTGGCTCAGGACAAACGCTGGCGGCGTGCCTAATACATGCAAGTCGAGCGGGGTTGTGAAGAGTGCTTGCACTTTTCACGCTTAGCGGCGGACGGGTGAGTAACACGTGGGTAACCTACCTGCAAGATGGGGATAACAGTCGGAAACGACTGCTAATACCGAATAGTCAACACATTCGCATGAACGTGTTGGGAAAGGCGGCGTAAGCTGTCACTTGTAGATGGACCCGCGGCGTATTAGCTAGTTGGTGAGGTAACGGCTCACCAAGGCAATGATACGTAGCCGACCTGAGAGGGTGATCGGCCACATTGGGACTGAGACACGGCCCAAACTCCTACGGGAGGCAGCAGTAGGGAATCTTCGGCAATGGACGAAAGTCTGACCGAGCAACGCCGCGTGAGTGAAGAAGGTTTTCGGATCGTAAAACTCTGTTGTTAGAAAAGAACACCTCTTAGAGTAACTGCTAAGAGATTGACGGTATCTAACCAGAAAGCCACGGCTAACTACGTGCCAGCAGCCGCGGTAATACGTAGGTGGCAAGCGTTGTCCGGATTTATTGGGCGTAAAGCGAGAGCAGGCGGTTCCTTAAGTCTGATGTGAAAGCCCACGGCTCAACCGTGGAGGGTCATTGGAAACTGGGGAACTTGAGTGCAGAAGAGGAGAGTGGAATTCCATGTGTAGCGGTGGAATGCGTAGATATATGGAGGAACACCAGTGGCGAAGGCGACTCTCTGGTCTGTAACTGACGCTGAGTCTCGAAAGCGTGGGGAGCAAACAGGATTAGATACCCTGGTAGTCCACGCCGTAAACGATGAGTGCTAGGTGTTAGAGGGTTTCCACCCTTTAGTGCCGCAGCTAACGCATTAAGCACTCCGCCTGGGGAGTACGACCGCAAGGTTGAAACTCAAAGGAATTGACGGGGACCCGCACAAGCGGTGGAGCATGTGGTTTAATTCGAAGCAACGCGAAGAACCTTACCAAGTCT
Source organism: Carnobacteriaceae bacterium zg-C25 (assembly GCA_017945845.1). Lineage (NCBI taxonomy): Bacteria > Bacillati > Bacillota > Bacilli > Lactobacillales > Carnobacteriaceae > Carnobacteriaceae bacterium zg-C25. The sequence continues at coordinate 253,051 of CP072828.1, forward strand.
TGACATCCTTTGACCACTCTAGAGATAGAGCTTTCCCTTCGGGGACAAAGTGACAGGTGGTGCATGGTTGTCGTCAGCTCGTGTCGTGAGATGTTGGGTTAAGTCCCGCAACGAGCGCAACCCTTATTACTAGTTGCCAGCATTCAGTTGGGCACTCTAGTGAGACTGCCGGTGACAAACCGGAGGAAGGTGGGGATGACGTCAAATCATCATGCCCCTTATGACTTGGGCTACACACGTGCTACAATGGACGGTACAACGAGCAGCGAACTCGCGAGGGTAAGCGAATCTCTTAAAGCCGTTCTCAGTTCGGATTGTAGGCTGCAACTCGCCTACATGAAGCCGGAATCGCTAGTAATCGCAAATCAGCACGTTGCGGTGAATACGTTCCCGGGTCTTGTACACACCGCCCGTCACACCACGAGAGTTTGTAACACCCGAAGCCGGTGGGGTAACCAGTAATGGAGCTAGCCGTCTAAGGTGGGATAGATGATTGGGGTGAAGTCGTAACAAGGTAGCCGTATCGGAAGGTGCGGCTGGATCACCTCCTTTCTAAGGAAAAGAAGGAATGCACAAAGGAGTTTTTACATTGTTTAGTTTTGAGAGGGTTATCTAAGTGAAAAGATAAACCACTCAAAGAGTTGGGGGATTAGCTCAGCTGGGAGAGCGCCTGCTTTGCACGCAGGAGGTCAGCGGTTCGATCCCGCTATTCTCCATGTACCTGAAAGGGTACAAACAGACCTTTGACAACTGAATACAATTAAGTAAAACAAACCAAAAATTTTACCGAGAAACAGAAATGTTTGAAAAAAGAGTTTTTTAATGAAAAACGAATCGCGTTTAAACTCATATTGATCATAGATTAGTATGGTAGGTTAAGTAAATAAGGGCGCACGGTGAATGCCTTGGCACTAAGAGCCGAAGAAGGACGGGACGAACACCGATATGCTTTGGGGAGCAGTAAGTACGCAATGATCCAGAGATTTCCGAATGGGGGAACCCACTACATGTAATGGTGTAGTATCCATGTGTGAATCAATAGCACATGAGAAGGTAGACGCAGGGAACTGAAACATCTCATTACCTGCAGGAAGAGAAAGAAAAATCGATTTCCTGAGTAGCGGCGAGCGAAACGGAAAGAGCCCAAACCAACGAGCATGCTTGTTGGGGTTGTAGGACTGCAACATGGGAGTTGAAAGGATAGAAGAACAACTTGGGAAAGTTGGCCAAAGAGAGTGAAAGCCTCGTAATCAAAATCTTGACAACCTCTAGCAGGATCCTGAGTACGGCGGGACACGAGAAATCCCGTCGGAATCCGCCAGGACCATCTGGCAAGGCTAAATACTCCTTAGTGACCGATAGTGAACAAGTACCGTGAGGGAAAGGTGAAAAGCACCCCGGGAGGGGAGTGAAAGAGAACCTGAAACCGTGTGCTTACAAGTAGTTAGAGCACGTTAATGTGTGATAGCGTACCTTTTGTAGAATGGACCGGCGAGTTACGATTGCGTGCGAGGTTAAGTTGAAGAGACGGAGCCGAAGCGAAAGCGAGTCTGAATAGGGCGAAATAGAGTACGTAGTCGTAGACCCGAAACCAAGTGACCTACCCATGAGCAGGTTGAAGGTGTGGTAAGACACACTGGAGGACCGAACCAGGGCACGTTGAAAAGTGCTTGGATGACTTGTGGGTAGCGGAGAAATTCCAATCGAACTTGGAGATAGCTGGTTCTCTCCGAAATAGCTTTAGGGCTAGCCTCGTTGTAAGAATATTGGAGGTAGAGCACTGTTTGGACTAGGGGCCCCTCTCGGGTTACCGAATTCAGATAAACTCCGAATGCCAAATATTTATAAACGGGAGTCAGACTGCGAGTGATAAGATCCGTAGTCGAAAGGGAAACAGCCCAGACCACCAGCTAAGGTCCCAAAGTATCAGTTAAGTGGAAAAGGATGTGGGGTTGCTTAAACAACTAGGATGTTGGCTTAGAAGCAGCCATCATTTAAAGAGTGCGTAATAGCTCACTAGTCGAGTGACCCTGCGCCGAAAATGTACCGGGGCTAAACTGAACACCGAAGCTGTGGATTTGCGTGAAGAGCGCAAGTGGTAGGAGAGCGTTCTAAGGGCGACGAAGCTACACCGTAAGGAGTGGTGGAGCGCTTAGAAGTGAGAATGCCGGTATGAGTAGCGAAAGACGGGTGAGAATCCCGTCCACCGAATAACTAAGGTTTCCTGGGGAAGGCTCGTCCTCCCAGGGTTAGTCGGGACCTAAGGCGAGGCCGATAGGCGTAGTCGATGGATAACAGGTTGATATTCCTGTACTTGTTCGAATCGTTTGAGCGATGGAGGGACACAGGAGGTTGAAAGAGGCAACTGCTGGAATAGTTGTACTAAATCACGAGTCTGATGAAGAGTCAAATGCTTTTCATCGATAAGGATGAGTGATGATGGGGTCGTGAAATATGAAGTAACGGCTATCTTATCAATCACACTGTCAAGAAAAGCTTCTAGCAAGAGACGAACAACCCGTACCGCAAACCGACACAGGTAGTTGAGGAGAGAATCCTAAGGTGAGCGAGCGAACTCTCGTTAAGGAACTCGGCAAAATGACCCCGTAACTTCGGGAGAAGGGGTGCTGACTTCAGGTCAGCCGCAGTGAATAGGCCCAAGCGACTGTTTATCAAAAACACAGGTCTCTGCAAAATCGAAAGATGACGTATAGGGGCTGACGCCTGCCCGGTGCTGGAAGGTTAAGAGGAGAGGTTAGCGCAAGCGAAGCTTTGAATTGAAGCCCCAGTAAACGGCGGCCGTAACTATAACGGTCCTAAGGTAGCGAAATTCCTTGTCGGGTAAGTTCCGACCCGCACGAAAGGCGTAACGATTTGGGCACTGTCTCAACGAGAGGCTCGGTGAAATTATAGTACCTGTGAAGATGCAGGTTACCCGCGACAGGACGGAAAGACCCCATGGAGCTTTACTGCAGTTTGATATTGAGTGTTTGTGTAACATGTACAGGATAGGTAGGAGCCTAGGAGAGCGGGACGCCAGTTTCGCAGGAGGCGCTGGTGGGATACTACCCTTGTTACATGGCCACTCTAACCCGCACCGGTTAACCCGGTGGGAGACAGTGTCAGACGGGCAGTTTGACTGGGGCGGTCGCCTCCTAAAATGTAACGGAGGCGCCCAAAGGTTCCCTCAGAATGGTTGGAAATCATTCGAAGAGTGTAAAGGCAGAAGGGAGCTTGACTGCGAGACCAACAAGTCGAGCAGGGACGAAAGTCGGGCTTAGTGATCCGGTGGTACCGTATGGAAGGGCCATCGCTCAACGGATAAAAGCTACCCTGGGGATAACAGGCTTATCTCCCCCAAGAGTTCACATCGACGGGGAGGTTTGGCACCTCGATGTCGGCTCATCGCATCCTGGGGCTGAAGTCGGTCCCAAGGGTTGGGCTGTTCGCCCATTAAAGCGGTACGCGAGCTGGGTTCAGAACGTCGTGAGACAGTTCGGTCCCTATCCGTCGCGGGCGTAGGAAATTTGAGAGGAGCTGTCCTTAGTACGAGAGGACCGGGATGGACACACCGCTGGTGTACCAGTTGTTCTGCCAAGAGCATCGCTGGGTAGCTATGTGTGGACGGGATAAACGCTGAAAGCATCTAAGCGTGAAGCCCCCCTCAAGATGAGATTTCCCATCTGTAAGAAGAGTAAGACCCCTGAGAGACGATCAGGTAGATAGGCTAGGAGTGGAAGTGTAGTGATATATGGAGCGGACTAGTACTAATCGGTCGAGGACTTATCCAAGAAACGTGAGAAAGTGAGTAGGTTTGGTTAATAATTGTATTCAGTGGTGAGAGGTTTGAAAGAACTTTTCGAAAAAGAATAAGTGTGGTAATGATGGAAAGAAGGACACACCTGTACCCATGTCGAACACAGCAGTTAAGCTTCTTATCGCCGATGGTAGTTGGAGGGAAACTTCCCGCAAGAGTAGGACGTTGCCACGCTTATAATAATCCGCTTTAGCTCAGTCGGTAGAGCGCATGACTGTTAATCATGATGTCGTAGGTTCAAGTCCTACAAGCGGAGTTCAAAACGCCTAGGCGTTTTTTTTTAGACTAAGCCGGCTTAGCTCAGTTGGTAGAGCATCTGATTTGTAATCAGAGGGTCGAGGGTTCAAGTCCTTTAGCCGGCATAGAGAATGCGAAAGTAGTTCAGTGGTAGAACACCACCTTGCCAAGGTGGGGGTCGCGGGTTCGAACCCCGTCTTTCGCTTGTGTGAAGAGCACAGATGCCGGGGTGGCGGAACTGGCAGACGCACAGGACTTAAAATCCTGCGGTGGTTAACACCGTACCGGTTCGATTCCGGTCCTCGGCATATCAGTTAAATCTGGTAATTGAATAAATGTGGTAATGATGGAAAGAAGGACACACCTGTACCCATGTCGAACACAGCAGTTAAGCTTCTTATCGCCGATGGTAGTTGGAGGGAAACCTCCTGCAAGAGTAGGACGTTGCCACGTTTTTTTATTTTTGCTGCTTTAGCTCAGTCGGTAGAGCGTCACCTTGGTAAGGTGGAGGTCACGGGTTCAATCCCCGTAAGTAGCTTTATTGATTTTGGCGCAATTAGTAAAATTAATATTTAATTTATTAAATAGATGTATTAATTAAATAGAGTAGATGCTTAATATCATTAAGGGTGAGCTTTGTGTCAACAACTCTAAAATTTATACAATTAGTCATTATAAAAGGCGTATCGATTAAGGCTATTGATACGTCTTTTTTTGTATGTGTACATGAATGTACCGATTGATTTTTGATGCAAAAAATAAAAATCGAAAAATTGATGACTGTAATTGAACGTCATTTAAAATAGACGTTAAGCGTTATCAAACGCTTTTGTATAAGGTTGTCAATATGAGCGTGAGTAGGTTATAATGAATAGTGGACACTGATTAAATTTAAGAAAATATTTAATTTTAAAAAAATAAAAAGGTGTTTTAAATTAAAAAATTTGGTAAAATATAATTATCTTATTTTATACGTTGGAGGCAAAAGATGATTGAAGTTATCGGCTTAAACAAAGTCTTTGATAACGGTTTTGAAGCATTAAAATCCGTTGATTTTACAATTGAGCAAGGAGATTTGGTTTGTTTATTAGGCCCTAGTGGTTGTGGTAAATCAACTATTTTAAATATGATTGCAGGATTATTGCAACCTACAGGTGGCGATATTAAATTTAATGGTAATTCAGTTGTTAAAACAGAGCCAAAAGATCGTAATATTGGTTTTGTATTTCAAAATTACGCGTTATATCCACATATGACGGTTTTAGAAAACGTTATGTTCCCATTGACAGTTGGTGCAAACAAAATGGCTAAAGAGCAAGCAAAACAAGTTGCTGAAGAGTATATGAAATTGACTAATATTGAAGAATTAGCCAATAAAAAGCCATCAACTTTATCTGGTGGTCAACAACAACGTGTTGCCATTACGCGTGCACTTGTTCAAAAACCCGAAGTGTTATTGTTAGATGAGCCTTTAAGTAACTTAGATGCGCGTTTACGTTTGAAAATTCGTGAAGAAATTCGTCGCTTGGTTAAAGAAGTTGGTATTACAACAATTTTCGTAACACATGACCAAGAAGAAGCGTTATCGATTTCTGATAAAATCATTTTAATGAACGAGGGGGTTATTCAACAAAATGATGATCCTCAAAACTTATATTTAGAGCCAGCGAATTTATTTGTTGCTAAATTTATTGGTAACCCAATCATTAATACATTTAACGTTCAAGTAGCAAATGGCAAAGTTGTTCATGAAGCCTTTTCATTTGAAACGGATAAACTATTTACCGATCGCTTTAAACGTCCTTTAACGGATGGACAGTACACAATTGCTATTCGTCCAGAAGACGTTGTACCATCTGAAGTCGGTTTAATTAGTTCTCCGGTTACGGGTGTTGAGTTAATTGGTCGCGAACGTATTTTACATTTTACAGCGGGTAGTACACCGATGAAGTCTATCGTAAGTGTAGAACGTCAAATTGTCGAAGAAGATACGATAACATTTGATTTTAGTTATCACAAAGTGTTTATATTTGATGAAAATGGAGAGCGTGTATACTAATGAAAACTTATAACCCAGATAATCAAAAGCGCGCATGGTTATTTTTACTACCCGCGTTACTCATTATTGTTATGTTTAACATTTATCCACTAATTCGTGCGTTTTTAATGAGTTTTCAAGGTGGAACGATTTTACGACCACGTTTTGTAGGTGTTGAAAACTACACGCAAGTAGTTAGTGATCCTGTTTTTCATAAAGCAATTGGCAATACAGCAATGTATGCGTTTATCGTTGTTCCGGTTGCACTTATTATTTCAATAGCGATTGCATGGGCAATTTTTGAAAAAGTAAAAATGAAATCATTTTTTGAAACAATCTTTTTCATGCCGTATGTAACGAGTACAATTGCGATTGGTATCGTATTTAGATATTTCTTTAACGGAAATTATGGATTAGTAAATTACGTATTGAGTATTTTTAATATTCCCGGTATCAATTGGCTTGATGATGTCAATATGAGTATGCCAACATTAATTATTTTTGGTATATGGACAAGTTTAGCCTTCAACATTATCATTTTATTAGCTGGATTTAGAAATATTGATAAAGAACATTTTACAATTGCGAAAATGTTTGGAGCAAGTGAGCGTGAAATTTTTTGGCGCATTACTTTCCCACAATTACTGCCAACAATTGGTTTCTTATTAACGGTAAACTTAATTGGAGCGTTTAAAATCTATACACAAGTGTATGCATTATTTGGTGGACAAGCTGGTTTGGCAAACAGTGCAACAACTGCAGTTTACTACATTTACGACAAATTCCACGTACTTGGAAGACCAGGGTTAGCTATGGCAGCAACAGTGGTATTGTTTATCATTATTTTATGTTCAACATTCTTACAAAATCGATTGTTGAAGAAAATGGAGGGATAAAATGAAAAAATTATCGACAATTTTTGCGTATATCTTTATTGGGATATTTGCATTTATCACAGTCTTTCCATTTGTTTATATGATTTTAGCAGGGTTAATGACATACGGTGAAACAACAAATATTCCGCCAACATTATTCCCTAAAGAGTTACAATGGGGTAACTTTTCACAAGTATTTGAGCGTGCACCATTTGTACAATATTTCTTAAATACAGTATTTGTATCAAGTGTGACAACCATTTTCACAGTAGTCACTTCTTTACTGGCTGCATTTGCATTAACGAGTTTGAAATTTAAGTTCAAAGGTGTTGTTTCATTAATTCTTGTGTCGTTGTTAATGGTTCCTTATGAATCGATTATTTTTACAAATTATCAAACAATCGCACAATTAGGGTTAATCAACTCATATACGGCATTAATTATTCCGTTTTTAACCTCAATTTTTTACATTTACTATTTAAATGGATATTTAAAAGGTATTTCAAATGCATATTATAATGCTGCAAAAATTGATGGTGCGAGCGACTTGGATTATATTCGTCGCATTTTAGTTCCGATGACAAAACCGGCATTAATTACAGTTGGGATTTTAACGTTCATTTCAAGTTGGAATTCATTCTTATGGCCGTTATTGGTAACAAATGATAAAACGTTCCGTTTATTAAACAATGGATTATCTGCTTTTGCCACAGAAAGTGGAAGCGATGTACACTTGCAAATGGCAGCTGCTACATTAACTGTTATTCCAATTTTAATTATCTATCTAATTTTCAGAAAAGAAATTATTAAAGGAGTGGCAAAAAATGGACTTAAAGGGTAACACAACAGTCACATTTCATGCAGGAATTTTAACCATTGGTGGAACGGTCATCGAAGTGGCGTATGGGAATTCACATATTTTCTTTGATTTTGGTACAGAATATCGTCCGCATTTGAAATTAAATGATGAATTGGTGCCCACTTTAGTTGAACATCAATTAATACCGCATTTGGACAACGTGTACGATAAGCGATTCAATTATGCTAATCGACCTGATGCCAAAACATTTGAAAATACTGCCGTCTTTTTATCGCATGTCCATTTAGATCATTCGCGTATGGTGAATTACTTAGATCCGTCTATTCCGCTATATGCGTTAAAAGAAACAAAAATGATTTTAAATAGTTTGAATAGACACGGTAAATTTATTTTACCGAGTCCATTTGAACAAAATCCATTTACACGCGATATTATTGGACTTGATGACAATCAAGTTGTTCGTGTAGGGGATATTGAAGTTACGGTTATGCCAGTAGATCACGATGCTTATGGTGCGTGTGCGTTACTCATTCGTACACCAGATGGGTTAATCACGTATACCGGTGATTTACGTTTACATGGCTATGAAGCCGATAAATCAATCGCCATGGCACAAGCTGCAAAACATTCGGACATGTTGATTATGGAAGGTGTTAGCATCTCTTGGCCAGAAAGATTGACTGATCCAAAGGAAAAAGATATTCAAACTGAAGAGGCTGTAATTGATTGTTTCGTAGAACAAATTAATCAGTATCCAAATCGTCAAATTACGTTTAATGGGTATCCAGCCAATGTATTGCGATTTAAAAAAATAGTTGAACGCTCACCGCGTCAAGTGGTGTTGGAAGCGAATATGGCTGCCTTAGTAAAAGAAATTTTCCAAATGGATGTGCCATATTACTATGCTTATACACAAGAACCTAAAAATGAGATGCTTAATCCAACATTAGAAATTAGTCATGATACATTGCTTCATGATACAAGTGCTTATGTATGGCAAGCCGTTAATCAGTTCGATAAATTACAAGAAGGTAGTTTATATTTACACTCCAACGCACAGCCATTAGGAGATTTTGATCCTGGTTGGCAACCGTTTTTAGATTTACTAGAAAGTAAAAACATTGAGTTCGTGCGTGTCTCTTGTTCTGGTCATGCTTGGCCAGAAGATCTCAATCGTATCATTGATATGATTGAACCTAAATTATTGGTTCCAATCCATACGTTACATCCAGAAAATCTGCATAATCCGTATGGTGAAAGAATATTGCCGTCTCGTGGCGAAATTATTGTATTAGCAAACAAAGGAGAATAGGAAGAACGATGAAAAAGTTTAAATCAGGTGTTAAAGCGGCGGCGTTAAGTGTTGCTGCAGTAGCGTTGGCTGCTTGTGGTTCACAAAGCACAAGTTCAAACACAACTACACAAATTGCAACAGAAGTGAAAGAAGCAACAACAATTACGTTTTGGCATGCAATGCAAGGGCCACATGAAAAAGCTTTAACAAAATTAACTGAAGATTTTATGAAAGCAAATCCTAATGTAAAAGTGGAATTGCAAAATCAATCAAGTTATAAAGATTTACAAGCAAAATTAAATGCAACATTTACATCAAAACAAAACCTACCAACAATCTCACAAGCGTATCCAAGTTGGTTGTTTGATGCAGCACAATCAGATTTATTAGTGGATTTAGATCCATATATTAAAAATGATAAAATTGGCTTAAAAGAAAATGCACCATTAGCATCATTGATGAAAGGTGCACAAATTCAAGACAAACAATATGGTATCCCATTCAATAAATCAACAGAAGTTTTATTCTACAACAAAGATTTATTCGAAAAATATGGTGTTAAAGTACCAACAACAATGGATGAATTTAAAGAAGTAGCAAAAACTATTTTTGAAAAATCAAACGGTGAAGTTGTCGGTGCAGGTTTTGACTCATTGAACAACTATTATGCGATTGCTATGAAAAATGAAGGTGTTGATTTCAATTCATCATTAGATTTTTCAAGTGAAAAATCACAAAAAGTTGTGAATTTCTATGCTGAAGGTGTTAAAGAAGGATACTTCCGTATTGCCGGATCAGATAAATTCTTATCAGGTCCATTCGCTAACCAAAAATTAGCAATGTACATCGGAAGTAGCGCGGGTGAATCACACGTTGCTAAACCAGCAAGCGAAAAAGGATTTACTTACGGTGTTGCTGCACGTCCAGCAAAAATCAATTTACAACAAGGTACAGATGTTTACATGTTTAGTAGTGCAAGCGAAGCACAACGTACAGCTGCTTACTTATACATGAAATTCTTAGCTTCTGCTGATTCTCAATTATATTGGGCACAACAAACAGGTTATATGCCTATTGTAGAAAGTGTCTTGAAATCAGATGCTTACAAAAATAGCACAACAAAAGTACCAGCTATTTTAGATGAAACAACTAAAGAATTATTCAGCATTCCAGCTGTACAAAATTCAGATGCTGCTTACACTGAAGTTCGTACAATTATGGAACAAATTTTAGCGACAGGTACAGCAGACTTTGCTGCTTTAAAAGCACAATTATCACAAGTATGGTCTAAATAATACAATACACACGAGATTGGCAATGTTAGGCGTATGCTTAACGTTGGAAAGCAGGGTTAATTACCCTGCTTTTTTAATCAAGAAAAGGATAGAATTATGGAAATTAAACTTTTGGCAACAAGCGATATGCATGGCTACATTTTGCCGACAAACTATGGCGAACGCAACATGAATTTACCTTTTGGGACGGCAAAAGTAGCCTCTACTATAAAACACATCAAAAAAGAAGCGAATGGACCTGTTGTGACAATTGACAATGGTGATTTTATTCAAGGGTCTCCGTTAAGTTATTTTGTAAACAAATCGGAAAAATATCGCGTCAATGATTTAACACAAGTCATCAATGCAATTGGATATGACTTAGGTGTGTTGGGAAATCATGAATTTAACTATGGCATGGACTATTTAAAACAAGCCGTTTCAAGTTATCAGCATAACATTTTGTGTGCGAATATTTTAAAAGAAGATGGGACACCAATTTTTGATAAAGCCTATGAAATTAAAGCATTTGGTGATGTGAAAGTCGCATTTTTAGGTGTAACGACACAATATATTCCAAATTGGGAACAGCCAGCAACCATTAAAGGATTAACGTTTAAAGGTGTTGTTGAGACGGTTAAAGAATATATGCCGTTGTTGAAAAAAGAAGCGGATGTCGTTGTTGTCGTGTATCACGGTGGATTTGAGCGTGATTTACAAACAGGCGAACCAACGGAATTGATTACGGGAGAAAATGAAGGATATGCATTAGTACATGAAGTTGAAGGCATTGATGCGTTAATTACGGGACATCAACATCGTGTCATTGCGCAAGAGTTAAATGGTGTGCCAGTTGTTCAACCGGGGCAACGCGGTGAATATGTTGGTGAGATCTCACTTCAAGTAGAAAAAGTAAATGGTAAATACATCGTTACGTCATCAAGTGCGAAACTGCATCCAACAGGAGAGTTTTCAACAGATGACGAGATAATGCAACTTGTTCATGAATTACAGGTAGATGTAGAAGAGTGGCTAGATCAACCAGCAGGGAAAGTTGTTGGAGATATGACCATTACAAATCCGCATGAAGCGCGCTTAAAAGAGCACCCTTATATTGAGTTTATTCAACGTGTTCAAATGGATGCTACAGGTGCGGATATTTCAGGGACAGCGCTATTTAATAATGAAGGTCGTGGGTTTAATCCAATTATTACGATGCGTGATATTATTACGAATTACATTTATCCAAACACGCTAGCCGTTGTTCGCATGAGTGGACAAGATTTAAAAGATGCCATTGAGCAAACGGCGCAATATTTTATTGTAGAAGACGGTGAAATTAAGTTTAATCCAGTCTATATGTTGCCAAAACCACAATATTACAATTATGATATGTTTGAAGGTGTAGAGTATACCATTAATTTCTCTAAGCCTCTAGGTAGTCGAGTTGTGGAGTTGTGTTATAAAGGCGAACCGTTAAATATGGACGCCACGATTGATGTGGTAACAAACCAATATCGTGCAGTTGGTGGTGGAAATTACACCATGTATGGTCCTGAAAAAATTGTAAAAGAAGTACAAATTGATATGACGGAACTCATTGCAGATTATTTAAAAAAATACCCAACTATTGAAGCAACAGTAAATCACAATTATAAAGTCACTTTATAGACCTTTGTTTAAGCACCATAGCAATGCGGTGCTATGGCAAATAGCGGTGATATGTAATGACCGATAGTGCTTTAACATTAATTAAGCAACTATTTGTTTAGATACTCTGTACAATCGAATACAAAAACCGTTGGACGATTGTCCAGCGGTTTTTGTATATCAGCCATTATAAAACAGAGAATAGTATCATTTTTTAGGTTTGTCGTATAAGAATTCGTTGAACTCATTACGGTAAAATAAAGGTATCATTAAATAGACAGGGAGAATAACATGGTAAAAATAAGTTTTCCAAAAGAATTTTTATGGGGTGGTGCGACTGCTGCTAACCAAGTGGAAGGGGCTTGGAACGTAGATGGTAAAGGGTTATCTGTTGCAGATGTGGCAACATACAAGCCAAATGTAGATGTTAAAGATTACGCAAAACACGTTGCGTTTACAACAGAAGGTGTTAAAGAAGCTGCCGCTGATTTAAGTGATAAATGGTATCCAAAACGTCGTGGTATTGATTTCTATCATCAATATGAAACGGATTTACAACTATTTGCTGAAATGGGATTTAAAGCATTGCGCGTATCAATTGCGTGGTCACGTTTATATCCAACAGGTGAAGAATTGACGCCTAACCCTAAAGGTGTCGCATTTTATAAAAAATTATTTGCTAAAATGCATGAATTACATATTGAACCAGTTGTGACATTGTCACACTACGAAATGCCCTTACATTTAAGTTTAAAATATAATGGATGGGTGGCTCGTGAAGTGGTTGATCATTTTGTGCGTTTTTGCCAAACGTGCTTTACTGAATTTAATACGGTGAAATATTGGTTAACGTTTAATGAAGTGGACAGTATTATTCGTCATCCGTTTACAACTGCAGGTATTATTTTAGATGCGATTCCAGAAGGTAAAGAAATGGAACACTTATACCAAGGGTTACACCATCAATTTGTGGCGTCATCATTAGCAACGAAAGCGTTGCGTGAAACTATTCCATTTGCGTTAATGGGCTGTATGCTAACAAAATTAACAACGTATCCACGTACATGTGCACCGCTAGATGTAGAATTGTCATTAAAGAAAAATTTAGACAATTATTTCTATGCAGATGTACAAGTTTTTGGAGAGTATCCACGTTTAGTGTTAAAACGTTTTGAAAATGAAGGTATTCACATTACGATGGAAGATGGCGATTTAGACATCATTAAAAAATACACCGTTGATTATGTGACGTTTAGTTACTATATGTCAATGACGGAATCAGCTGATCCAAATGCAGAGCGTACACCAGGAAATACGATTTTAGGCGTTAAAAATCCTTATTTACCAGCAACTGAGTGGGGTTGGCAAATTGATCCAAAAGGATTGAAAATTTCATTGATTGAGTTATATGACCGCTATCGTTTACCGTTAATGGTTGTTGAAAATGGTATGGGCGCTAAAGATGTTGTGGAATCTGACGGTTCAATTCATGACCAATATCGTATTGATTACTTTAAAGCACACTTTAAAGAAATGGGTGAGGCGGTTAATGAAGGTGTGGATTTATTAGGGTATTTAAGTTGGGGTAGTATCGACTTAGTTAGTATGTCTACATCACAAATGTCAAAACGTTATGGATTCATTTATGTTGATCAAGATGATGAAGGTAACGGTACGTTAAAACGTTTACGCAAAGATTCATTCTACTGGTATAAAGAAGTTATTGCCACAAATGGCGAAATTTTGAATGACTAATTTAAGAGCGACTCTACAAGTTGTAGAACATTAACAATCCAGCAACTTTTTCGTTTTGAAAAGGTTGCTGGATTTTCATTTTGTAAATGATGCATTGAGCATAGTCGCGCAATAAACGCATGTTTTTTAATTTTTTAAAATCCTTGCATTTTAAAAGTGCTTCTGATACAATACACAACAGTATAAGTCTTTAATGCAATCCAGAGAGGTTGTAAAGAAACGATTTTCATATAGAATGGGTAGGGTGTTTTTCTGCCTACACATAAACTAATCTAAATACGTATCCTAAAGGCAAATACAATATTTGCCTATTTTTTTGTATAAAAATAGGTGTTTTAGGAGGAAAATATGGAAAAACAATTGTTATTCGATGTCCACGAGAAACCCAATGCAAAATTAGGTTTACTATTAAGTGTGCAACACATTTTTGCGATGTTTGGTGCAACGATTTTAGTACCGATTTTGTTAAACATGTCGGTTTCTGTTGCTTTGTTTTGTAGCGGATTAGGCACGCTTGTGTATATTGTCGCGACTAAAGCAAAGGTACCTGTTTATTTAGGTTCATCATTTGCTTATATTTCAGCAATGGGATTGGCAATTCAACAACGTGGTGGCGATATTTCCGCAGCACAAAGTGGTGTCATTTTAGTCGGTTTAGTTTATGTGGTGATTGCCGGTTTAATTAAAGTTTTAGGTACAGGCTGGATTGATAAATTATTACCACCTATTGTCATTGGACCAATGATTATGGTGATTGGGTTAGGGTTGGCTAGTTCAGCAGTATCGAATGCCGGTTTTACAAAAGATGGGGATATGCGTCAAATTATGGTTGCGGTAGTCACGTTTTTAGTAACGGCATATGTTAATACAACAGCAAAAGGATTTTTCAAAATTATTCCATTTTTAGTCGGTATTGTAGCTGGATATATTGTAGCGATTGTTGTGGGTATTGTTGATTTTGCTCCAGTATTGCAAGCCAATTGGGTACAGTTACCAGATTTCTCCTTACCGTTTTCAACAGGAGGGGTATTCCAAACTTATGAATTTGGGATTACACCACAAGCATTAGCGATTGTACCGATTGCAATTGTGACAATTTCCGAACATATTGGAGATCATACGGTATTAAGTCAAATTTGTGGTCGTGAATTTTTGAAAAATCCGGGATTAACGCGTACCTTATTAGGAGATGGAATTGCGACGAGTTTATCAGCCTTTTTAGGTGGTCCAGCGAATACGACGTATGGTGAAAATACGGGTGTGATTGGTATGACACGTATTGCAAGTGTCTCTGTAATACGCAATGCAGCATTTATTGCAATGGGGTTAGCGTTATTCGGTAAATTTACGGCGCTCATTTCAACGATTCCAACAGCAGTAGTTGGTGGGATGTCGATTTTGTTATATGGTGTCATTGCAAGTAACGGTTTAAAAGTAATGATTGAAAAGAAAGTTGATTTTTCTCTAGCTAAAAATTTAATTATCGCAAGTGCCATGTTAGTTTTAGGATTAGGTGGTGCCATGTTACAATTATCACCTGAATTGACATTGTCTGGAACTGCACTTAGTGCCTTAACGGGAATTACATTAAACTTAATTTTACCGACTCGAAAAGGTGAAGAGGGAAAAGAAGTATTGTAACATTTCGCTTGTTCCTTTAAATGTTTTTGAGTATACTAGTGACATTTGGAGGTAATCATGAAAAAAATTTATATGAATACAATGTGGTCTTTTCTTGCCATCGTTATCGCATCAATCGGTGTTAGTTTGACGATTAAAGCCAATGTTGGAACTGGGAGCATCAATGCACTGAGTGGGTCAATTTCAACGGTTACGAGTATAAAAATTGGTACAATACTCATGCTGGTTAATGCATTATGTATCCTTGTACAATGGGTTATTCAAAAGAAAGAATTTCATTTCCGTCAATGGTTACAAGTGATTACGGCCATGTTGCTAGGTGAAGTGGTCAATATTATGGTGTATCAACTATTGAATAATTGGGTACTCGATGTTTATTGGTTACGTGTGGTGGTACTAATCATCGGTGTGTGTATATCCTGTTTTGCTATTGGGATGCTCGTAAGATTGAATTTAGTAGTGTTTCCAATTGAAGCATGCGCCATGGTGATTGCACAGTATTCCGGTTGGACGTTTAAAAAAGTGCGTCAAGGAATTGATGTAGTAGCTATTTTACTATCATTGGCTATTACATTTATCGCAGATGTACCGTTAACCGTTCGTGAAGGGACACTGTTAAATCTTCTCATTTTTTCACACATTGCACATTACTTTATTGAACGTATTGAACATAGAAAATGGTTTGAAACGATTCGAATAAAATAAAACGAACAATTTAATGAATAAAAAACTGTCGACACTTTAAATGATCAACAGTTGAAGGCAACGCTTAAACAGTGTTGCCTTTTTGTATGGATAAATGGGTGCCTATTGTTTATGTCATAAGTGATTTGCCATAAAACAAAAAAACTTACTAGCAAATCATGCTAGTAAGTCCAGACTGTTGACAAATAAACTGTCAACAGTCTTTTTTCGTACCAGACGTTAAGTTGTACGGCTTACCGCGATGTACACGATACATCGCGCGTTCCCTACTACGTGCGAGAACGAAGCCATTCGTACAACAACGTCTGATACGATAATAACACTTAAAAGTGGTATAATAGAGATAAGAAAAAGGAGGGAACAATTTATGTTTTATAAAGAAAATCATCCAAATGACGAAATCATATTAAACACATTATCCGAATTAGTACCAAAAGATCATTTACTACGTAAAATTGATAAATCAATTGATTTCAATTTTATTTATGATATTACTTCTCCTTACTATAGTCATACCAACGGTCGTAATAGTTTAGATCCAGTTGTTTTATTTAAATTAGTCTTTTTAAAAGATATTTACGGTATTAAATCAATGCGAGAAACCATTAAACGTGTCGAAACTGATGTGGCGTTTAGATGGTTTTTAAACCTTCCTTTCTCTAAACCAACTCCTCATTATTCCACTTTTTCTCAAAATTATATTCGCCGTTTTCAAGGTACTTCTGTGTTTGAAGATATATTTAACACTATTGTACACCAAGCTATCTCACATCATTTAATTAGTGGGACAGCATTATTTACAGATTCCACACATATTAAAGCAAATGCCAATAAAAATAAATTTAAAAACGCTATTATTGAAACCGTTCAAGAACGTAAACGAGATTTAGAAAACGAAATTAACGCTGAACGAGAAGCTATTGGAAAAAAGCCTTTTAATTACACTGATAAAATCATCTCTAAATCCATTAAAGAAAGTACGACTGATCCAGAAAGTGGATATTACCATAGAGATAATAAAGAAAAGGGATTTATGTACTTAGACCATCGTAGTGTAGATGGTAAACATAATTTTATTGTGGATTGCTTTATTACACCAGGCAACGTGCATGATAGTGTACCGTATGTGTCGCGATTAACACATATAATCGAAACATTTAATTTTAATGTGAATTGTGTCGCGTTAGATAGCGGATATTATAAAAAAGACATTTTAAAATTTTTAGAAGAGAAAAAGATATTTTCTGTGATTGGGTATCGACGTTTTCATCGCAATCCTGACCATAAATTTTTTCGATATAATTCATCTATAGATTGTTTTACGGATACACGTACGGGAGAAATTTATACCTACAGAAATATTGATAGACAAGGATATAAACAGTATCGTATAAGCGATAATAGTAATAAACGGATACTACGTCGAGCGATAGATGCTGATGTATACGATAGATGTCGTGAACGTCGATTATCTACGTTTGGGAAAGCATTATATAAACGACGGAAAGAAACGATTGAGCGTAGTTTTGCAGACTCTAAGCAAAATCATGGGTATCGATTTGCGCAATATAGAGGAGTAACCAAGATGCAACAGTATACTTGGTTATCTTGTGCTGCCCAAAACATGAAAAAAATGGCAATTCTACTCACTGGAGATAGCCATTTTTTGAGATATTATTCTTCATTTCGTATTTTAAAATTCAAAATTCAACATATTTTTCATTTTTTAAAAAATATGTTGGATTTTTTATTGGTATTGTCAACAGTCTGAACTTACTAGCAAATCATGCTAGTAAGTCATATCATTCATCATAAATTGAATTATTTTGATTTCAATAAATCACGAATTTCTGCTAATAACTCTTCTTGAGTTGGGCCAGCAGGAGCTGCTTCTTCAACCGCTTTTTTAGGCATTACTTTTTCAGCAGCTTTCATAACGAAGAACAATACTGTACCAACGATAGCGAAGTTAATTACAGCATTGATGAAGCTACCAATTTTTAAAGTACCTAACATTACAGCAGAAAAGTCTGGTTGTCCGAATAATAAAGCGATAAGTGGAGAAATGATATCTTTAACAAAAGATGTTACAATTGCGCCAAATGCCCCACCGATAATTACAGCGACCCCTAATTCTAAAATATTACCACGTAATAAAAAGGCTTTTAATTCTTTTAACATGTGTATATACCTCCTAAAAAATTATAATTTAAACAATTACGTTTTATATCATACTGATATTTTCTAAAAAAATCAATAAAAAAGTGATATTTCTATGCATTTTCATGAAAGCACCACTTGTTTTCATAATTATTTTATCAAGGTAGTAATGCGGTCAAATAAATTGTGATTGGCATCAATCACTTGTTTATTACCAATGACACAGTAGGTTGGTTTAGACATTGCAGTAGAAACGTACTGCGCAAGTTGACGTAAATCGTCTAAACGGGTGTGCAATATGTTCGAACGTTCGTTTTGAAGTGTTTCAAAATCGGTGCCTAAGAAGTACCGCATAAATGCCACTTCACCTTTTTCTTTTGGAGAGAGCGGTTGGTCTAATTCGCTAAATGTACCGATAATGGCTTTGACAAGTTCACGTTCATCAATGTCAAGGTGTTGTACAAAGTCACTTGCTTTACCGTAATGTGCCAATGTTTCGGCAATGTTTGGGTCACGATAAGAGCAAAAAATAAAATCACCGTCACGTGTTTGAACGTTAAATGCACCGTACGCACCACCTTGTACACGAATGGTATTCCATAAGTAAGTATAGGACAAAATGGTTTTTAAAACGCGTAACTGACTATTATAAACGAGATGATCTAGCGTATAGTTGTAGCCTTGGGCAACGTATTGAACATCTTGTGCCAACACAAATGCTTCTTTAGTGCTTATTTTTGTATAGTGAAATGGCTGTGGCATCAATAATTCACTAGGTAACGTGTGAATAAAGGATTTTAATGTTTCCCACTGTGATTGGGTATCGTCCATTTTTCCGATAAAACCAACGGTTAAATGATTTTGATTAAATAACGTTGTTTGAATCACTTTTAAAGCGGCGATAATGTCCGGATATACAGTGTCAAAGTTTTCTAATAAGTCACTTACAAAATAATAGAAATCAATACCACTTAACACTTCTTCATATTGTGCTGCAGTTGAGTAGTAGGAACGCAGACGATGTGTGGCAACAACGTGACTTTCGTAAATGAATTTTGATTCGTGTCGAGATTTTATTTTGAGCAACTGTTCTTTCATTTTTGCACGATCATCAAATTGTGTTTTTAATAGCAATTCACTCAATAGCGTATTCACCCATGGCAATTGGTCGTCGAGCACTTTTACTTTTACGACAAATTTTGGGGCGAAATCGTGTTCTCGTGTACTTTTAACGAATACATTAGTTGAGGTGTGAATGCCACCTGTGTGTAAATCTTCTAACGCAGCGAGTTCTTCTAGTTGGTAGCGTTCTGTTGGGAAGGCACCAACTAACTTAGCGTATAAACTAACGTACGGCAAATGTTTAGTGTCAATAACACGCGTATCAAAATAGAATGTGACGTAGTCGATACCACTTGTAAAGGTGTCATGATGTAAATAGGTTGTTTTGTGGTGTGTGTTCACCTGCAAGAAAATATCGTCGGCTTTTTCATTTAAATCGCTTAATGTTAAAGTTGGTATGGTTGCTAAATTTTCTGGTGTATCTGGATTGTTTTGGCGCTCTAGCAATAGTTGGGTTTGTTCAACAAGTGTGTTGATTTCTTCTATCGTTAATGTCGCTTTATAACGTTGCAGAGTGTCGTGTACGTCATTAAATAATCTATCGTTTAGTCCAGCTTCTGGTACACCAGCCAAGAAAATAGCGTGAGTATTGTTTAAAAACCCTTTTTCAATACAGTCAATGAGTAGTTCGGGATGTTTTTCTAAATGCGTTAAAGCATCTTCAATGAAAAAAGGGTCGAATAAATTACCGTTAAATAACCATTGACTAGCAGCGGACATGCCATAGACGACGCCTTTTGGGAAACTGCCATTCATTGAAGCTTCCTTCAACGCAAATTTATTTTTATTAATGGCTGCTTGGAATTGCACAGGATCAATGCCATTTGCAACAACACCACGTAACGTATCAAAAACGAGATTGATAAACGTTTCTTTGTGTTCTAATTCAGAATTGCTTAATGTGATATCAAAAGTTGACTGACGCATAGAGTTGTTAAATCCGCCATCAACATCGCTTGCAATGCCCGATTCAATCAATGCTTTCCATAACGGGGAAGCGTTATTGCCGAGTAAAATATCGTTTAAAACAGAATAATTAACGTAATCTTGGCTGTTTGTCGATTCACCAATGACAAATTCTAAAGATAGAAAAGTTTTGTAATCTGTCGATTCATCTTGTGAAATCGAATAAGAAATGGTAACATCGTGTCGTTTCTCAAATTTTGGTTGCAATGCAATTTCATTGTCAAATGGGCGATACTCAAATTGATTGAAATAAACATCTAACCGTTCCAGTTGTTCTGTAATGTTTAAATCGCCATAAAAGAACGTAAATGCATTGGTTGGGTGATAATATTTCTCGTGAAAAGCAACAAATTCTTCTTGCGTGAGTGTTGGAATATCCAATGGATGACCACCCGATTCGTTGGCGTAAATTGTGTCGGGGAAAAGTGCTTTTTTAGAAGCTTGATAAATCACCGTATTTGGATTGGAATACGCCCCTTTCATTTCGTTGTATACAACGCCTTTATAAATTAAATCGTCTTCGGCGTTTTCTAAATGATAATGCCAACCTTCTTGTGCCAAAATATAAGGGTTATCGACTAAATTTGGGAAAAAGACAGCATCTAAATAAACGTCCATTAAATTGTTGAAATCTTTTTGGTTTTTAGATGCGACAGGGTATGTGGTATGTTCTGCCGACGTGAATGCGTTTAAAAACGTGTTTAAAGACCCTTTAGCCAGTTCAACGAACGGCTCTTTTGTTGGGAACTTTTTAGATCCGCATAAAACGCTATGTTCTAAAATGTGTGCGATACCGTTGTTGTTTTGTGGTGGCGTAGCAAACGCTATTGAAAACACTTTGTTATCATCGTCGTTAGCGACATACATTACAGTAGCTTTTGTTTTATCGTGTGTATAAACGTATCCCATACTATTGATATTTGGTAATGATTTTGTAGCGATTAATGTAAAACTCATAAAAACTCCTATCTATAAATTGAGTGCTTTGATTGCCCAGTGCGGTGAAACAATGTGAATGTTCCCTTTAGGTAAATCGAGTGTGTGAACGCGTTCGTTGACGACATCGACTAACTCTTGACGATAGGGCGTTGTTTCTTGGTTATCTGTCGAAACAAATGTAAAAGAGGGTGTGCCGTTATCGTCAAAAAAGAACGTGTGTACGATTTCTTTTTCGGGGTATTGTTCTTTGAATAAGGTGTGCGTCAATAATTTAACACATTCCATTTCAGTATCGCGCAAGCCGTAATCAAGAACGTTTAATTTTTCGTAAAATTCGGTTAAATAGTGTGTTTCGCGTAATGTGTAGTCGCTAATATCATCTGGTAAACCATCAAATAATGAAGTAGAGAGTTGTTCGTGTGGAATGGACTCTTCCGGATTAAACAAAACAATAAATTTTTTATCTTCATCGATATAGGCACACGGATACATTACTGGTAGACGTTCGTTTGTTTTGGGATGTTGTACATGGAAAATATCGCCGTTAAATAATTTCTCGAGTAAATGTGTATCTTTTGTTTTGGATAGGACGTGGTAGCACGTAAAATCAATGGTCGATTTTTCGTCTATTTGTAAGGGGACAATTGCTTGTTTTTTAAATCTCATGAAAACCTCCTAATGTCATGGTGTTATTTTACCATATTGTACGATGACATGAATCAAAAAAGGATTGGCTATTAAATAAAATTGGAGTTTGTTATAATGAGTAAGACGTTGAAGAAAGAGAGTAAAAGTGAATTGTGAAAAAAATAGTATTGGCAGAAAAACCAAGTGTTGCTAAAGATTTGGCTAAAGTTTTACACGCAAACCAAGTGCATAAACATTATTTTGAAGGGAACGCCTTTATTGTAACGTGGGCGTATGGACACTTGTTGACGTTACAAATGCCCGAAGATTTAGCAACGGATTGGAAAGAATGGAAATTAGAAACATTGCCCATGTTACCAAAACGCATTGGAACAAAGCCACTCCCTAAAACGACTGGACAATTACACGCCATTAAAAAGTTAGTGCATCGTTCAGATGTATCGCATGTTGTCATTGCTACAGATGCAGGACGTGAAGGGGAGTTGGTTGCCCGCTGGATTTTACAATATTGTAAAAATGATAAACCGATTGAGCGTTTATGGATTTCATCTCAAACGCAAAAAGCGATTGAACAAGGCTTTAAGTCATTAAAACCTGGAAGTCAGTATAATCGATTATTCGATAGTGCGTTGGCACGTTCAAAGGCAGATTGGCTAATTGGGTTAAACGTTACACGTGCATTAACCGTTAAATATCAAGATAATTTATCTGCCGGTCGTGTACAAACACCAACGTTAGCCTTAGTGCGACAACAAGAAGAAAAAATTGAAAAATTTATACCAAAAACGTATTTTACGGTAACGCTAAATTATGACGGATTAACGGCAAAATTACCGCAACAATTTCATACGAAAGAAGAAGCGCAACAATTAATCGATACGTTATCTCATGGAAAAGTAACACAAGTTTCGGATACAATTAAACGACAAAGTGCACCGTTGTTGTATGACTTAACTAAATTGCAGACAGACGCAAACCATCGATACGGATTTTCGGCTAAAAAAACGTTAGCCATTGTGCAACGGTTATATGAAGTGTATAAAGTAACGTCTTATCCACGTACCGATTCACAATATTTAACAAGCGATTTAAAAGGCACGTTACTTGAACGGTTGCATGCCATTGTAAAAGTAGATGAACGGGTTAAAGGCATTATTAAAAATGGTGGAAAGATTTTACAAAAACAGGTGTTTAACGATCATAAAGTTGGAGACCATCATGCGTTGATTCCAACAGAAATAGCGCCTAACTACGCTAAAATGGATAGTGATGACATTAAAATTTATCACATGATTGTAGAACGTTTTGTAGAACAGTTTTTACCAGACGTGCAAACAAATAAGCATAGCGCAATCGTATCGTTTAATGAAATTGAAATGACATTGTCCACAGAAACAACACTTGAAAAGGGCTGGAAATTAGCTGGCGTAGCCACCGAAAAAGCAGTGGTGTTTCGGGTTGGTCAATCGATTCCTAAAAACTTTTCAATTCAGCAGCAGTTAACAACACCTCCCCACGCCTTAACGGAAGGGGCCTTATTGGCGCTGATGGATAAATTCCATTTAGGAACGCCTGCTACGCGTGCGGAAATTATTGAACGACTTGTATCTGGAGAGTTGTTACAGCGAGACAAGTTGCTGAAAGTCACGCCGAAAGGAAAACAATTGTTGACGTTAGTTAATCCCGAGTTGAAATCACCTGAATTAACGGAAAAATGGGAAGTGCAGTTGGAAGAAATTGCGCAAGGGAAACGAGCGTTAAATGCGTTTGTTACGGAAATTGAAGAACAGACGAAAGTGTTAGTTCGCGATATTAAACAGAGTGAGGCTGTCTATAAAGATTTTAATTTGACGGGTAAAAAATGTCCGGAGTGTGCGTCTTTGTTACGTGAAAAACAAACAAAGCAAGGGGCATTTTATGTGTGCACTAGTGAAACGTGTTCGTATCGTCGTCGAAAAGATTTAAAAGTGACGAATAAACGTTGTAGTGTGTGCCATAAAAAGATGGTACAGATTGATGGTAAAAATGGTGCGTATTTCAAATGTCAAACGTGTCAAATTAGTGAAAAAATAGAAAACAAGTCAACAAAACAGAAAAAAGTGACGAAGCATGAAGCGAAGCGATTGATGCAAAAAATCAATAATGATCATATTGAAGTGGAAAATCCATTTGCAGCAGCTTTGAAAAACTTAAAATAATCGTTTGAAGCGTATCTAAAAAACGAAAAAAATAGGTGGATTTCTTTATAAATAGTGATGGATTCACCTATTATTTTCGTGTTTTTATTGGAAAATCCAGTAGTTACGGGCTTTCGTTGATAACACAATATATTGTGTGGTGCAAAAAAGATAATCCATATATTGTGCTTTTAGGCTTGTAAATTTATTTTGGTTTGGTATAATAAACACCATGAGTGTTAAAGGAGAAGTCTATGAAAGTGGTCTATATGTCTGTGACAGGACAAACACGTAAATTTGTTAATAAATTAGATATGGATACGTTAGAAATTACATTGGATAACGCATTTACACAAATTTATGAGCCGTACGTAGTTGTTGTGCCAACGTATGAAATTGAAGCAACAAGTATTATGAATGATTTCATTGAAACCGGAAATAACCAAGCGTATTTGCGCGGTGTTGCTGGTGGTGGGAATCGTAATTTTAATACATTATTTTGTTTTACGGCACGTGACCTATCGAAAAAGTATAATGTTCCCGTTATTCATGAATTTGAATTTCAAGGGTCTCCTAACGATGTGAAAAAATTTAAGGAAGAGGTAGAAAAGCTTGGAAAATCCTAAAGTTGTCTCAAAGATGCAAGAAGTGACATACTTCAAATTAAATAATGAATTAAACCGTGCGGTTGATGGGAAAATCCCAGTACATAAAGATAAAGAAGCTGCACGCGCTTATTTTTTAGAACATGTTAATCCAAATACGGTGTTTTTCTATACTTTAGATGAAAAATTAGATTACTTAATGGATAACGATTATTTAGAACGCGAATTTCTTGGTAAATATTCACGTGAGTTTGTAAAACAGTTAATGGTGATGACCTATAAGAAAAAATTCCGTTTTAGATCGTTTATGTCAGCCTTTAAGTTTTACACACAATATGCGATGCGTACCAATGATGGTAAACGTTACTTAGAACGCTATGAAGATCGTATTGTTTTTTGTGCATTGTATTTAGCAGATGGTGACGAAGACTTAGCAACACATTTAGCAAATGAAATGATTCATCAACGTTACCAACCAGCGACACCAACGTTTTTAAATGCAGGGCGTAAAAGACGTGGTGAGTTGGTATCGTGTTTCTTAATTCAAGTAACGGACGATATGAACAGTATCGGTCGTGCGATCAATAGTGCGTTACAGTTATCACGTATCGGTGGTGGTGTCGGTGTTTCATTGAGTAACATTCGTGCAGCGGGCGACCCAATTAAAAAAATCGAAAATGCATCAAGTGGTATCGTTCCAGTTATGAAATTGTTAGAAGATAGCTTTAGTTACTCAAACCAATTAGGTCAACGTAACGGTGCGGGAGCGGTTTATTTAAACGTATTCCACCCAGATATTGTTGCCTTTTTATCCACGAAAAAAGAAAATGCGGATGAAAAAATTCGTGTTAAAACGTTATCTCTAGGTCTTGTTGTTCCAGATAAGTTTTATGAATTGTGTGCTAAAGATTTAACGATGTATTTATTTAGTCCGTATGATGTTGAACGTGAATATGGCGTGCCGTTTTCATATGTTGACATTACAGCTGAATACGACAACATGGTGAATAACCCTAATATTAAAAAATCAAAAATTCAAGCACGCGAATTGGAAAATGAAATTAGTAAGTTACAACAAGAATCTGGTTATCCATATGTGGTGAACATTGATACAGCAAATCAATCTAATCCAATTGATGGCAAAATTATTATGAGTAACTTATGTTCTGAAATTTTACAAGTTCAAGCACCTTCACAAATTAATGATGCGCAAGAATTTGAAGTTTTAGGAACGGATATTTCATGTAACCTAGGTTCAACAAATATTCCAAACTTAATGAAGTCATCTGATTTTGGTAAATCAGTCGATACAATGGTTCGTGCTTTAACATACGTAACAGATGTATCAAACATTGTTGCCGTACCAACAGTTAAAAATGGAAATGATAAAGCACATACTATCGGTTTAGGTGCAATGGGATTACACACAATGTTTGCGTTAAATCAAATGGAGTATGGTTCACCAGAATCTATTGAGTTTACAGATGTGTATTTTAAATTATTGAATTACTATACATTAGTTTCATCAAACAACATCGCTAAAGAGCGTGGTAAATCATTTGTCGGTTTTGAAAAATCAAAATATTACACAGGTGAATACTTTGATGAGCATGCACAAGACGTTATCTTTGAACATGAAAAAGTTGCGAAACTATTTTCAAATATTCACGTGCCGACAAAAGCAGATTGGTTAACGTTAAAAGAAAATGTACGTAATTTTGGACTATACCATCAAAATCGTCTAGCGATTGCGCCTACAGGCTCAATTAGCTACGTTAATGAAAGTAGTGCAAGTTTACATCCAATTATTCGTTTAATTGAAGAACGTCAAGAAAAGAAAACAGGTAAAACATATTATCCAGCGCCATATTTATCAAATGACACATTACCATATTATAAATCAGCGTACGATACAGATATGCGTAAAGTGATTGATGTGTATGCGGCAGCGCAAAAACATATCGATCAAGGGATGAGTTTAACGTTGTTTATGCGTTCAGATATTCCAGAAGGTTTATATGAATGGAAAAATGGCCGTACGACAAAAATGACGACACGTGATTTAAATATTTTACGTAATTATGCGTGGAAAAAAGGGATTAAATCAATTTATTACGTGCGTACATTTACAGAAAATTCTGAAGAAGTCGGCGCAAACGCATGCGAAAGCTGCACAATTTAAGAAATGTATTATTTTTAAGGTTGATGCCACAGGCATCAACCTCAGACTGTTGACAAATAAACTGTCAACAGTCTTTTTTCGTACCAGACGTTAAGTTGTACGGCTTACCGCGATGTACACGATACATCGCGCGTTCCCTACTACGTGCGAGAACGAAGCCATTCGTACAACAACGTCTGATACGATAATAACACTTAAAAGTGGTATAATAGAGATAAGAAAAAGGAGGGAACAATTTATGTTTTATAAAGAAAATCATCCAAATGACGAAATCATATTAAACACATTATCCGAATTAGTACCAAAAGATCATTTACTACGTAAAATTGATAAATCAATTGATTTCAATTTTATTTATGATATTACTTCTCCTTACTATAGTCATACCAACGGTCGTAATAGTTTAGATCCAGTTGTTTTATTTAAATTAGTCTTTTTAAAAGATATTTACGGTATTAAATCAATGCGAGAAACCATTAAACGTGTCGAAACTGATGTGGCGTTTAGATGGTTTTTAAACCTTCCTTTCTCTAAACCAACTCCTCATTATTCCACTTTTTCTCAAAATTATATTCGCCGTTTTCAAGGTACTTCTGTGTTTGAAGATATATTTAACACTATTGTACACCAAGCTATCTCACATCATTTAATTAGTGGGACAGCATTATTTACAGATTCCACACATATTAAAGCAAATGCCAATAAAAATAAATTTAAAAACGCTATTATTGAAACCGTTCAAGAACGTAAACGAGATTTAGAAAACGAAATTAACGCTGAACGAGAAGCTATTGGAAAAAAGCCTTTTAATTACACTGATAAAATCATCTCTAAATCCATTAAAGAAAGTACGACTGATCCAGAAAGTGGATATTACCATAGAGATAATAAAGAAAAGGGATTTATGTACTTAGACCATCGTAGTGTAGATGGTAAACATAATTTTATTGTGGATTGCTTTATTACACCAGGCAACGTGCATGATAGTGTACCGTATGTGTCGCGATTAACACATATAATCGAAACATTTAATTTTAATGTGAATTGTGTCGCGTTAGATAGCGGATATTATAAAAAAGACATTTTAAAATTTTTAGAAGAGAAAAAGATATTTTCTGTGATTGGGTATCGACGTTTTCATCGCAATCCTGACCATAAATTTTTTCGATATAATTCATCTATAGATTGTTTTACGGATACACGTACGGGAGAAATTTATACCTACAGAAATATTGATAGACAAGGATATAAACAGTATCGTATAAGCGATAATAGTAATAAACGGATACTACGTCGAGCGATAGATGCTGATGTATACGATAGATGTCGTGAACGTCGATTATCTACGTTTGGGAAAGCATTATATAAACGACGGAAAGAAACGATTGAGCGTAGTTTTGCAGACTCTAAGCAAAATCATGGGTATCGATTTGCGCAATATAGAGGAGTAACCAAGATGCAACAGTATACTTGGTTATCTTGTGCTGCCCAAAACATGAAAAAAATGGCAATTCTACTCACTGGAGATAGCCATTTTTTGAGATATTATTCTTCATTTCGTATTTTAAAATTCAAAATCCAACATATTTTTCATTTTTTAAAAAATATGTTGGATTTTTTATTGGTATTGTCAACAGTCTGAGGTTGATGCCACAGGCATCAACCTTTATTTTGTTTAGATAATAGCGATTTAATATAAAGTGTGTTTTGCAGTAAATAAGCGGTATCATTTTGAAAGAACTTGCATTTTATCTGTTTAAAGCAAGCTTTTTTGTCAATTTGTAGCGATAAGCGGTTAAATATAGTATACTAAATCATATCAATCGATTTGGAGGACATTATGAAAGTTATACGTGTGACAAGCCCAAGTGAGGGGGCATTACTTGCTTATTCTCATGTGAAACAATCGTTAGAAAAGGGAGCAACAACATTTGGATTAGCAACAGGTGGAACGCCAGAGGAATTGTACGCACTAATTAGAGAAAGTGATTTAGACTTTTCAAAATGCGTATCAATTAACTTAGATGAATATGTTGGTTTAACGCCAGATAATCAAAAAAGCTATCATTATTATATGAAAGAAAATTTATTTAAGGCAAAACCGTTCAAAGCAAGCTTTATTCCACAAGGTTGGGAATCTGATGCGACAAAAGAAGTTAGTCGATATGAAGACGTTTTAAAAAAATATCCAATTGATTTCCAATTGTTAGGTCTTGGAACAAACGGGCATATTGGGTTTAACGAACCCGGTACACTGTTTACACAACGCACACATAAAGTTGCTTTAACAAAAGAAACCGTAGAAGCCAACAAACGTTATTTTGATAAAGTTGAAGATGTGCCAACGTTTGCGTATTCTATGGGATTGGCCAATATTATGGAAGCAAAAGAAATTGTATTGTTAGCGTTTGGTCATTCAAAAGCTGAAGCGATTAAAGCGTTAGTGGAAGGTGAACAAACAACAAATGTGCCGGCTACCATTTTACAAAGCCATGAAAATGTGACAATTATTATTGATGCAGATGCGGCAAGTTTACTTAGTGAGACGGTTGAATAATTTGTCGTTGACGAATGAATAGCGATTAATGTATAATATAACAGGACAAATTCTTTGAATGTAAACATTTTAAGATTCGTTACATGCAGTGTTCGGAGGGAGGGAAGCTATTATGTCAAAAACAATCGTTCGTAAAAACGAGTCTCTTGATGATGCTCTTCGTCGCTTTAAACGTAATGTTTCAAAAACTGGGACTTTACAAGAAGTTCGCAAACGTGAATTTTATGAAAAACCAAGTGTAAGACGTAAGAAAAAATCAGAAGCAGCACGTAAACGTAAATTCTAATTTATGTTTAGTACACAATAGCTAGGCTAAGCATATTGCTTAGCCTATTTTTTTATAGATAATAAGGAGGTTGATGTAATGACATTAATGGAACGTTTAAACGCAGATATGAAAGATGCCATGCGTGCAAAAGAAAAAGAAAGATTATCCGTTATTCGAATGCTTAAAGCAAGTGTTCAAAAAGAAGAAATCGAAGTCGGTCGTTCGCTAAATGCCGATGAAGAATTAACCATTTTATCTCGTGAATTAAAACAGCGTAAAGATTCTGTGCGCGAGTTTGAAGCGGCATCACGTGAAGATTTAGCGCAAAAAACAGCTTTTGAAATTGGTGTTGTAGAGCAATACTTACCAAAACAATTGACACACGACGAAGTTAAAGCGATTGTTCAAGAAGTGATTGAACAAACTGGTGCGACTGGCGCAAGTGATTTTGGAAAAGTCATGGGTCAAGTAATGCCAAAAGTTAAAGGTCAAGCAGACGGTAACGTCGTAAACGCTCTTGTCAAAGAATTGTTGAATCGTTAAAAATATGCTGTTGATATTCTGATAAGGAAATCATATGGTCACGCATTTCATGCGTGGCTATTTTCGTCTAGTTCATAAATATGCTATAATGTAGAAGTTAAAATGAGGAGGGAAAACATGTACCAAGCCTTATATCGCGTGTGGCGTCCAAAAAGTTTTGATGATATGGTTGGACAAGAAACAATTGCGAATACATTGAAAAATTCAGTTTTAACTGGAAAGATTTCGCATGCTTATTTATTTTCTGGTCCTCGTGGAACAGGAAAAACAAGTGCGGCAAAAATTTTAGCTAAAGCGGTCAACTGTCTTCAATCACAAGATGGACAACCGTGTAATGCGTGTGAAATCTGTACGGCAGCCAATGACGGCATGCTCGGTGATATTATTGAAATTGATGCGGCAAGTAATAATGGCGTTGATGAAATTCGTGATATTCGTGATAAATCACGCTATGCACCAACTCGCGCTCGTTATAAAGTGTATATTATCGATGAAGTCCATATGCTGTCGATTGGAGCATTTAATGCACTACTCAAAACGTTGGAAGAACCAACACAAAATGTTATTTTTATTTTAGCGACTACAGAAGTGCATAAAATTCCAGCAACGATTTTATCACGCGTGCAACGCTATGATTTTAAACGAATCAATGAACAAGATATACAAAATCACGTCAAACATATTTTACAAACGCAACATCAAGCATATGATGAAAAAGCAGTTGCGTTAATCGCGCGAATGGCAAATGGTGGTATGCGTGATGCGTTAAGTCTGTTGGATCAAGCGCTATCGTACGGGAATGGCACCATTACACTCGAAACGGTCGCCAACATTACCGGAGCAGTAAGCCAAGAACAGCTATTTTCGTATGTCAATGCTGTTGGCGCTAAAGCTGGGTCTTTAGCGATGGAACAGTTATACAACATTTTGGCCAACGGAAAAACACCGATGCGATTGGTCGAAGAATTGCTTGTTTTTTCTAAAGATGTGTTGTTGTCGCGTATGGATGAAACAGATACACGATTTAGTGATGTCGCGTTAATTGACAGTGCGTTTTTTTATCGCATGATTGATGTGTTATCTCAAACACAACAGCAATTAAAACAAAATGTGCAACAAGATTTATATGTTGAAGTGATGACAATGCAATTGGTTCAGATGGATAGTCGAATCAACACGCTTCCAAATGGGTCGGCTTCTAATAATGAATTGGTGTCTAATGACGTTATTGTTCAATTAGAACAACGCATTGAACAATTGGAAAATAAACTGCGTGCTTTAGAATCGAATGCAGTTCAAGCAAGTGTCGTGCCAACTTATGAAGTGAAGAAAACACCACAACAAAAAAATCCAACTGATTTTGTAGTGAACACACAGCGTATATTCGAGGTGCTTTCTCAGGCGACGAGAGAAGACAAACAAAAAATTGAAGATGACTGGTTCGATATTTTGTCTTGCTTGAGTGCTCAAAGAAAGGCGCAATTGGGTCGTTCAAAAGTATTGGCGGCTAGTGCGACGAGTGTGATTATTGGGTTTGAAAATGGATTTTTATGTGGGTTGACGATGAATGATAAAGCGTTAAGACAAGAACTTAGCGAACACGCCATGCGTATCATTCAACATCCACTAGAAATTGAATGTTTACCAATCGGACAATGGCAAGATATTCGTACGCAATTTATTCAAGCTAAAAAAGCGGGGCAATTTAGTGCGCCTACGAGCCAAGAGTCTGTAGAGTTAGATATACAGCATGAAGAAAAAACACAAGAAGATGAAGTTGTCACACAAGCAACATCGTTATTTGGAAATATAGTAGAAGTAATGGAGGATTAAAAAGATGATGCGTGGAATGCCAAATATGCAAGGTATGATGAAACAAATGCAAAAGTTACAAAAAGAAATGGCGAATGCACAAGAATACGTGAATAATTTAGAGTTTGTTGGGACAAGCCCTAACGACTTAGTGCAAGTTAAAATGAACGGAAAACGAGATGTATTAGATGTTGTGTTACATCCAGATGTGGTGGATCCAGAAGATGTGGATATGTTGCAAGACTTATTGGTTGAAGCATTTAATGACGCCTCTCAAAAAGCGACAGAAAAAAATAATGAAGTGATGGGTAAATATACAAAAAATTTACCGTTCTAAGAAAGTAGGAGTGCATGCAATACCCAAAACCTATTGAAAATTTAATTGATAGTTATCGTTTGTTACCAGGTATTGGGGCGAAAACGGCTGCACGTTTAGCGTTCTTCTGTATGGATTTACCAGAAGAAGATATTATGCAGTTTGCCAATGCTTTGATTAGTGTAAAACGTGATTTATCGCATTGTCGTATTTGCGGGAACATTACATTGGAAAATCCATGTGCCATTTGTTGCGATGATACGCGTGATCAAACACGTATTTTAGTCGTGGAAGATTCAAAAGACGTATTGTCGATGGAACGCATGGGAGAATTTAAAGGGTTATATCACGTGTTAGGTGGTGTTTTATCTCCAATGAATGGTGTTGGACCAGACGATTTAACGGTTGCTCAATTAGTTGCGCGATTGCAAGAAAAAGAATGTGTTGAAGAAGTGATTATTGCTACAAACCCGACGCCAGAAGGTGAGGCGACAGCCAAGTACATTGCGCGGTTATTAAAACCAGCAGGTATTATCGTGAGCCGTTTAGCGCATGGATTAGCGGTGGGTAGTGATATTGAATATGCTGATGAAATGACACTTTTACGTGCGATTGAAGGGCGCCGAGAATTATAATGACATTTTTAGGGTTGATAGCTTAGGCCATCAACCCTATTTTATAGGTTCTATGATATTTGGTGTTGGTGGCTTCCGAAGGGGAACTATCAATACCTTTTAAATGTATTCATTACCTTATGACACGTAACCAGATAAAGTCGCAATCATATCCGATAGAAAAGGTTGTTTTCTATCGGTTAATCAATTGGGTTAATCTGTAGTTAACAACACTATTGAATATAAAAAATAAAACAGACCCGTTTTGAGTCTGTTTTAGATGCTATAAAAAGTGTGTCATGGTTACGCCACCGATTAAAATAACGAGCGATACGATCTTTTGTAGCG
Source organism: Carnobacteriaceae bacterium zg-C25 (assembly GCA_017945845.1). Classification (NCBI taxonomy): domain Bacteria; kingdom Bacillati; phylum Bacillota; class Bacilli; order Lactobacillales; family Carnobacteriaceae; species Carnobacteriaceae bacterium zg-C25. The sequence goes on from CP072828.1 coordinate 286,414, forward strand.
TTAATGCTTTTTTCGGTGTATTGAATAAACCAAAAGTGTCGATGGTAATGCTCCCCATCGTTAAACCAAGTAAAGTCGTTAAAACGGTCACGCTTGTTGTAATGACGGGTGTAATCATAATAGTAGATAACACGAAAATAAAACCGATTAAACCGCCTAAATATGACCACCATGGTGATGATTTAGTGTATAGATTTGCAAAATGTTCTTTTTTCAAAGTTGCGAGTAGCAACAAAATCATTAAGCCGAATAAAAAGTTTAAATGTGTTGATAAAAATGGTGAGTGTAACGTCACACCGATATGACTGTTTAATGCCGTTTGGATAGTGGTGAATGCACCTAAACAAACACCTAAAATTTGCAATAACAATGTGTTTTGATGTTGTGTTGCGTTAGATGCGTTTTTTTGACGATTACTCAATACCACCCCAATAACGCCTAATAGGACAAAGAACGTACCGAGTAATTTTGTCGCGGTGACGGGACTTTGAACGGCGTTTAATAGACCGAAGTGGTCGATAATTAATCCGGCTGTGATTTGACCGATTACGGGTAAAATGGCCGTTTGTGTCGCACCGAGTTTGGCAAACACGATGACTGAACCCGATACAAAAATCACCCCTAAAATTGCTGCAATCATCACGCTTGTTATGTCGGGGATATTTGGGAATATGGATTCACCGCGCACGAGGGTTAGACTCGTCGTTAAACATAAACCGATTGTAAAGGATGTGATGACAGCTAGTAACGTCGATTGCTTTTTTTTGCCTAAGTGCGTGTTAAAACTTGTTTGAAAAGGGATTAAAAACCCCGCAATAATACCTAAAAATAAAAACATTATGGTCTATCCATTTCTCCTAATCGTTCCGCTTTTTGTTGAATGCGAATAAAACGGGGTTGTTCTTGCACCATAAAGGTTGAAACTGTTTTATTCACGTCGTTCATCGTTCTGTTAAATTGAGGTAATGCCTCGTTTGTTAAATGATGAAGGCTAGCCTTTAAATTTTTGATTGATGATTTTGCTTCCTTTAATGTGGACGGTTTATCGTTTTTTTCAGATTGTTGATAAATGTATAACGCTAGCGCGCCCACGACCATACCATTAATAAATTTTCCCATTGTCTTACTCCTTAATGTGTTTAGAAATTGCTTGTGCGATGTCGTTCATTTGTTGTGGTGTAAACTGCTCTTGATGGCTATGCATCACTAATTTGAAATCATCATTTTCACTATAGCGTGGAATGAGATGAAGATGTGAGTGGAAAACCGTTTGATAGGCACCTTCCTTATTATTACTTACCATATTTAAACCAACCATGTCGGGAAATGCGTTTTGAATGGCGTTTGCAACGATTGGTATAGCACGCCCCAACTGTTCACCGATTTCTGCGCTCCATGCAAAAACATCGCTAACAGGTGTTTTTGGAATGAGTAGCGTATGACCTTTTGTCACTTGTGTAATATCTAAAAATGCAAGTACGTGTTCGTTTTCATATACTTTATAACACGGAATATCACCGTTAATAATTTTAGAAAAAATTGTTTCGCTCATTGTATCCTCCTCGTTAAAGTGCCTTTAACTTTATAGTTTATCAAGTTATATAAGGAATGCCAATAAAAAAGTAGAGAAATTAAAATGGAAATCAGAAAATAATTCAAAAAATAGTAATTTTTAATTGAAAGCATTTGAAAATAGGAGTAAAATATCACTATTCGCATGAAAACCGCAATGCAATAAACATAAAAAGAGGTGGAATTATCATGGATAGCAAGCCAATCGTTTTTAAACTGTTTGAATTAGATTTTACAGCATCTATTTTACTATCAACAGTCATTACTAGCGTATGTGTTATCATTTTTGCGTATTTTACAACTCGTCAATTATCTATCCGACCAAATCGTGGCCAGACAGTAATGGAAATGCTTGTCGATTTTATAAAAAATGTCGTAACCAGTAATGTAGAGTGGAAAGTAGCCGGAAAGCCACTAACCATTTTTTCTGTAGCGCTATTTTTATTTATCGTCACATCCAACTTACTTGACTTGCCTTTTTTTGTTGAATCAAACGGGTACGCCTATTGGAATGCACCAACAGCTAATGCGGTTGTCTGTCTAGCGTTATCATTAATGGTTATTTTAATGAGCCATTATTTAAGTATTCAACGTTTTGGTGTAAAGCGATATATCAAGAAAAATTATTTACAACCGGTATCATTTATGTTGCCGTTAAAAATTCTTGAAGAATTTACGAATACACTCACATTGGCACTACGTTTGTACGGGAATATTTATGCCGGTGAAGTATTGATAGCGTTGTTAGCGCAATTAGCGTTATCGTCAGGTTTGGTGACAATTGTTCCAACAGTTTTATTGACTATTTTATGGCAAGGTTTTTCGGTTATGGTGTCATTTATTCAAGCCTATGTGTTTGTGACGCTTTCCAATGTCTACATTGGCCATAAACTAGAAGATCATGAATAAAGTTACATTAATTTAGAAAGTAAAGTATAGGAGAGTTTTATAATGGAAATGAAATTTATTGCAGTAGCATTAGTTATGGGTTTGGCAGCGTTTGGATCAGCATTGGCTAACGCACGTGTTGTGTCAAAAACAATTGAGAGTATTACACGTCAACCTGAATTAAGAGGAAGTATTATGAGTACGATGTTCGTTGGTATTGGTATGATTGAAGCGATTCCGTTGTTAGGTGTTATTGCTGGATTTATTATGCTATTCCAATAAACTCGATTTTAGAGTAACCACATTTAAAGGAGAAAGGATAGCATATGTATACTTTAATTTTAAATGCACAAGAACATCCGCATGATTTGACAACAGTGTTGGGAAATTCCCTTATCATTTTTTTATCATTTACAATTTTACTTTATATTATTAATAAATTTGCAGCAGGACCAATTTTGTCCATGATGGAAAAACGTGAGGAACACATTGCCAAACAACTCGATGATGGACAAATGGCATTAGAAAATGCGCAATTAAAAGAACAAGAAGCCGCAAGCATTGTAAGAAATGCACAAATTCAAGCAAATGATATTTTAGTTTCGGCTAAAGATGCATCAGAAAAACATAGAGAAATGATGGTAACACAAATTCAAGAAGAGCTTCAACAAATGAAAGAAGTTGCTCGAGCATCGATTGAACAAGAACGTGCCGAAATGTTAATACAGTTACAAAAACAAGTTGGTGAAATGAGTGTTGCCTTAGCTCAAAAAATTATACAACGTGAAGTCAATCAAGCAGATCATCAACATCTAATTGACAACTTTATTGAAGGGTTGGATAAATAATGGGTACATTTTTTGAACAAGAAGCACAGGAACTTTACATACGCGCAAAAGCACATAATTGTATTGATGATATTTATGCAGATATGCAAGTGTTTAAAGAGGGTGTTGGTGGCCAGTTGCCTTTTATGCAAATGATGACAAATGAGGCTATTGTGGATCATGATAAAGCCAAATTAATCCAATCTTTATTGCCATTTTTTAAAGAAGATACACAACAATTTTTTACTGCCTTCGTAGAAGATGGTATGTACGACGTGATTTATCAAGGTGTGGAACATTTTGAGTGGCTATACCACGAACATCATATCAAAATTACAAGTGCCATTGAATTAACACAACAGCAAATTCAACGTATTATTGCAAAAATCGCATTTAAAATGAATCGCGTAATTGATACGTACAGTACAGTAATTGATGATCAAATTATTGCAGGAATTAAAGTTGAATCACATACATTTATTTCAGATTCAACCGTAACAGCGCAACTAAAAGCGTTTCAACAGGAAGTGTAAAGAGGTGAAAGCAATGTCAAACGAGGCTTTTGACATTAGTCAAGCAATTAAAGAAAAAGTACGGGCATTTAAAGTCGAACACAAAATTACAGAAATTGGTGAAGTAACATTTGTGGGTGACGGTATTGCACGCGCAACAGGATTAACCAATGTCATGGCTAATGAGATGGTTGTTTTTCCAAACGGAACAATAGGTGTTGCGCAAAACTTAGAAAAGCAAGATGTCGGTATTATTATATTAGGAAAATACGACACGATACATGAAGGTGATTTAGTTAAGCCAACAGGGAAAATTTTAGAAGTTCCCGTTGGGCAAGCGCTTATTGGTCGTGTGGTCGACGCTCTAGGAAATCCAATCGATGGCAAAGGGACAATTGTTACGGATAAAACACGTCCAGTAGAAACAAGTGCCCCAGGTATTATGGATCGACAATCGGTTAATGAGTCGTTAGCAACAGGTTTAAAAGTGGTTGATGCACTTGTACCAATTGGTAAAGGGCAACGTGAGTTAATTATCGGAGATCGCCAAACAGGTAAAACCTCTTTGGCAATTGATACGATATTAAACCAAAAAGGTAAAGATACGATTTGTATTTATGTTGCAATCGGTCAAAAAGAATCTACTGTAAAAGCAATCGTACAAATGTTAGAAGAACAAGATGCCATGGGTTATACGATTGTGGTTTCAGCCAGTGCATCACAACCTTCTCCAATGCTGTATATTGCACCGTATTCAGCGACAGCTATGGGTGAAGAATTTATGTACGCCGGTAAAGACGTATTAATCGTGTACGATGATTTATCAAAACAAGCAGCGGCTTATCGTGAAATTTCATTGTTATTACGTCGTCCGCCAGGGCGTGAAGCGTATCCAGGGGATGTGTTCTATTTGCATTCACGTTTATTGGAACGTTCAGCACGTTTAAGCGATGAATTGGGTGGCGGTTCACTAACTGCCTTACCAATTATTGAAACGCAAGCAGGTGATATTTCTGCGTATATTCCAACGAATGTGATTTCCATTACAGATGGGCAAATTTTCTTGCAACGCGATTTATTTGCATCCGGTGTCCGTCCAGCTTTAGCGGCAGGGCTATCCGTTAGTCGTGTCGGGGGATCTGCTCAAACAAAAGCAATGAAGAGCGTTTCAGGAACGTTACGTATTGATTTGGCAAGCTATCGTGAATTAGAAGCATTTACACAATTTGGTTCTGATTTAGATGCTGCAACGCAACAAAAATTAAATCGTGGAAAACGAACAGTTGAAGTGTTAAAACAAGATTTACACGCACCACTTTCAGTTGCAGAACAAGTCGTTGTTTTATTTGCGTTAACAAACGGTGTTTTAGATAGCATCGCCGTAAAAGATATTAAAGCGTTTGAAAAAGGATTAATCGCTTATATGCACACGCATGCTGCTGATATGATGCAAACTTTAGAAAAAACTGGTAATGCACCAGATAAAAATGTATTGCTTGAACATATTGAACAATTTAAATTGACATATGTTCCAGAAATTATTTAAAGAAATGGGGGAATTTTATGGGTGCGTCTTTAATTGATATCAAAAAAAGAATTGAATCCACTAAAATGACTCGTCAAATTACATCTGCTATGCAGATGGTATCCGCGTCAAAAATGGCACGCGCTGAACAACACGTCAAAAATTTCCAAATTTATTCCAAAAAAATTCAAGAAATTGTCGCCCATTTAGCGACGTCTTTGTATGATCAAGAGTCTTCGGAATTTGATGATTCAGACGAACTACAAGAAGCGTATATTGACTATCACGACATGCTCGTTGAGCGTCCTATTCAAAAAACGGCGTATTTAGTCATTTCCTCTGATGAGGGGTTGGCGGGTAGTTATAACACCAACTTGTTTCATGCTACAGCCAATATGTTGAAAGATAATCACAAAAGTTTAGATGAATTTTTTATTTTGGCGATTGGGCAGTCTGCTGTTGATTTTTTTGAAAAAGAAAATATGACAGTGGCGTATCAAATTGATGCGTTAAGTGACCATCCTTCATTTGAAGAGGTGCGTGAAATTATTGTTCGTGCCGTTAAAATGTTTAAGTCGGGTGAAGTAGATGCATTTTATGTATGTTACAACCATCACGTGAATCCAATGGTTTCGCAATATCGCGTCGAGCAAATGTTGCCTTTGATGGAAATTCAAGATATTGAATATGAAACTGGAAAACATGCTCAATTTATTTTTGAGCCATCTGCAGAAGTTGTACTATCAAAATTACTCCCACAATATGCGGAGAGTTTAATTTATGGTGCGATTATTGATGCAAAAACAGCCGAACACGCTAGTCGTATGATTGCAATGCGACAAGCAAGTGATAACGCGGATGCGTTAATGGAAACGCTGAAAAAAGAATATAATCAAAAACGACAAGATAGCATTACACAAGAAATCACTGAAATTGTCGGTGGTGCCAATGGTCTTGCTAATTAGAAAACGAGGGAAGCGAAATGAAAATTGGACAAATCACACAAATTGTTGGACCGGTGGTAGATGTGACATTTCCACTGTCAACTGGCGTGCCAGATATTCATAATGCCCTTATTGTCAAAGCACAATCTGCTAATCATTTAGTAAAGGACATTACGTTAGAAACAGTAGTAGAATTAGGAAATGGAACTGTTCGTACCATTGCCATGGAATCTACTGACGGGTTGATTCGTGGTATGCGCGTAGAAGATACGGGAAATACCATTCAAGTACCGGTTGGAGACGAGACCCTAGGCCGCGTGTTTAACGTATTAGGGGATGTTATTGACGGCGGAGAAAATTTTCCAAAAGATTTTCCAAGACGTTCAATCCACCAAAGTGCACCTGTGTACGATAATTTAAATAGTCAATATGAAATTTTACAAACGGGTATTAAAGTTATCGACTTAATGGCGCCATATTTAAAAGGTGGGAAAATCGGATTGTTTGGTGGTGCCGGTGTCGGAAAAACGGTTCTTATCCAAGAATTAATTCACAACATTGCAGAAAAATCAAATGGTATTTCAGTCTTTGCCGGTGTTGGTGAACGGACACGTGAAGGAAACGACTTATACTACGAAATGAAAGAATCGGGTGTATCTGAAAAAACGGCAATGGTTTTTGGTCAGATGAACGAACCACCTGGAGCACGTATGCGAGTTGCGTTGACTGGTTTAACCATTGCGGAACATTTTAGAGATGATAAACAACAAGATGTACTTTTATTCATTGATAATATTTTCCGGTTTACGCAAGCAGGTTCAGAAGTTTCTGCGTTGTTAGGGCGTATGCCATCGGCGGTAGGTTATCAACCAACACTTGCTTCAGAAATGGGACGATTACAAGAACGTATCACATCAACAAAAAATGGTTCGATTACGTCTATTCAAGCGATTTATGTTCCAGCAGACGATTATACAGACCCTGCGCCAGCAACAACATTTGCGCACTTGGATGCGACAACAAACTTGGAGCGTAAATTAACAGAATTAGGTATTTATCCAGCAGTTGATCCATTGGCATCAACGTCTAGTGCATTAACGCCACGCATTGTTGGTCAAGAGCACTATGATGTGGCTATGGAAGTACAACGCATTTTACAACGTTATCGTGAATTACAAGATATTATTGCCATTTTAGGTTTAGATGAATTATCCGATGCGGAAAAAATATTAGTGCGTCGTGCGCGTCGTATTCAATTCTTCTTATCGCAAAACTTTCACGTTGCAGAAAACTTTACTGGACAAAAAGGATCATTCGTTCCGGTTGTAGAAACGGTTAAAGGATTCAAATGGATTATTGAAGGTAAATTGGACGATGTTCCAGAAGATGCCTTTCGTAATGTCGGCCCAATCGAAGACGTTGTTCGTAAAGCGGTTGGTATGGGTTATAACGGTAAAGCATGTGATATGTTAGATAAAAACGACAGCTGTTTTTTAAATGCGTAGTTTAGGTGAGTGATATGACACAACATCATTTTCAATTAAATATTGTGACACCTGATGGGGTGGTGTTTAAGCATCGTGCCATATCGGTGGATGTCACAACGTTAGACGGAGGACTCACAATAATGGCTAATCATATGCCCCTTGTGACGTCATTAGGTATTGGACCGGTTACGGTAACACGTGTCAATAATCAAGGAACGCAAAATTATATTGCGGTTAATGGTGGATTATTGGAGTTTAGCCATAATGTGTGCAATATCATTGCAGATACTGCTGAACGTGCACGTGAGATAGATGAAATACGCGCTCAAAAAGCAAAAGAAAAAGCGGAGCATGATATTGAAGATGCACAACTTGCGCAAGATGCGGCGAAATTAAAACGCGCTAAATTGGCGTTAAATCGTGCCATCAATCGTATCGGTGTAGCCAATAAATACAAACAATAAAAATAAGGTAAAAACAGTTTAGTGTTATGAAAGTGGTTGTTAAATACGTTTTAGCAACCACTTTTTGTTGCTGGGGACACGCAAAATCTATTGATTTGATGATTTCTCGTAATCTAATTGTAATATAAAATACACGTTATCGTTGCAAAGCTTTGTTATAATACTTTTGCTACCGTTTAAGGAAAAAATGATTTATTCATATAAATAGACAAGAAATAAAGTAGGTGTAAACATGATTGAAATAACACGCGTATCCAAGCGATACCCAAATGGAATTACAGCCATCAATGATGTGTCCGTAACCATTGAACAAGGTGAATTTGTTTATATTGTAGGACCTAGTGGATCAGGGAAATCAACATTTATTAAAATGTTGTATTGCGATGAACGCTTAACTACAGGAGATATTCGTGTCGGCGAATTTGATTTAAAACGTATCAAACAAAAAGAGTTACCATATTTAAGACGTTATGTTGGTGTGGTGTTCCAAGACTTTAAATTGTTAGATAAAAAAACAGTTTATGAAAATATTGCTTATGCTATGGAAGTTATCGGAAAGAAACCATCTTTCATTCGTAAACGTGTATTGGAAGTATTAGATTTAGTTGGATTGAAACATAAAATTAGAATGTTTCCTAACGAATTATCTGGTGGAGAACAGCAACGTATCGCCATTGCGCGTGCCATTGCCAATATGCCGGGCGTGTTAATTGCCGATGAGCCAACAGGTAACTTGGATCCAGATACCGCTTTAGAAATTATGCACATTTTAGAAAGAATTAGCGAAAATGGGACAACTGTCATTATGGCAACACACTCAAAACAAATTGTAAACGAAATGAAACATCGTGTGCTAGCCATCGAAAACGGTCGTATTGTCCGTGATGAGCAGGAAGGAGATTACGGGTATTATGATTAGAATTTTATTTAGACATTTTCGTGAAGCTGTTCTAAGCGTAACACGTAATTTTGGGCGTAGTTTTTTATCGATTACAACCGTAGGTTTAATTTTGTTATTGATGAGTGGTTTTGCTACCGTATTGCTTAACGTTAATAAAATGGCGCAAGATGCCACATCGACATTAGAAGTGAACGTTTATGTTGATTCGGCGGCAAGTGATGCGGACATTAAGTATTTAGAATCGCAATTAAAAAATCTGCCGCAAGTAACGAATGTACGCTATTCATCAAAAGATGATCAATTAGCGGCAATTGTTGAAAAATATCCGTCATTTAATTTATTTCAAAATGATACAAACCCATTATTAAATGCGTTTATCATTAGTTTGAAAGATGGAGAACAAATTAAAACTGTTTCTAGTCAAGTTAAGTCGTTTATGTTCGTTTATAAAGTAAATGATGGTGGCGATATTACCGATAAATTAGTCGCGTTTTCAAATGGATTTCAATTTTGGGGATTAGTGCTTATTGCGGTTCTCGTATTCATTGCCATTATTTTAATTATGAATACGATTCGTTCAACGATTATTTCACGTCATACTGAAATTTCAATTATGCGATTGGTGGGAGCAACGAAATGGTTTATTCGTTGGCCGTTCTTAATTGAAGGGGCATTGATTGGTTTGCTAGGTAGTGTGTTACCAGCAGCTGTACTATATTTTGGGTATGAATTTATTTATGCCATGATTACGCCACAACTTGTATTAACACAGTACAGTTTATTGCCGTCTGATCCATACGCATGGATTATTGCGCTAAGTGTTATGATGTTAGGGGTTGTTGTTGGTGCCGTGGGATCGGTTATTTCGATTCGTCGATTTTTGAAGCGCTAATGATAAGGGAAGGTTTATTTTATGATTTTAGAAGCATTAAAAGTAATTATTTACGGCATTGTTGAAGGTATTACGGAATGGTTACCGATTAGTAGTACCGGACATTTAATTTTATTACAACAATTTTTACCGTTAAATGTTACTCCAGAATTTTTTGAAATGTTTAAAGTGGTCATTCAGCTTGGTGCGATTATTGCGGTCATGATTTTATATTTCAAAAAATTAAATCCGTTAGATAAACAAAAAACAAATATTGAAAAACAAGAAACGCTATCGATTTGGAAAAAAGTGGTGATTGCTACTTTACCAGCCGTACTGGTTGCACCGTTAGATGATTTGTTAGAACAATATTTGATGAATTATTACGTGGTAGCCATTGCCTTAATTGCTTACGGTGTTGCGTTCATCTATATTGAACGACAAAATCGTGATGTAACGATGGCAACATTAGAGCAATTAACGACAAAAACGGCGTTATTTATTGGTATGGCGCAAGTGCTTGCTTTAATTCCTGGAACAAGCCGTTCAGGTGCAACTATTTTGATGGCCGTATTACTTGGAACAAGTCGATTTGTGGCAACTGAATTTTCATTCTTTTTAGGTATCCCTGCAATGTTTGGGTTGAGTGGATTAAAAATATTGAAATTTGGCTTTCACTATACGGTAGATGAATTGTTTATTTTAATCATTGGTATGTTAGTATCATTTGTTGTATCGATGATTGTTATTCAAAAATTAGTCAACTATGTCAAACGCCATGATTTTACGTTGTTTGGAAAATATCGAATTGCTTTAGGGATTGCGGTATTAGTTGCAAGTTTTTTCTTATAAAATAGCGGTCTACTTTGAAAAGTAGACCTTTTTTTTATTTTGTATTAAAATAGTACCATTAATGAAACGCAAGGAGATATAAAGTGAAACCAATTAAATTTAAGAAAAATAAAGGGTTTATCTCTTTAATGGTTGTTGGCATTTTATTTATCGCATTGGCAATCTTTACCTATGTTATAAAAGCAGATGAAACAGCAGAAAAAATGTATGCTGCAGGGAAAGTGTATCGTCGTTCGGCAAATATTAAAGCAGATGAATCGATGGCAGTTGCTATTCAAGCAACGAGTGCTTTAGCGGGTAAGAAAGACGGAAATGCTTATTATATTATTGAAACAGAAGAATATGACTATATTGTGTTGGAAGTTCCAGAAAACACGACATTATTTGACGCCGAAAAAGGTAAGCGATTTGACACGCCATTAAAATTGGCTGTTAAATCTGGAAAATGGTCCGAAGAAACACAAGAGAAATTTAAAGCGTTAGCCAAATCAATAGGACTTGAATCAGAGTTTGAAAGTGTTTATTTGCTATCGACCGTAGAACTTGAAAATGATCATTTTTGGGCCCCAATCATATCTCTATTTATAGGTCTTTTAGGTGTTGTTGTAGTCTGTGGTGGTTTTTCTAGAAGAAAGCAAAACAAAGTAACGTATATGGAGATGACGCAAAACTACCCAGAATTACGAAATGATTTCTCATTGATTCAAACAGATGGGCTGTATGCAAGTGAAAAATTAAAATTATATATTTATAAAAATCATTTAATGAATTTGCGTTCCGGATTTAATGCATTGAACTTACCAAATGTTAAATGGCTAGATTTTAAAAAAGTACGATTCCGTGGTGCTACTACGGCAAGTCTGCTCTACTTATTGGTAGATGAAGAGATAATACAGGAATTTGATTTAGGCAAGTATCGTAAAAAGAATGCCGAAGATATCGACCGTCTTTTTGAAGTGTTAGCCGAACAGTTCACACATATTGCGATTGGACAAGAAAATAGACCAAATGACGTAGTAGGTGTTTCAAACAAGAAAACAATTGCTGAATTTGTTGCTGAAAAACAAGCGCAAGAAGCGGCTGCTTTAGCACAGAAAGCATCACAAGAAGACGTCACTCAAGAAAACGATGTTTTAGATGAAAATCCTAAAGATACAGATGACACCAATGATCGTGTTAATGAAGCAAGTGTTATCGTGAATGATTCAGAAAATGTGGTTGATACAGAAAGTGAACATAACGATATGCAATCCGCTAAAGAAATGGCCGAAGTAACAGATCAAAAAGATACCCAAAATGACCAATAGCGATAAATGGGCCTACTCGAAAGAGTAGACCCTAGACTGTTGACACACAAGTGTCAACAGTTCGTATGCGTATTGTCAACGATAAATTAAGGAGACTATCATGTCAGAAAATAAGCGTAAAAAAGTGATTATTGGAGTAATGATCACGACCGTATTGGCTTGTGGTGCTACTTTAGCGTTACTCAATCAACCGAATAACACAATCGCTAAAAATGAAGCGGTGGTGACAAATAAAGTCGAAAACAAAAGTGAAAGTGCGATTAAAGCGATAGAAAGTCAATTATTGATTGAGCCGACAGCGGAAACAAATGTACAAGAGTTAGAGAAAAAATTAGCCGAGATAACAGATGAGAGTGTAAAGGCAAAACTAACGGAAAAAGTAAATGCCTATAAAGAGAAAGTTGTCGCAAAGGTAGACGAAAAGAAAAAAGCAGAATCAGCCAATACACCAGTGGCAACACCGCAGGTAAATGAAGCGTCAGCGACTACACAAAATGTAAACGAATCGCAAGGGAGTACACCACAGGTAAATACACCGAAGGAAAGCGATAGCACACCACAACCACGAGTGGAAAAACCAGCGGTAGTGAAAGACGAGCAACCCGCACCACCGAAACCACAACCTACACAAACAACACAAGCGACAACGCAAGCACCTGTTACAACGACACAAAAACCCGCACCAAAGCCGGCACCTAAAAAAGAGAAAAAGATCATTATGGGTGGTATTGGTAATAGTGGGCGATTGTTCGATACAGATGATGAAGCGTTTGAATGGGGTTGGAAAGAAATGGAGAAAAAGGGTGGCGGTCGATATACAGTAATACCTGTTATCTATGAAGATTATGAAACAAAATATACAGTTGATTGGATTTAAAACGTTTAGGGACTATCTTTTCAGGTAGTCTTTTTATTATGGAAAGGGGAATAAAAAAAATGGAATTGACAACAATAAGACCAAGAGATAGGAATTTTTTCTTTTGGTTAGAGAAAAATAAAAATAAAAAGAAATTGAGGTATGAAATGAAAAAATTTAAATGGTTAGCCACTCTTTTTACGGGAATGGCTATTTTATTAGGCGTAACAACACCAGTTCACGCCGTTAATGGAACGTTGACAATTACACCGTCAACACATAGTGGGCGAATGGAGTTTAGACGAGCAGGGGCAACACAAAATTCGTATGAAGATTATATGATATTAAATATCAATGGTGAGCCTGTATTCTGTTTAGAGCCGAGTATAGAAGTTTTTCAGGGTGCGTATGTAGGTAGAGAATTTAATGATGTGGAGCGTATTAATGCGAATATTCAAATTGATAAAGCAACGTTTAACCGTTTAACACTTATTACCTACTATGGTTATAAAGTGAATCCAAATCATAAAAACTACCACTATACACAAGCGTTAATTTGGGAAACATTGGGTAGTAGGGCAGTATCGTTTAATGGAACATTATCAATGAGTGAATATCAAGCGTGGAAAGCGAATGTATTGAATAATGTAAATAACTTTAAGCAAGTATCTTCATTTCACGGACAATCACATACACTAAAAGTAGGAGAGAGTATCACCTTAACTGATAATTATAATGTTATTCAAAATCTCTTTGTACCAGCCGAAAACGGTGGGTATAAATTTGTGCGTAACGGCAATCAACTAACCATTACGGCAACACCGAACGCGGCAGATGGGCGATTTACTTTTTCACAATTTAGAGATAACCGTATTCACGGAGCGTCTATTATTTTCCGTAAGGCAGGTAGTCAAACAGTTGGTTCATTTAAGTTACGTGACCCACAAGGAACGTTTGTAAACTTAACGGCAATTAAAAATGGCATTATCCGAATCCATAAAACATCGGAGTTAGATGGACAGTCGATTGAAGGTGTAGAATTTGCGATTGTGAATAAAGCGACAGGACAAGAATTATCACGACAAAAGACGGATAAGAGTGGTGTGATTATATTTAGAGATTTACCAGCGAATGTCGATTATATTGTAAAAGAAACAAAAGTAGCGAATGGTTATCTCAATAAACGAGTATCAAAAGAACATCGTTTACAACCGGGACAAGAATTTACCATGACGTTTACAAACGAGCCAACAACGGCAATAACGTCACAAGCAACCGCAGAACAAGGTGGTAAAGCAGTATATGCTCACGAGAACCAAATTGAAAAAGTCAACCTTGATAGATTAATCAAAGGAAGAGATTATAAAGTTGTATCGACACAATATGATAAAGCAACAGGTAAGGCATTAAGTCACCAAGAAAAAACGTTTAGAGCAGTGGATAGAAAACACACCTTATCCTTTACCTATAAAGCACCAAGTGACTTGCAGGTACGTTGGTGTAGGATAACTTTGCGCAATATAAGGGTAGCCAGTTACAGTGCATTTCAGTAGTTTATATTGCGCAAAGTACGGAAAATGGATATATCTAGTACATTTACGCTACATTACAGTACATTTTCCGATATTATGAAGAATTGTATTGCCATTTGTACTCTGGTGATGCAAGTACATCAATTTGAATTGTTAAGTGTCATTATCGTATCAGACGTTGTTGTACGAATGGCGTCGTTCTTGCACGTAGTAGAGAACGCGCGATGTATCGTGTACATCGCGTTAAGCCGTACAATTAACGTCTGATACGAAAAAGACTGTTGACAGTTTATTTGTCAACAGTCTGGGTCTACTCGAAAGAGTGGACCTTTTTTCTGTTTTGTATTAAAATAAAGCTATAATGATTTGTTCAATACACATCAGCACAATCATGAAAAACAGCACTGTTGGGATAAATGCGTATTCGTATGATGAAATACGTTATCCTTTTTGACAGGATTGTATTTATTCAATGAGTGTATTGTTTTTAGTTGTACACATAAAGGTGTAGCGCTATTGAATATAGTGCAGTATTTAAAAAATATAAAAAATGTTCAGTTGAAATGTGTTTATGCACAGATGGTGAACGAAGAAGAGGGAAAAATGAGTAAACATAATGAAGAAATGAAAATTGATTACGCTACAGTAAACGTTGAGTTATACAAACAATTAAATAAACGTAACCAACAATATATTTATGATTTAGATAAGGCTTTACAAGCAGCCAACGTTGCTAGTTTACAACGCCATTCTGTAAAACACGATATGATGCAAGAGTTAATTACTGCACAAAAACAAGGTGCTACAGCGCGTCAAATTTATGGTACGGTATCTCAACAAGTGGCGGCTATATTATCTGGTCCAAAAGAAGATTTCTCAAAACCGTCACCTGACTTGCATTTGTTTATCGACGGGGCATTAATGATTGGTGCCATGTTTATGGTCATTACGGGTATCTCTTCGCAAAGTTCGTTTGGGATTGTATCGTTATTGCTTAACTTTTTCTTTGGTGGGTTTGCCATGTTAATTATTACAAAATCATCACCAAAATATTTAGGTATAACAAATTTTAGAAATAATAAATTTTTAATACGCTACATTGGAATGACAGCGTTAGCGATGTTTGTTTGGGTTATTGGAATGGGATTGATGGGATTAGTCCCACAAGCCATTAATCCAGTCTTAGATGGTACAGTTTACATTGTTTTAGGTGTAGTGATTATTGCGTTACGTTTTTACTTAAAACGTAAGTTAAATATTCGTGGAACAATATTTTAATGTCAAACTAGAAGGGGAAACTCTTCTAGTTTTCGTATGAATAGGAGAATGGAATGAATTTTAAACAATATGAGTTCAAATCGTTTTTAGTGAAAGCGTTAGATGATTTGAAATTTAACAAACCGACAAGCGTTCAAGAAAAAGTTATCCCGCTTGTTTTAAAGGGAGATAGCATTATTGCACAATCGCAAACGGGAAGTGGAAAAAGTCATAGTTTTCTTTTGCCGTTAATTCATCAAATTGATGAGACGTTACCGCAAGTTCAAGTGATGATTACATCGCCTAGTCGAGAGTTAGCGAATCAATTATACGCTGTGACAAAACAACTATTGGTTCATAGTGAGATTACGGTGTCAAATTTTGTTGGTGGGACAGACAAGCAACGCCAAATTGCGAAATTACAAGCGAATCAGCCACACATTGTTATTGGAACACCGGGTCGTATTTTAGATTTAATGAAAGAAAATGCGATTGTACCAACGTATGTCAATGCACTAGTTATTGACGAAGCCGATATGACACTTGATTTAGGTTTTTTAGATGACGTTGACAATATTGCGTCACAATTTTCAAAAGAATTGCAAATGCTAGTGTTTTCTGCAACTATCCCTCAAAAATTAAAACCGTTTTTGAAAAAATATATGGAAAACCCTAGTGAAATCACCATTGAAAATGAAGCAATTGTTGCAACGACGGTTACAAATAAATTGCTCTCTACAAAAGGACAAGATCCAATTGAATTGTTACATGAGGTGCTCACATTAGGTCAACCATACTTAGCAATGGTTTTCGCCAATACAAAACAATACGTTGAAAAAATAACGTACGCGCTTCGTGAAAAAGGGTTAAAAGTCGCGATGATTCACGGAGATGTCCCAGCGCGCAGTCGTAAACAAATTATGCGACAAATTCAACAATTAGATTATCAGTTTGTCGTAGCAAGTGACTTGGCGGCTCGTGGTATTGATATTGAAGGGGTATCGCTAGTCGTCAATATGGAAATACCGAAAGAACTAGATTTCTTTGTTCATCGTGTGGGACGTACTGGGCGTAACGGCTTATTAGGAGAAGCAATTACTTTTTATACACCGGAAGATGATTACAGTATTAGTTTGCTTGAAAAACGTGGTATTGAATTTAAGCCTGTCGTATTGAAAAATGGAGAATTGCAAGAAACGTTTGATCGCCGTCGTCGTGAAAAACGTGAAAAAACAGCAGAAGTTGAAAAAGATGCGGTTGTAACGGGTATGATCAAAAAAGCGAAAAAGCGTGTGAAACCTGGATATAAACGTAAATTAAATGAGCAAATTAAACAACGTCAACGTCAAACCCGTAAAAAAGCAAACGCTGCGAATAAAAAGAAATAGTGGTTATAAAAAATAGGAAATGTGATGTGGACATGATGACGGGGAATCCCTGTCATCATGTCCGCGTTTTTCTGTGGCTTTCCTAATTTAACAGTTGTATTCGTAAGCGATTAGAGATAACTATCTTGACGTTTGTTTTGTTTAATTTGCATAAACGGCTATGGTATCACTCGTTGTCGTTTCAATGCGCTCGTCCTACTTTCACGCCATGTCGTCGGTTACGTTATCTCATCAGTTGATGCTTTTTTGACTGGTACTTGTAGTCGAATGAACATGTGACGTTTATTTTCTTTTAAATTTGGGTGTTCATAAATCACTTCACAAATATAATCACCGGTTATGATATAGCCGGCTTTTTTTATGGCGTTGTGAAATTGGTTTAATGAATGAAGCTCGTCATTAAATGAGTGACAATAACTAATGGCGTATAGCGCTCTAGGGAAATGGTGAGAAACAAGCTTGTTAGACGGACTTAATTGGTCGTTAATGATAAACATTTTATTAGAGTACCATTTTTTATCACAAAAATAGTGTTTTTCCATAATTGTACCAATGCGCATAAACGGAGCGAGAACGATTTGTTCATTAACCAATGTATTTTTAAATGCACGTAGACTTTTTTCGTATCCCGCATCGTCCATTTGATAAATATTTTTTTCCAATGTATACGTTAGTGCTTCTCGTTTGGGTAAATATTCAAAAGTGAGTTGTGGACAATGATTATAGTCAATATAAAGTTGCGCTGATTTTTGATATACGTCTAATTCTTTTAATTTTTGAGTGAGTTTTTTATGTTCGTCAAGCAATTGATCAGCGTGTAACTTTATTTCATCCAGAATACGACTAGGATTTTCGTCGGTTAAAATATGCTGGATTTGGTCGAGTGAAAAATCAAGTTGCCGCAAGTATTGAATGATGTCAATTAATGCGGATTGATTGATATGGTAGTAGCGATAATTTGTAAATTGATCAACTGTATACGGTTTAAGTAAGTTGATGTCATCGTAATAGCGTAAAGTTTGTATAGAAATGTTATTAATGCGGGAAAATTCGCCTATTTTCAAAAGATTATCCAATTTTAAAACCCTCCTTGACTCTATAGTTACTATAGAGATTATACTATGTTTGTGATAAAAAATACAAACAAGGAGTGTTACATATGTCATTAAATAAAGTAAGAGCAATTCAATACGGTTGTGGAAAAATGTCAAAAGTTATTTTCCGCTACTTAATCGAGCACGGAGTGGAAATCGTAGGGGCGATTGATAACAATCCGGCTGTTGTTGGACAAGATGTCGGTGATTTTGCTGGCTTAGGCTATAAGACTGGTGTCACTATTTCAAACGATGCACAAGCAGTATTTGATAGTTGCCAAGCAGATATCGCAATTGTCACTATTTTCTCATACATGCCTGAAATGTATGAATTCTATGAATTAGCGTTGAAAAACAAAGTTAATGTTATTACAACGTGTGAAGAAGCAATTTATCCATGGAACACATCACCAGCTGAAACAAATCGTTTAGACCGTATCGCTAAAGAAAATGGCGTAACGATTATGGGTTCTGGTATGCAAGACATTTACTGGATTAATATGCCATGCTTAATGTTAGCAGGTATGAATCAAGTGAAAAAAATTAAAGGTGTTGTATCCTATAACGTAGAAGATTACGGATTAGCTTTAGCACAAGCACATGGTGCTGGTTTCGATTTAGATAAATTTGAAACAGAAATTGCGTCAAAAGAAAGTTTCCCATCTTATATGTGGAATGCTGCAGAAGCAATTTGCTCAAAAATGAATTGGACAATTGCATCTATTTCACAAAAGAGCGTTCCTTACACATTAGAAGAAGATATTCATTCTGAAACATTAGGCCGTGTCATTCCTGCAGGACAAGCAACAGGTATGTCAGCTGTAACGGTTGTGAAAACATATCAAGGTGTTGAGTTAGAAGTAGAATGTATTGGTAAAGTGTATCGTCCTGAAGATGGCGATATGTGTGATTGGTACATTACTGGTGAGCCAGATATGGAATTCACATTGAAAAAACCAGATACAGTAGCATTGACATGTGGAACAATTGTAAACCGTATCCCAAGTGTCTTGGCGGCTGAACCTGGATTTGTAACATCTGAAAAAGCACCGTCAACAGCATTTGCTACGTATCCAATGCATTTATATGTGTAATCATTAAAGGATAAATAGCGTTAAAATATGGCTGTCTATCCAACAGGGTGATGACAAATAAAAGGTAGTGATGAACAAAAGTTGAGTCACTATCTTTTTGTTTTGGTTGCATCATTTTCGTGATACTATTTTGTACTCACACTTTACTTTACCATTGCTATCATTTACTAATACTGATGAATTCGTAAGTTACCATAGTCAGTTAACCATTTCGATTAAGTCATAAGGACAGGTACCATTAAATTATTTACGTGAATCATGATGTCCGCAAATTACAATAGTAAGTTAGCCACTTCAGGCAAGTCATAAGGACATACATAATTAAATAATTTACGTGGATAACGATTTATCCATTGTTCAACAGCCGTTACTTCGTTAGGAGTAACGGCTGTTGTGCCTTTTGGGAACCACCGTCTAATCAAGCGATTTGAATTTTCATTACTACCACGCTCATAAGAAGAGAACGGATGTGCGTAATAAATAGGACAATTGACTGCTTCATCTAATTTTAAAAACTCCGAACCGTTATCAGCTGTTAAAGAGCGGATTAAGTAATTTTGTTGAATGTCTGTCAAAGCGGTATTAACGCTGTGAGCAGTTTTATCAGGAATAAGACGAATGATTTCAAATCGCGTTTTTCTATCTGTTAATGTTAATAACTGTTGTCCACGGTTCTTGTTTAAAATGACTAAATCAATTTCAAAATGCCCAATTTCTTTTCGTTCGTTAATGTCTTGTGGACGCTGTTCAATAGAGAGAGCATTTGCTTTTCTTGGTGGACGTTTTTCATTTGATTTTATTGGCTTAGTTTTTCTAGGGTAAATCAAATGTTTGCGTGAAATACCTGCTATCCATCCTTTATATATCCATGTGTAAATTGTCGTAAAAGACGGCATATCCGGTAATTGACTAATCATTTCAGGGGAATATTTCTGCATAATTTTTTCTCTGATGATATTTTCTTTTTCTACAGTCCACGTATCCGTTCTACCTACGGCTAAACGTAAATGATTATAATCGTTCTGTGCTTTTTGAGCAGAGTATTCTATAGTGCCACCATGAAAAGATAAATCAATCAGTCCGCGTTTAATTTCGTTATTAATCGTTTGGTGATTTTTACCTAATAATCTACCAATTTCTCGGTTGCTTTTTCCTTCTTTTTTCCATTTTTCAATTAAATAACGCTCTTTTTCTGTAATATGTTTGCCTTTTGTGTTATAGTGTTCTTGCATCTCTAGGTATCCTTTTTGTGTTGTTACTAAAAGTATATCCTATGAGATGCTTTTTTTGTATCACTGGCTAACTTAATTCTATAATTTACTAATCATGATGAATCGTAAAAAAAACATTGATTTCAATGCTTTTTTTTGGTAAAATGGCAATGTTGTAAATGTGTGCACCACAGCTACAACCGCACGAAGTGACGTTTAAGACCGTAAAGGCACGTGCTTTGGCGAGTCTAAGTATAAATAAGGAGGTGCAATAAATGTACGCAATCATCAAAACAGGTGGAAAACAAGTTAAAGTTGAAGTTGGTCAAGCAATCTACGTTGAAAAATTAAACGCAGAAGCTGGCGAAACAGTAACATTTGACGAAGTTGTTTTCGTAGGTGGAGATTCAGTTAAAGTGGGTGCTCCGTTCGTAACTGGCGCAACTGTTGAAGGAACTGTTGAAAAACAAGGCCGTCAAAAGAAAGTTGTAACGTTCAAATACAAACGTAGAAAAGATACTCACCGTAAACAAGGTCACCGTCAACCATATACAAAAGTTGTCATTAACGCAATTAACGCGTAATTGGTGAACTAATGATAATCGCATCATTAAAAAAGAAAGATGATAATTGGGTAGCGTTTGAAGTGTCCGGTCATGCTGGATATGATGAACGTGGTTACGATATTGTCTGTGCAGCGGTATCGGTTTTAGCGACCAATACGTGTAATGGATTAGAGCGAATTGCTAAATATCGTCCGATTATAGATGTTGAGGAAGATTTGGGTGGATTTTTATATGTTGAATCGCTTGCCAATTTAACGCAAGAACAACAATTGATCACACAAATTTTGATTCAAAATTTTTACGATGGATTACTTGATATTCAAGAGCAATATCCAGAGTTTGTAACAGTAAATATAGTTAAGTAGATAGTATTCAACAAGGAGGTGTAACACATGTTGAAATTGAATTTACAATTATTCGCGCATAAAAAAGGTGGGGGTTCTACTTCCAACGGTCGTGATTCACAAGCAAAACGTTTAGGTGCTAAACGTGCTGATGGTCAATACGTATTGGGTGGTGCCATTTTATACCGTCAACGCGGAACTAAAATTCATCCAGGTGTTAACGTAGGTCGCGGTGGCGATGATACTTTATTCGCTAAAGTAGACGGAGTTGTTCGTTTTGAACGTTTAGGACGTGACAAAAAACAAGTTTCTGTATACCCAGCACCAGCAAAATAATGAATTGAAACGGTTGGGCTTATGTCCAACCGTTTTTGTTATTATAAAGGAGAAAAAATGACACAAGACAAAGTTTTACGTGCGTTTGAAGTGTTTCAAAACGCAGTTGAATTATTGCACGAAGATGTTAAGACGTCCTATTTAGAAGCAATGGCAGAAACGCTTCAAAATTGTGTCTATGACTACAAAGCGCAACAAATTGATGGATTACCATCTAGCCAGACGCTTAATGCTTTGGATGGCCATTATACTGAATTAAAGGCATTTTCGCTTGATGCAACACAATGGCGAAAAGTCATTCAATTCACTTTTTTAAATGCCATTAAAAACGATAACATTCAGGCTAATCATCATATTACTCCAGATACCATCGGTAATTTGTTACTTTATTTTATCCAGCAACTAGTAAAGTCGGACATTCGTCTATTAGATATAACGGCTGGAGCGGGAAATTTAGTAACGCTATTGAGTGAGGGGTTGAAAGAACGGTTAGTGCATGCGACAGCGTTTGAGGTTGATGATGTGTTGGTGAGCTTATTGGCAATGTCGAGTCAATTGCAAAATCAACTGATCGATATTAAACATCAAGATGCGGTTTTACCATTATTGACGTCAACGGTCAATGTTGTAGCCAGTGACTTACCGATAGGCTATTATCCAAAAGATGATGTGGCTAAAGAATATCAAGTGTCTGTTTCGAAAGAACATACATACGCACATCATTTGCTGATTGAAAATGCATTGAATCATTTGGAAGATAATGGCTGGGCATTTTTTATTGTGCCATCTAATGTGTTCGATACAAATCAAGCACCACAATTATTGGCGTTATTAACGCAACAAGATTATTTTATGCAAGCCTTTCTAACACTGCCTAAAACGTTATTTAAACAGGAAAGTGCACAAAAAGCGATTTTAATGGTCCAACGAAATGGGGAACGTGCCAAAAAAGCCGACCAAGTATTGCTGGGAGAAATACCGTCATTCAAAGATGTTAGAGCGATGCAAGGTTTTGTTGAACGTTTTTCTAAATGGGCGAGCCAATTTTAGTGTACAGGTTAAATGTGATTGTC
Source organism: Carnobacteriaceae bacterium zg-C25 (assembly GCA_017945845.1). NCBI lineage: Bacteria > Bacillati > Bacillota > Bacilli > Lactobacillales > Carnobacteriaceae > Carnobacteriaceae bacterium zg-C25. The sequence goes on from CP072828.1 coordinate 309,315, forward strand.
TTATTATTTTTTTAGACAAGATGTGGTATACTAAATATAAATGTTTATAAAGGAGATTGACGATGTCAAAAACAATAGCGATTAACGCAGGAAGTTCGAGTTTAAAATTCCAATTATTCCAAATGCCTCAAGAAGATGTGTTGGCTAAAGGATTAGTAGAGCGTATTGGATTAAAAGATTCAGTGTTTAGTGTGAAATATGGAAACGGCGAAAAACATGAAGTCGTTTTAGACATTAAAGATCACGATCAAGCTGTTCAAATGTTATTAGATACATTATTAGAATTAAATATTGTTGCGCAATATGATGAAATTACAGGTGTGGGTCATCGTGTTGTGGCAGGTGGTGAAATTTTTAAAGATTCAGCAGTTGTCACAGATGCAGTTTTAGAGCAAATTGAAAGTTTAGCGGAATATGCACCATTACATCAAATGGCTGAAGTTGCTGGTATTAAAGCGTTTAAAAAATTATTGCCAAATGTTACAAGTGTAGCGGTATTTGATACGTCTTTCCATGCAAACATGCCAGAAAAAGCATATGTGTATAGTTTGCCATATGAATATTATGAAAAACATGGTGCACGTCGTTACGGTGCTCATGGAACAAGTCATAACTATGTGTCACGTCGTGCAGCAGCATTATTGAACAAAGATATTAAAGATTTAAAAATTATTACATGCCATTTAGGTAATGGTGGTTCAATTACGGCTGTTGATGGTGGTCGTTCGGTAGATACATCTATGGGATTCACGCCATTAGTTGGTGTAACAATGGGAACACGTACAGGTGATTTTGATCCATCTTTAATTCCGTTCTTAATGGAAAAAGAAAACATTAAAGACGTTAATGAGTTTATTAATATTGCGAATAAAAAATCTGGTTTATTAGGTATTTCAGGTTTATCAAGTGATATGCGCGATGTTGAAGCGGCCGCTAAAGAAGGTAATAAACGTGCGCAATTAGCGTTAGATATTTTCTATTACCGTATTCAAAAATACATTGGGTCATACGTAGCAGCGATGAATGGTGTAGACGCGATTGTATTTACAGCGGGTATTGGTGAAAATTCTAAAGAGGCGCGTGAAGCTATTATTTCAGGTTTAACATGGTTCGGTTGTGATATTGACCCTGAAGCGAATGCAAAACGTGGTGAAGAAATGATCATATCAACACCAAATGCACGTGTAGCTGTTTTAAATATTCCTACTGATGAGGAAGTTGAAATTGCTCGTGATGTAGAGCGTCTAAGAGCGTAGAATAAATTGTTAAAATGAATGCAAATGGCAGTTGTTTGGCTGCTGTTTTGCTTTTAAAGTGGAGGAAGTAAATGAGTTTTGGACAAGTTTTTCAAATGCTAATTATTATTTTTGCAATTGGATATGCGTTGTATCAAATATTTTTATTTGTAGAGCGTCGTACAAGCGCGAAATATGTCACTGGCGAAGAAATGATGGCTGCTGGAAAAGGAATTCAAATTATTGATGTTCGTGAACGTGATGAGTTTAATCGTAAACACATTTTAGGTGCGCGCAATATTCCTTATACGCAGTTTAAACAAATGTATTCAAAAATCCGTAAAGATCAACCGGTATATGTCTATGACCAATTTGGTTTTATGGCCGGACGTGCAGCGGGTAAATTGAAACGTTTAGGTTATAAAAATATTTATTTATTAAAAGGCGGTTTAGAGCGCTTTGAAGGTAAAGTAAAAACAAAAGTTGATTAACAAATAAGAGCCACTGGTTAAGTGTAACCAGTGGCTTTTTATGATTATCGATTTGAAGTGAATGATTAAATGAAATTAGGGTTGATGTCTCATGACATCAACCCTAAACATGATTTAGATTTATAAAATAGACGGACTATACAGATGTTGATGTATCGGGTGAAAGGTGATAAGTAAATCCTTCGCCAGATACACTGCTCACGTGTGAAATGGTCATGAACGCTGTTGAATCAATTTCGCTAACTAAACGAGATAAATTGATAATTTGACGTCTATCCACAACGACATACAAAATTTTCTTGCCTTGCTTTGAGTAAAATCCTTCGCCATTAAAAATCGTTACGCCACGACCGATTTTATCCGAAATGGCTTGTGCAATGGCTTCGTATTGATTTGAAATAATGATGGCAGATTTTTTGGGGTTTAGTCCTTCTAATATGAAATCTAATACTTTTGTTGAAATGGCTAGCATGATTAAAGTGTAGATTGTTTTTTCAAATCCGATAATAAATGCGCCCGGTATAATGATGAATAGATCGATAATGAATAATCCGACACTAGTTGGAATGTGTAAATATTTTTGTAAAATCAGTGCAATAATATCTGTACCTGCAGTAGATCCTCCTGCTAGTAGGACAAAACCGATGGACGCTCCGATGACAACACCTCCCACGATAGGCACGAGCATAATGTCTTGAAAGTGGTAGTGGAATTGGTTGGTTAGTCGTAAAAAAAGCGTAAAGCTTGCGATTGAATAGAGTGTGTATCCGATACGTGTGCGATCGAGTAATTTATAACCGAGAACAAGTAAGACGGCGTTGATGCCAAAATAGGTCAAACTTGGATCGATATTAAATGCGTATTTCAAAAGAATGGATACACCGGTAATGCCACCTTCTCCCATATGATTAGACACTAAAAATAAGTTGACGGCTAATGCAAAGGTTAGGTTACCTAGGGTGATGACTCCCAGAGATTTTAAAGAAATGTTTTTCATAAATACCTCCTAAAACTTTCCATATTTTAACATACTTTCAGTGGGATAGGCTGAAAATTAGAGTAATTTTATAAAAATTTTTCAAATATCCCAAACGTTTGCCAAGTGTGGTAAAATGAGTGAGTACAATATGTAAAGTGGAGGTGAATTATGGAATCGGCATATGGAACGGTAATTGCGGGTATTGTAACCGATGAAAATGCAAAACAATATTTTGTGCAAAAATCGGGTGTGACATTCGCGCTAGATAAAACGGAAGGGATGACGTACCAAATTGGAGATGTCGTTAGTGGTTTTATTTATGAATCGAGTGATAAACGTAAAAAAATAACAGTGGATATTCCAAAAGTTCAACAAGGAAAGTATGCTTGGGGAACAGTAACGCAAGTACGTAAAGATTTAGGTGTGTTCGTTGATATTGGTCTTGCGGACAAGGAAATCGTCGTTTCTTTAGACGATTTACCGCAAATGAAAGAATTGTGGCCTAAAAAAGGCGATCGATTGATGATGGGCTTAAAAGTCGATAAAAAAAATCGACTGTGGGGCGATTTGGCTGATGAAGGTATTTTCAAAGCTATCTCTAAAAAAGGAAAAGAATCTGATCGAAATCGTGATATTTCAGGTGTGGCATTTCGTTTGAAATTGGTAGGGACGTATATTTTAACGGATGATTTTTATGTTGGATTCATTCATCCGAGTGAACGTGTGGACGAGCCGCGTCTTGGAGAAACGGTTAAGGGGCGTGTTATCGGTGTGCGACCAGATGGTATTTTAAATGTATCGTTACGCCAGCGCGCACATGAAGCGATTGGTGATGATGCTGCAATGTTGTTAGCTATGTTAGAGCAAAGTGCTGCAGGATTTTTACCGTTTACAGATAAAAGTGATCCAGAAATCATTAAATCGCATTTTGGAATTAGTAAAGGTCAATTTAAAAGAGCGGTGGGTAATTTATTGAAACAACGCAAAATTACGTTGACACCCGACGGCATTGAATTGATAAATAACGCATGATGACAGTAAATGATAAAAAAAACGAACAATTGCTACAAAAAATACGTGAGTTTGACATCGAAATGCAATTTGATGGGTTGTCTGACAATTCAAGAGTGAGTTATCAATTGGATTTAGAAAAATTGAGTGACTTTTTATATGAAACCTACCACATTCAATCGTTTTTTGAAGTCACTCGTGAAATGTTGACGCATTATTTGGCACATTTAAATGAGGAGCAGGCAAAATCGGCAACGGTTAGCCGTAAAATTTCAGCGTTTCGTAAATTTTTCAAATTTTTAAAACAACATAACGCTATAGAAATTGATCCCATGGAAACGATTAGTTTGCCTAAAAAACGAAAAACGTTACCGAGTGTATTAACGACGGATGAAATCGATCGGTTGTTAGGGGTTCCAGATTTGACGACCGTTCAAGGTATACGGGATAAAGCGATATTAGAAGTGTTTTATGCAACGGGATTGCGTGTGAGTGAATTGTGTGAACTATCGTTATCGCAACTGCATTTACAAGAGCATCAAATTGATGTCATTGGTAAAGGGAATAAGGCACGTCTAGTCCTTATCGGCGATGAGGCAATCGAAGCGTTGCAATTTTATTTAAATTTTGTAAGAGACAAACTGCTAGGGGATTCAGTAAGTGATGCGGTATTTTTAAATCGACGTGGGAAACCATTTACGCGTCAAGGCATTTGGAAAATGATTAAAGCAATGGTTGTCAAAGCCGGCATTACAAAAACGGTAACGCCACATACATTGCGTCATTCCGTTGCCACGCATTTGTTGTCAAATGGAATGAATCTTCGACTCATTCAAGAAATGTTAGGGCATGAAAATTTAGTTACGACAGAAATTTACACACATGTGGATCGTCGGAAAATTACAGATGATTATTATTTATACCACCCGCATAGTCGGGTGAAAGGAGAAGTGGATAGTGAAATTTAATCGAATACATGTTATTGTGATGGACTCAGTTGGAATAGGTGAAGCACCAGATGCAGATAAATTTAATGATGTCGGTGCACATACGTTAGGGCATATTGCTAGTGAAGTCGGTTTGCGCGTGCCAAATATGACAAAACTAGGTTTAGGGAAAATTGCGCATCTAGACGGTATTTCAGATCAATTGGAAACACATGGATACTATACAAAATTACAAGAGCAATCTGTTGGTAAAGATACAATGACAGGTCATTGGGAATTGATGGGTTTGAATATTCAAACACCTTTTAGAGTGTTTCCTGACGGGTTCCCGAAAGAACTATTAGATAAAATAGAAGCCTATACGGGTCGAAAAGTCATTTGTAATTTGCCATATAGTGGAACAAAAGTATTAGATGACTACGGTAAAGAACAATTAGAAACAGGCGCGTTAATTGTGTATACATCGGCTGATCCGGTGTTGCAAATTGCTGCGCATGAAGATGTGATTCCGTTAGAAGAACTGTATGATATTTGTGAATACGTGCGTTCCATTACGTTGGAAGACCCTTATATGATTGGTCGTATTATCGCACGTCCATATATTGGCGAACCGGGAGCATTTGTTCGAACAAGCAATCGTCATGATTATGCGCTCAGTCCTTTTGGGCAAACAACATTAGATTTCTTGAAAGAAGCGCATTATGATACAATTACGATTGGAAAAATTAACGATATTTTTAATGGACAAGGTTTAACAAAATCCATTCGTACAAAAGATAATATGGATGGTGTTGATCAATTGCTTCAAGTGTTAGAAACATCATTTACTGGAATGAGTTTTTTAAACTTAGTTGATTTTGATGCGTTGTATGGTCATCGTCGAGACGTCAAAGGTTATGCAAAAGCGTTAGAAGATTTTGATGCGCGTATTCCGGAAATTATGGAACGCATGCAAGAAAATGACTTGTTAATCATTACGGCAGACCATGGAAACGATCCAACGTTTACGGGTACAGATCATACAAGAGAGTACATACCCGTATTGTTATATTCAAAAGCGTTTAATCATTCAGGTGCGCTAACATCAGGTGGACACTTTGCGGATATTGCTGCAACAATTAGTGAAAACTTTGGCGTAGCACAAACTGAAAATGGTCACAGTTTTTTAAGTCAATTAAATTAAGGAGACAAGTAATATGTTAGATTACAGAAGAAAAATTCAAGAAGCCGCAGACTATATTAAATCGCAAGGTGTTGTGAATCCCGAATTTGCCTTAATTTTAGGTTCAGGATTAGGTGAATTGGCTGAAGAAGTAGAAAATGCGATCAGCATTGATTATTCAAATATTCCTCATTTTCCTACAACAACAGTGGTTGGGCATGCAAATGAATTAGTGTATGGTGTGTTAAATGGTAAAAATGTATTAGTGATGAAAGGACGTTTCCACTATTACGAAGGATATGGGTTAGAAGCGATTACTTTCCCAATTCGTGTATTTAAAGCGTTAGGTATTGAAAATGTATTTTTAACCAATGCAGCAGGTGGTGTTAATGAAACGTATAAACCGGGCACGTTAATGATGATTACCGATCATATTAATTATGCGGGACCAAATCCATTGATTGGACCAAATGATGATGAAATTGGTACACGTTTCCCAGATATGACACAAGTGTATCATCCTGCTTACCGCGATGTGATTCGTCAAGCGGCTAAAGAAGTAGGGGTTGATTTAAAAGAGGGTGTTTACACATGGTATTCAGGACCAAGTTATGAAACGCCAGCAGAAATTCGTATGTTTAGAACGTTAGGCACAGATGCGATTGGCATGTCTACTGTTCCAGAAGCAATTGTGGCTAATCATGCGGGTATGAAAGTTATGGGAATTTCTTGTATTACCAATATGGCTGCTGGAATGAGTGGCGAACAATTGAGCCATGAAGAAGTTGTCGAAGTGACTCAAAAAGTAAAACATTTATTTAAAGCGTTAGTGCGTAAAACAATTGAATTCATTTAATGTGATTAGGGTTGACGGATCGCGCCGTCAACCCTAATTAAATATAAAAAATAACTTGGCGATGTGCCAAGCTATTTTTGTGTTAATGCAATTTTTAGAACGGTATGTTGTATAAAGAGAACGTAAAAAAATACAAACAATTCAAACGGTAGCGTTAAATTTAAAAGTTTGGCTATGGTTATAATGACGTATGGACCAAATGATGCGAATAAACTAACTCTCCATAAATGTTGGAAGCGAACGATTTTTTGACTGAGTAGAAAAATAAAACGAGCCGCCAACGTTAAAAATAGGTTTTGTGTTAAGACGATGATAACGCTAAATAAAATAGAAAAAATAGGTATGATAAAATAAGAAATTGAAATACCGTTTTGTAATAAGGACAATGTTTCTTGTAGTTGATATGTTGAAACGGCCTCACTTGATATTGTTTGTTTTAAAAAAAGTTTACCCAATAGATAGTAATTTGTTTCATTGTTTTGTGTAATAATCGTCATTGTATAGTCATCAATCAAGTTTTGAATTTGGTTAGATGTCAATGTTTGATTTGAATCAAATGCGTAGTAGACGTGCTCTGTTTGAATCGCTTCACTGGCATTAGTTGAATCGAACGTTTTAATGATTTTTTGTTGTGTCGTTGTGAACTGTGGAAGGTTTTGTGCGACGGTTGATAAGTTGTTGTTTAATGTATTGGCAACACTATATTGCTCGATAAGAGTTGGTAAAGCAACAACACAAGAGAGCAATAACGTGAGTTTTACAATGATATGCTTTCTTAATAGCGTCACATGTGTCAAAATTTCAGGCTGATGAATTGATTTCAATAATATGTGTAACATATATTCCTCCGTTTCAGTATCATTGCTACTATACTTGATTTGACGATAAAACGCTAGTGTAATGATTTGGAAAATAGGTATATAAAGTAGGGACATTTTAATTTAAATGAAAAAAATGACATCATAAGAGCGTATAAATCTGTTAGCAATAGGTAATGATGGCATTTTTGTGTTTAAAAGTGCAAATTTTTGCGTTGAAAAAGGCATACAAAATATAGAAAAGGCACTTTAAAAATTCGGTTTTTATCGTTTTGAAAAGCGTATCAAACACGCAAAGAGTATTGACAAAATTTGAATTTACTATAATATAAGTGGAGAAATTATGTTTTTTCAAAAGACCAATCGATTGGAAAAATATATAAAAATTTTAAGTGTTTATATGAATTATAAACCGTTAATCAGTAAGGAGTTTACATATGAAGAAAAAATTAGTAACGGGTTTAGCGACCGTTGTATTATCAACATTAGCATTTAATACAAATGTATTTGCGTCAAATGGTGATATCGACGGAAACGTATTTTTATTACCGAATAACGAAGCGCGCGATAATGCGTTTTTCCAAACAATTTCAGTGCCACGTAGTTGGTTTGCTGGATATGAGCAAGTAGAGGTGTCTTTATTAGACGCTGCTTCAGGCAACGTTGTATCAACTATTCTTTCAGGAAATAATGCACAAGCACAAGGCTACGGTGCGTTCACATTTAGAGGAGTACCTGATGGAACATATAGAATTCGTGTGGCACCTGTCAACTCAGACGGTGTAGAACACGTGTCTATTCCAGCTTTAGCGATTAACAATTCAAATAATGAATATTTCTTCCAAGATACATTGGTTTCTGAATTGATCTATGTAAAAAATGGTGAAATTGTAAATGCACAAGGACAAATTTACGATACAAATGAATATGTAGAAGGTATTCAAGCGCCTCAATTTTCATTCGCAGTTGTTCGTCGTCCATGGGCGTTAGATGTTGCAACGGATATTGGTTCGTTTCTTTTAACTAACGGTACAGCTACAAAAGAAGTAAATTACTTCCCTGGTGGCGTTCAAACAGGTGTCTATTCAAATCGTGGATACATGGCTGTTTTAGGTGCCTTGTCATTAGATACATTTGGCACAGCGATTACTTCACGTGGTACGAGCTTAGTTCCACCTGTATTGTCTGATGAAGAAGTAAGATTCGGTTATTCATTTTTAGGTTGGTCTATTGATGAGTCGTCATTAGCGGCTTATCCTGAATTAGCACCATTTAAATACATTCCAATGGAGCAAAGAACGGAAGAAACATTAATTCGTGCTTTATCAACTGAACAAGTTTTATCTTTTGGTGCTAAAGGCGATTTAAAATTACACGCAGAATTCACAGCACCTATTCACGTTGTTCGATTCTCAACAGACCTTGAAAAAGGAAAAATTGAAGGTCAAGGCACTAAAACATTTGTTGCTTACGGTAACTTAACAAAATTACCAGAATTACCTGTTCCAACTCCAGAAGCTGGATATGAATTTGTTGGTTGGTTTGTTGATTTAACAACAAATACGGTTCCAGAAAATGTTATTTTAGGCAATAACATTGTAGGTAACCAAGTGTACTATGCGAAATATCGTAAAATTCCAGTAACTCAAGAAATTTCTAAAAATCCAGTTGTGTTACGTTTAGTTGAAGGTGATAAAGAAGTAAAAGGATTAGGTATTGCTGGTTCTTCTTTAACCGTTACTTTTAAAAATGGAACGTCTGTCGAAACAACTGTAGGACAAGATGGTGCTTGGACAGTTGCTGTTCCAGAAGCTGCAGCTTTAGTAAATGGCGACAACGTATCTGCAGTACAAATTGAAGAAGGTAAATTACGTAGTTCTGCAGTAGACGGTACAGTAGTAAAAGAAAATGTAGCGCCAACAACAGAAGTTAGCACACGATTTGTAGATGAGTCAGGACTAGATATTGCAAATCAAGAAAAAGGTACAAAAGAAGTTAAAACAATCAAAGGATATGAATTTGTACGTACTGTTGTAGATATTAACGGAAATACAGTACACATTTACAAACAAATTGTAGTTCCAGGAGCACCGACACCAGAAAATAATACACCTGTTTCATCAGGAGATGCACCTGCAAATATGCAAACAACAACAGGACGTAGAGTAAATGGAGCATCACGTTTACCATATACAGGTACTGCTGAAACACCAGTGTTGTTTGCGGGATCAGTGCTATCACTATTCGGATTATTATTCGCATGGATGAAACGTAAATAATTAACAATGTAATGCATTTCAAAAGCGTGAAGGACAGTGTTCTTCACGCTTTTTGTGTATTTGATTCAAGGCTATGTCAAATTAGGTTGATGCTTAAAATTTTAAAGCAAAAAATGGTCTAGTATCTTGAATATAACAGGCGTGAAGAGTATAATAACTCTCTGTAGTACAATTACGGCAGATGCTTTTTTGTTTGAAATGATGTTTAAAAAGCATCTTAACTGAATGACACATTGACAATGCAAAAGAAAGGGGGATGTTAGTGAATAAAAAATTAAGATGGTCTGTTATATTGGCTGTAGCATTTGCTTTTTTAGGAACAGCATGTTCAAATGAAAAGACAAATTTTACATCGAATAGTACAGCACCACCTAGGAACACTCATATCGCCACGAATTCTGCTAAAAGTGTGGAGGGGGAAATGTTGCCGGATTTCAATGTGTTTTCGGCAAGTGGTGAGACAGTTTCTTTGCAGCAATTGTTGGGAGAAAAAGCGAGTGTTTTTGTTGTGTGGGCGAGTTGGTGCCCGGATTGTCAAAAACAATTACCAGTTATTGAAAAAGTGTATCAACGCTACAAAGATCGTATAAGTTTTGTAGGAATTAACTATACGGACGGCAGTCGCGAGACGCAAGAAAAAGCCGTTCAATATGTCAAAGATAAGGGGTATACCGTACCAATCGTTTTTGATAAAAATGAAGCGACACAAAAATTTTTAAAAGTTGAGACGATTCCTACGATGTATTTTATTAAGGGGAATAAGATAGAAAAAGTTTTTGTGGATGTTGAAACAGAAGAAAAAATAATCAATGCATTAGAGTCATTAATGAACTAGTGTGTATCAAAATAAAATTAAAAGGGTTAAACAAATGAAAAAAATAATGAAAAAATGCGCGTATCTTGGCGCTACGTTTGGATTGCTATTTAGTAACGCTGCCAGTGTACGTCAAGTATTTGCAGTTAACGAAGCAGATTCGACGACAAATATTAGCTACGTTTACACAGATAAATGTAAAGTTGGTAAAAATGTCAATGATTTATTTGAAGATAAAGGTGTAGGGCATCTTAAAGTGACTGATAAAAATGGTTACCTTGAGGCGGCAGAAAATTCACCGTATAAAGCCAATGACTATGAGTCTGTATTTGTTCAATTCCAAGGGGTATTACCAAATACTGATTTTTCATTGAAAAAAGGGGATTATTTTACGGTTCAATTTTCACCGGATACGCGTATTTCAGGAATTACAAATCAAGGTGTTGTACGCATTCCCGATATTACAACTAATGAAAATGGACAAGAAGTCGTCATTGCGGTTGCTAACTATGATCCAGAAACGAAAACCGTTACCTACGTTTTTACAGATTATGTAGAGACACATCAAAATATTCAAATCGTTCGTCAATATAATGAATCTATTTATCAAAATAATGTATTTGAAAATGGAGAGCACACATTTAATGCGGTGTATGCAGGACTGCCATATTCGTATACATATGATGTAGAAGTGTATTCAAAAAATGATGTTGAACGCTTCAATAGTGTAGGCGATAACAATCCAGTAGATTTAATTTCTAAATTGACAGACATTAATCCTACAAATAATAAATTTGAAACTGTTACAAAAGTTAAAGTGAATGGTACGGGTAGTGAATTAACCTTCCGTTATCCACAAGATGCCAGTGTGCCGATTAATGAAGAAACGCATTTAACGATTTATGCTATCCCAGAGGGTGAAGAAATTGGTGGCTATGGCATTAATCCAGCGTGGCAAGATGTGACAGCATCATTTACAAAAACGGTAACGGATACAGGTATTGAATATACAACAGCAAGTAATGAATTTACGAAATATGCTTTTATATCTCATGGAAGTTACGTGACTGAAAAAGGGATTTGGTATGTGCCGGAAGCTATTTATAAAGGTAAAAAAGCAGGTATCGTTGTATTGATGAATAGCGCAGCGACTATAGATTGGGCGACAGGTCGTGAGATACAAAATGTTCGCTGTGTGCCGCACAAAGAACTACAAATCGAAAAAATAGATAAAAATGATAAAACTAAAAAATTAGCGGGTGCAACATTTGAAATCCGCAACGCAGAAGGTACTCTTGTTAAGACGGTAACGACTGATGAAAGTGGAAAAGCTTCTGTTGATGGACTTGCTCTTGGTGAATATACGGTTACGGAAGTTGAAGCGCCAGTTGGGTATGTTCTTGATGATACAATCATGACGGTTACACTTGATGGCACAACTACGGCAGTTGTCGTGCATCAAGTTGAAAATGTCGCAAAAGGTAGTATTAAAGTGACAAAAGTTGATGCCGAAGACCAAACAAAAGTGTTATCGGGTGTTGTCTTTGCGTTGAAACAAGGTGAAAAAGAAATTGCACGAGCAACAACAGATGTTAATGGTGTCGCGCTATTTGAAAATGTGCCATATGGCGAGTATACACTTTCAGAAGTGTCAACAATTGATGGGTACGTGCTAAGTGAAGAAACACGTCAAGTGGACATTACGCAAGCTGGCAAAGTAGTTGATTTACAAAACTTTGACAATCATCGCATTAAAGGTAGCGTTAAAGTGACAAAAGTCGATGCCGAAGACCAAACGAAAGTGTTATCGGGCGTTGTCTTTGTATTGAAACAAGGTGAAACAGAGATTGCACGAGCGACAACAGATGTTAATGGTATCGCGCTATTTGAAAATGTGCCATATGGCGAGTACACACTTTCAGAAGTGTCAACAATTGATGGGTACGTGCTAAGTGAAGAAACACGTCAAGTGAACATTATGCAAGCTGGTAAAGTAGTTGATTTACAAAACTTTGAAAATCATCGCATTAAAGGTAACGTTAAAGTGACAAAAGTCGATGCCGAAGACCAAACGAAAGTGTTATCGGGTGTTGTCTTTGCGTTGAAACAAGGCGAAACAGAAATTGCACAAGCAACAACAGATGCACAAGGTGTAGCATTGTTTAAAAACGTTCCTTACGGGACATATAAACTGGTTGAAAAATCAACGATTGATGGTTATGTTTTAAGTGATGAAATGCGTGAAGTGACAATTTCAAAAGAGGGTGTCGTTGTTGACCTTGGTAAATTTATGAACAAAAAACAAGTCACACCGCCTGCGACAATGGTTAAACCGAAACCAACACTGCCAAGTACGGGTGAAACGCTGTCTAATTGGGTGAATGTATTAGGGGTTACTTTAGTGCTTCTTGCCGTATGTGTATATCGTGTAAAAAAAGAAAAATAATTAAATTGTAAAAAAGAAAGGCTCAACCCTTTCTTTTTTCAGACTGTTGACAAATACACTGTCAACAGTCTTTTTTCGTACCAGACGTTAAGTTGTACGGCTTACCGCGATGTACACGATACAGTCGTGATAATCACTATTTATAATGTGCCAATATTATTTTGATAGTCTGTGCTTGATTAAAAAGTTGAATACATTTTGGTGTAAGGTTACAAAGTGCGGTAAATGGGAATTGTATGGTGCGCCTATTAAAAAGGCATTTTCTTTGTTGATTTGTCGTGTTTGAAAGGTGTACTTATTGAAAAAGTAGTAATTTATGCTATACTTTACTATGACTTAATATATAAAATAGGCTAATTGTCGATTTGGGGGTGAAATATGGTGAAAATACCGAACGAACAGATTGAGTCCATTGCGAAATCTGTAGATATTGTTGATGTTATTGACCAATTTGTCTCTTTAAAAAAACGTGGAAAAAATCATTTTGGCTATTGTCCGTTTCACGATGAGCGCACCCCGTCTTTTTCAGTTTCTCAAGAAAAGCAACTATTTAAATGTTTTTCGTGTGGACGTGCCGGCAATGTTTTTTCGTTTTTTATGGAAAAAGATGGGCTGACATTTTCTCAATCGGTTAAAAAGGTGGCTGACTTAGCGGGAGTCCCATTAAAAATTGATACGGATGAGTCTTCGCTTCAACGCACCCCACAACAAATCGAACAAGATGAAATCATTGCGTGTCATGAGTGGGCACTTGATTTTTACCATCACGTTTTATTGCATACGACAGAAGGTGAAGAAGCGTTAGCTTATTTGAAAGACCGCGGATTGACTTTGGAAACAATCCAAACGTTTAAAATCGGTGTATCGCCAGCGTCACGTGAATTATTAGTGAAATTGCTTCAATCAAAAGGGTACAGTGATGAGTTAATTGATAAAACGGGATTGGTTTCTGTTTTTGATAATCGGCGAATCGACCGTTTTTATAATCGTATTATGGTGCCTCTTCGAGATGCATCCGGTCGATGTGTTGCGTTTTCAGGACGTATATATAAAAAAACAGCTGAAAGTGATTCGACGGATTTTGTCGAGCCGAAATATTTAAATTCGCCGGAAACGCATGTTTTTCAAAAGAGTCAGTTTTTGTTTAACTTGGATTTAGCGAGAGGTCCAATTCGTAAAAAAGAAGAGGTGGTGTTGTGTGAAGGCTACATGGATGTCATTGCACTCTATCAAGCTGGTTTACACAATAGCGTAGCATCTATGGGAACGAGTTTAACCCAGCAGCAATTAGGTATGATGCAACGCATTGCCCGACATATCACATTAGCGTATGATGGAGATAGCGCTGGTTTAAAAGCTACCGATCGTGCCATCCGTTTAATTCGAGATTATCGACATTTTGAAGTGAGTGTTATACCGATGATTGATAATTTAGATCCCGACGAAATGATTCAGCGTTACGGAAATACTTATTTTTTAAATCACGTATTGCATGAAAAAGAAACCATTTTTAAATTTTATGAACGCTATTATCGTCATGAATTTAGATTGGATAATCAAAAAGGGCAATTAGATTATATTGATGCGCTATTAAAAGAATTAACGTTCGAATCTTCGATTACGGCACGGGCGTTAGCGATTTCTGAAATTGCCAAATCCTTTCATATGGATGAAAAAGTATTGCAGCAACAGTATGAGGTGATTGCTAAAAATCAGCCTAAACGTGTATCGAATGAAGCTGTTGCACCGTTTGGTCGAAGCGTGTCTTACGGCGTTCCTAAAGTAAACGCCGATTTGGACGAAATTACAATTGCAGAGCGGCATTTATTGCGACGTGTTTTACAAGATGTTCATGCGTTATCATTTATTGATGTGGTAGATAGTGCGTTTACATTTAAAAATAGCCAATTAGGTGAGTTGTATCGACATTATCGAGCCTTTTTACAACACCAACAGGGGACGTTAACCGAATTTATGCATCAACTTGAGGAGTTACCGCAACAACAATTGGTCAGTGAGTTAATGTTATCATTTGATGATGCGCCAGTAACCCAGCGTGAAATTGTAGAAGTGATGCAAACGCGCAATCGAGCGCTTGTCAAACAAGAATTAGGACGGATACAACACGACATTAATGAAGCGACTAAAGCTGGAGATACGGAAAAAGTGCAACAGTTATTGTTCGTGTATCAAAATTTATTAAAACAATAGGAGTTAGGGAATGGCTAAAGATAATAAACAGTATAAAATTGAAGCGGATAAATTATTAGCAGAACGTAAATTATTTGGTACTGTTACCTATGAGGAGTTGTCTAATACATTGGCGATTCCGTTTGAGTTAAACGCTGATGAAGTTGATGCGTTAATTCAACAATTTGAAGATAATGCGGTAAGTGTTGTCGATGAACAGGGCAATCCAACCGATCGTCAAATTGAAAAACAAGAGCAAGAAACGCAAGAGTTGTTAAAAGAAACACAACAAGAAGAGGATGATTTGAATGTTAAAATCAATGATCCTGTTCGTATGTATTTAAAAGAAATTGGGCGTGTACCTTTATTAACTGCCGATGAAGAAATTGAATTGGCGTTGCGTATTGAAAAAGGTGACCAAGAGGCAAAACAAGAGTTAGCTGAAGCCAACTTGCGTTTAGTTGTGTCTATTGCTAAACGTTATGTTGGTCGTGGTATGCAATTTTTAGATTTAATCCAAGAAGGTAATATGGGATTAATGAAAGCCGTTGATAAATTTGACCACACAAAAGGGTTTAAATTTTCAACGTATGCAACGTGGTGGATTCGTCAAGCGATTACACGTGCGATTGCCGATCAAGCGCGTACCATTCGTATACCGGTTCATATGGTAGAGACAATTAATAAATTGGTGCGTATTCAACGTCAACTTGTTCAAGAGTTAGGTCGCGAACCGAGTCCTGAAGAAATTGGTGAAAAAATGGACTTAACAGCTGATAAAGTGCGTGATATTTTAAAAATCGCTCAAGAACCGGTATCTTTAGAAACGCCAATTGGTGAAGAAGATGATTCACATTTAGGTGATTTTATTGAAGATGATGGTGCAACAAGTCCGGCAGAACATACGGCGTTTGCTCTATTGCGTGAACAGTTAGAAGAAGTTTTAGACACATTGACAGATCGTGAGGAAAATGTGTTGCGTTTACGCTTTGGATTAGATGATGGGAACGTTCGCACGTTAGAACAAGTTGGAAAAGTTTTTGGTGTGACACGTGAACGTATTCGCCAAATCGAAGCAAAAGCTTTGCGTAAATTACGCCATCCAAGTCGCTCAAAACAATTGAAAGACTTTTTAGATTAATCATAGATGAGCAGATTTTAAAGCGTATTTAAAATCTGCTTTTTTGAAATCGAAAAATAAAGGAGTGTGCTGCATGATCTTAGCGACACTATGCTACATTGATAATGGAAGAGAGTATTTGTTGCTTCATCGAAATAAGAAAGAGCAAGATATACATCACGGTAAATGGATTGGTGTAGGCGGTAAATTTGAAGCTGGAGAAACGCCACAAGAGTGTGTCGTACGAGAAGTTTTTGAAGAAACGGGTTTAACGATACAAAATCCGGACTTAAAAGGGTTTATTATGTTTCCTAAATTTGACGGGACGAATGACTGGGGTGTTTTTGTATTTGTTGCAAAAACATTTACAGGACACTTGATTCAATCAGATGAAGGGGATTTAGAATGGGTCGCTTACCATCATGTATTGGATAAACCAACGTGGAAAGGGGACACGTTATTTTTGAAATGGTTACTGACGGATCAGTCGTTTTTTAGCGCTAAAATTATTTATGAAAATGGAGAATTTGTAACGTACAGTGTCGATTTTAAAAATGCGGGGATATAAAAAGCGCTGATTAAAGGCGCTAATCTTAACGACTTGCCAGCACATCTCAAAATTAGATGTTTAAAAATAGTGGATGATGAAAGCGTCATTCACTTTTTGTGTTGAAAAAACTGATGAAGCGATGCATTATTTTAATGAAAAAAGGTTGTTAAATCAGTGTTTTTCACATAGGTAAGGACACCTATTTATAATTTACGATGTGTTATATATTGACGACCATATTAATTGTTTGGTACAATATAAACAACCAAGGGTGGTGAGATGATGAAGAATAGGATAGCGGAATTTAGAAAACCTTTAGGTTTATCACAACATAGATTAGCAAAGTTAGTAGGATTAAAAAGACATTCTATAATGGCTTATGAAAATCAAACGAAATTTCCTACTATAAAAACAGCTTATGAGATTAGTAAAGTTTTAGGTAAAGACATTAAGGAAGTCTTTATATTTGAATAAAATGTCATAATAAGTGGGATAAGTAGTATGTTTTGTCCCTTGTGTTAGGCAACATGATCAATTTGATTGTGTAGCAGTATGGTTGCTAGATACAAAACGTTTGTTTGATTAAAAGGATTTTTATATGTATGAATTGATTAGATTTGGAAGTTTAATTTTTATTTGTGTAGATTTATTTCATGCAGTAATTACTAAAAAAAATTTAAATAGTTTTTTGTTTATTTTTTCAAGTTTGGGAGCATTTATTGTTCTGAATTTTGATAACAATGAAAATAACAAAATTCTAGCAGTAATGTATGTGTTTTATTTCATTACATATATTTGTGAACGAATAAAAAAACAATTGTAAAGTAAAGTACGAAAATATAGATAATTAACACTTACTTTTACGGTGTTGGCGATCAAAATTAAGTAACTGTATCAACCGATAACGAGAGAAATTCTTCGTTATCGGTTTTCTTATGTTTAAGGTTCTATAATATTTGGTGGTTTCCAAAAGGAAGTCGTCAGCACTAAATATTATAGAACCAAAAAAGCTGATGAAATCGAGTATTCAGAAATAAAAAATGATACCTTTAAAATTTTTAGCATAGTGTTGACAAGAGTGCTAACACGTGATAAACTAGCGTTGTTAGCAATTAGCAAACTAAAGTGCTAAATGCTAAAATGAACGAAAGAAGGTGAACGGATGCTAACAGATAGACAATTAAAAATATTGCAACTAGTCATTCGACTCTATACTGAACAGCATGAACCGGTTGGGTCTAAAACATTATTAAGCCAGACCGATTTACCTTTTAGTTCAGCAACTATTCGTAATGAGATGATGCGTTTAGAAGAATTGGGATTTTTAGAAAAAACCCATTCATCTTCAGGACGTGTGCCATCAGTATCAGGATACCGCTTTTATGTGGATAATTTATTACCGGCATTGGATATGTCACAAAACGAAATTGTCAACGTGAAGCAAGCGTTTAAACAACGCGCCCAACAAATTAATGATATTGTGGATATGTCTGCAAAAATGTTATCGTCATTAACCAATTACACAACCATTGTGTTAGGACCAGAAACAACCAAAAGCAAATTAACTGGTTTTAGATTAGTGCCAATTGACAAACATCAAGTAATGGCCATTTTAGTGACGGATAAAGGTGCAGTTGAAAATCAATTATTCACATTACCACAAGGCGTGTCACCGATCGATATTGAAAAAGTTGTCGGTATTTTAAATGAAGAACTCATTGGCTTAAATCTTTCAGAAGTCTATGAAAAACTCCAAAAAGATATTCCAAATATTATACAAGATAATATGAACATTAAGTTTGATATTTTGCCGATTTTACAATCTTTAATGATGCGATTAGAAGCTGAACGGCTATTCATTGCGGGGAAAAACAATTTAATTGATTATTACGAAAACGACCGCGCCCATTTGAAACATGTCTATGACATGTTGGAAAACGCTAATGCAGTGTATGAATTGATGACGCCAAATCACAAAGGTGTAGACATTAAATTTGGCTCGGAATTAAACCACGAATCGTTTAAAGATTTAAGCGTTGTAACGACAACGTACGAAACCAACAACGGTACGGGCATTATTGCACTAGTTGGTCCGACAAATATGTCGTATTCACGTGTTGTGGGATTGATGAACGTCATGAGTGAAGAGTTACGTGATAGTATCAATGATTATTTTGACCATTATTTAGGAGGATGACGTGAGCGAAGAAGTGAAAAATGAACAATTAGAAAAGGTAGAAGAGCTTTCTGATGACGTTTTAGAAAATGCAGAAGTAGTAGAAGAAGCGTTAGACAAAACACCAGAGCAACTAGAAATTGAAAAGTTACAAGGCGAGAATGATGCGCTAGCTGACAAAGTGTTACGTGCACAAGCCGAGTTACAAAATGTCCAAAAAAGACAACAAAAAGAACGTAGCGATTTAATCCGTTACCGTTCGCAATCGTTAGCGACTGCCTTATTACCGGTTATTGATAGTTTAGAGCAAGCGTTAAAAGTTGAAGTGAGCGATGAACAAAGTGTACAGCTGAAAAAAGGATTAGAAATGGCGTATCAAAACTTTTTAAGTAATTTAGAAAGTGAGGGCGTCACAAAAATTAAAGCGTTAGGTGAACCGTTTGATCCAAATGTGCATCAAGCGATTCAACAAGTTAGTGCACAAGATGGTCAAGCAAGCGATACGGTTGTGCAAGTTTTTCAAGAAGGTTACATGTTACATGAACGTGTGATTCGTCCAGCAATGGTAGTCATTGCACAATAAATAAAAAATGATGCCGATTAAATCGTGCGACTAATCGGAAATGATAGCACAAATAAACACAAAGAGGTAAAACAATTATGACAAAAATTATTGGTATTGACTTAGGAACAACAAACTCAGCAGTAGCTGTATTAGAAGGAACAGAATCAAAAATTATTCCTAACCCAGAAGGAAACCGTACAACACCATCTGTTGTTGCGTTTAAAAATGGTGAAATTCAAGTCGGTGAAGTAGCAAAACGTCAAGCAGTTACAAATCCAAATACAGTGATCTCAATTAAATCACAAATGGGTGAAGCAGGATACAAAGTAAACGTAGACGGAAAAGACTACACACCACAAGAAATTTCAGCGATGATTTTACAATACTTAAAAGGGTATGCTGAAGACTATTTAGGTGAAAAAGTTGAAAAAGCAGTTATTACGGTACCCGCTTACTTCAACGACGCACAACGTCAAGCAACAAAAGATGCTGGTAAAATTGCTGGTTTAGAAGTAGAACGTATTATTAACGAGCCAACAGCGGCAGCTTTAGCTTATGGTTTGGATAAAACCGATAAAGACGAAAAAATCTTAGTATTCGACCTTGGTGGTGGAACGTTCGACGTGTCAATCCTTGAATTAGGTGATGGGGTATTTGATGTGTTGGCAACTGCCGGTGACAATAAATTAGGTGGGGATGATTTTGACCAAAAAATTATTGACCACTTAATCGCAGAATTTAAAAAAGAAAATAGCATTGATTTAGCACAAGATAAAATGGCGTTGCAACGTCTAAAAGACGCTGCTGAAAAAGCGAAAAAAGATTTATCAGGTGTGACATCAACTCAAATTAGTTTACCGTTTATTACAGCAGGCCCTGCAGGCCCTGTCCATTTAGAAATGACATTAACACGTGCTAAATTTGATGAATTGACGCATGATTTAGTAGAACGTACAAAAGGTCCAGTTCGTCAAGCATTAAAAGACGCAGGATTATCAACAAGTGAAATTGATGAAGTAATTTTAGTTGGTGGTTCAACACGTATTCCAGCGGTTGTTGAAGCAGTTCGTAAAGAAACGGGTAAAGAACCAAATAAATCTGTAAACCCTGATGAAGTTGTTGCAATGGGTGCTGCTATTCAAGGTGGTGTCATTACAGGTGATGTGAAAGACGTTGTTTTATTAGACGTTACACCATTATCATTAGGTATCGAAACAATGGGTGGCGTGTTTACAAAATTGATTGACCGTAATACAACAATCCCAACAAGCAAATCGCAAGTCTTTTCAACAGCGGCTGACAACCAACCAGCAGTAGATATTCACGTGCTTCAAGGTGAGCGTCCGATGGCAAATGACAACAAAACGTTAGGTCGTTTCCAATTGGCAGATATTCCAGCAGCACCTCGTGGTGTGCCACAAATCGAAGTAACGTTTGATATTGACAAAAACGGTATCGTAAGTGTACGTGCTAAAGATTTAGGGACACAAAAAGAACAACAAATTACGATTAAATCAAATTCAGGTTTAACAGACGAAGAAATCGAACGCATGGTTAAAGATGCTGAGGCAAATGCTGAAGCGGATAAAGCGCGTAAAGAAGAAGTTGATTTACGTAACGATGTTGATCAATTGTTATTCCAAGTAGACAAAACATTAAAAGAATTAGAAGGCAAAGTTGATGCAGAAGATGTGAAAAAAGCAGAGACTGCACGCGATGAATTAAAAACTGCTCAAGAAGCAAACGATTTAGAACAAATGAAAGTAAAACGTGATGCGTTAAATGAAGTTGTTCAAAACTTAACGGTTAAATTGTATGAGCAAGCGGCAGCTGCACAACAAGCAGCGCAAGGTCAAGAAGGTGCAACAAATAATGCTTCTGATGACAATGTAGTAGATGCTGATTTTGAAGAAATCAAATAATCATTTAAAAAGGCAAGGTTGAGATCATCTCAACCTTGTTTAGTAAGGAGAATACATGTCAAAAAGAGATTATTATGAAGTTTTAGGTGTGGCAAAAACAGCAAGTGATGATGAAATCAAAAAAGCCTACCGTAAACTATCGAAAAAATATCATCCAGATATTAATAAAGAGCCTGATGCTGATGAAAAATTTAAAGAAATTGCTGAAGCGTATGAAATGCTAAGTGATCCACAAAAACGTGCAGCCTATGATCAATATGGTCATGCAGCCAACGATCCTAATTTTGGAGCGGGTGGTTTTGGTGGCTTTAGTGGCGGTGGCTTTGAAGATATTTTCAGCTCATTCTTCGGCGGTGGTGGCGGATTTGGTGGCTTTGGATCTTCTCAAAATCGTCGTAATATGGCACGCCAAGGTAGTGATTTACAGTACCGCATTCATTTAACGTTTGAAGAAGCCATTTTTGGTAAAAAAGAAACATTGACCTATCATCGCGAACAAGAATGTCATACGTGTCATGGTAGTGGTGCAAAAGATGGATCTAAAAAACAAACGTGTTCTAAATGTAGCGGTCGCGGGTTTGTGAACGTTGAACAAAATACAATGTTTGGTCGTATGATGTCACAAGCGACATGTGATGTATGTAACGGTAGTGGAGAAGTGATTACTGAAAAATGTGACACATGTCATGGTGTTGGTCGTGAGAAAAAACAACATTCTGTTAGTGTAACGATTCCAGCAGGTGTTGAAGATGGTCAACAAATGCGCTTGAGTGGACAAGGTGAAGCGGGATATAACGGTGGACCGTACGGTGATTTATATGTTGTATTTAGTGTTCAAGAAAGTGATCGCTTTGATCGTAACGGTGCGGATATTTACTTTGAGCAAACCATTAGTTTTGTACAAGCTACTTTAGGTGATGAAATTGAAGTGCCGACGGTACATGGAGATGTGAAATTGAAAATTCCAGCAGGAACACAGTCGGGGACATCATTTAGATTGCGCGGTAAAGGTGCACCTAAGTTACGTAGTTCTGCTATGGGTGATCAACACGTTAAAGTAAAAGTGTTGATACCAAAAGACTTAAATGAAAAACAAAAAAATCTATTACGTGAATTTGCAAAAGCTGGTGGGGATAATTTGCCAGAAGAAGAGGAAGGGTTCTTTGATAAGCTGTTCCATGGTGGTAAGAAAAAATAACTTAACAAACAAGGAAAATATCCCAGTTTTTTGTCTGTGTTCAGATTAAAAAAACTCTACCTACTTTTAATGATAACGGTTAAATAAATTATTATAATTTTATTGTTAATATGGTAGAATTAAAGTATCACATAGGGGTTTGTCGTTTATGAAAGGCAGGGGGGTCCAATGTACCGATTTAAATACGACGGTATATTTTAATGTTGAATAATGTAGCAACTATAGGTCTTGTCACAGGTGTTTTGAAAAAAGTTATTCCGCCTTTTTGACTTATAGCAGTGGTATTTGGTGGACAATCGTGGTATTTCAGTGATGTTGTGTTTTTAATATGATACGATGCTTCATTGCTGGAAATAGTATGATTTTAGATTTAAATAAACGTTTATTTTATAGTTGCTAAGCGAGATAGAAGGTGTTGAATGTGTTTAAAATACAAAAACGAAATGTTTTATTTATAGTTGTATGTAGTGTTTTGTTATGTATGTCACTATTTTTATCAGGTAAAAATAAATTATTGTTTCTATTGTTTTCATCGGTAGGAATACAACTATTTACTGTAATTGATAGTTATATTCATAAAACGCATGTAGACTATATGAAAGGACGGTTGGTGGGTTTAAGTGTATCCATATTTTTCACTTTGTTGACTTTACTAACGATGTTCCAATTTCCATATTAAATTAATGATATCCGAATAAAAAACAGACAGTTATGACAGATATTAAAAAGAATCGGTCATTTTTGCGAAATCATTTATGGTAGTATGACAGAAAAGGTTTTCTAGTTAAGATTTAGGTTATTCTTAATGGGAAACCTTTTTTGATGCTACATTTTCAAAGGGCAATAAATGCACATGATTAAAAATCAGCCTATAGACTGATGTGATTAGGAGGAAATGATGTATAATAAAGGTACATTTAAGAAATGAGGGCAATGAAATGAAAAATAAAAGTTTATTTATAGGATGCGGTAGCATTTTTGCTATTCTAGTTGTTATTGGTTTATTTTTTGTTGGACAATACAACGGATTAGTTGATAAACATACACAAGTGCAAACTGCACAAAGTAAAATTGAAACGGCGTTACAACGACGCTATGATTTAATTCCAAATGTTGTGAATGCCACTAAAGGCTACATGACACATGAAAAAGAAGTGTTTGAAAACATTGCTAATGCACGTGCAAAAATCGGTTCAAGTACAACGCCACAAGAGCAAGCACAAGCGCAATCAGAATTATCAAGTGCCGTTAGCCGTTTATTAGTATTAACTGAAAATTATCCACAATTAAAAGCAAACGAACAAGTAAATGCATTAATTGTTGAATTAGAAGGAAGCGAAAATCGCGTTTTTGTAGCACGTAATGATTACAATACGATAGCGGCAGATTACAATCGAACCATTAAATCCTTCCCAACAGTTATTTTTGCAAATCTGTTTGGGTATAAAGAAGTAACGTTATTTAACGCTGCAGAGGGTGCACAAAATGCACCAGTTGTTGATTTTAATAAAACGACACCGCAGCCGTAGTGAAGAGAAAGGAGTAGGCTATGTCAATGATGAAAAAAATAATGTTGATGATCGTCTCCTTCTTGTTACTGGCTGGATTTACGGTGCCGACGAAACCAGATAATGCAGTACATGATCCAAATGGTTATTTGGATGCCACTTTAATCCAACGTGTCAATGATGTGAATTTACAATTGGCAAAAAGTAATCGAAAACCACAAATTGCGGTTATGATGATTGATCGATTAGATGGGAAATCGATTGAGCAAGCCGCATTGGAAACAGCACGTGCTTGGAAAATCGGATTTTCAGATACTAACATGGGAGCGTTAATTTTTGTTTCCGTAAAAGATCGAAAAATGCGCATTGAAACAAGTGATGAGATGGCGACCATTTTAACAGATGCACAAGCTAATCAATTGATTGGAGCGGCTAAAGATGATTTTAGACGTGAAGATTATAGCGCGGGCGTGACTAAAATGGTGGATGGCTTATTAGTGACTCTCGGTAAGCAACTCGATCTCACGATTGATGAACAAACAACAAAACGGGTTGAAAAATATTTGTCCAGTTCATCTAACGATAGTATCGAATTAATTACTGTGGTTATGATTTTGGCTGTTTTGTTTATCGTTTCTTATTCGTCACGTCGATACAGAAGATATGGTTCTACGTTAGTAGATAGTCTATTTTGGACGTCAGCATTTAATAGTGGTAGACGATCTTCACGAAGATATAAAGATGACGATGATGACGACTTTTTTGGAGGATTCGGTGGTGGCTCTTCAGGTGGCTCAAGTGGTGGCTGGTCTGGAGGCGGATTTAGTGGCGGTGGCTCAAGCGGTGGTTGGTAGTCTGCTTTGAGACGTCGTAAAAAGAATACAATAGATGAAGATAGGTTTTAGCAAATCGGCTAGAGCCTATTTTTGTATAGGATACCGTATCGTGTTGACTATAGGCACCATTTTTGAATTAACAAGCAAAATATGCATAAAAGTTTATGTATTTAAATGAAAGTATAGTATACTGTTTAAGAAGAGGTGAGTGTATGGAAACTGTGATCGATAGAAAAACGTTAGTTACTGAAATTTTTAATGCGATAACACATGGTGTAGGTGTCGTTTTAGGCGTCGTTGGATTAATTTTATTGGTGTTAAAAGCGAATGAACTGCAATCTAGTGTTGCTTTAGTGGCGTATATCATTTACGGCGTTTCGCTGATTTTATTATTTTTATTTTCAACGCTTTATCACAGTTTATCGTTTACAAAAGCAAAGCGCGTAATGCGAATTTTTGATCATTCGGCTATTTATGTACTTATCGCCGGTTCGTATACACCTTATTGCCTTAATGCTGTCGGCGGTACAAATGGCACGTTGATGTTAGTCGTCATTTGGGTACTCGCTATTTTAGGGATTGTCTTGAAATGCTTCACCATCGGAAAACATAAATGGTTATCAATATTCCTATATTTAGGGATGGGATGGCTGTCCCTGTTCTTGATTGTGCCGCTATATCATGCCATCGGTTTGAACGGGTTGTTGCTTTTAGTTTTTGGTGGGGTGTCGTATTCGGTAGGCACCATATTTTACAGCATGAAAAAAATACAGTTCATGCATGTTGTTTGGCACCTTTTTGTCATGGCAGGTGCAGCGTTCATGTATTTTTCAATTTTATTATATAGTTAAGCCAAGTATAAAACTTGGTTTTTTTTTCGTTTTAAAGGTATAGGATATTGAAATTTTTTTCCTAAATGATATACTAAAGGTAAAAAGATAAGGGGTGATTTCATGCGCATTGGTATCGATGCCGGGGGAACAAAAACAACAGGATTATTATTTGATGAACAACATCAAGTGGTTGCTACTGCTAAAGAGGCGATGGGGAATGTTTTAGTGGATTATGATGAGGCGTATCAAAATATTCGACAATGCATTCAACAATTAAAAACGCAAACCGATAAAGCCATAGACTGTATTTCAGTCGGTGCAGCAGGTGTTTCGGTTATGGTGGATAAATTACAAACTGCTCTTGAAAACGACTTTAGTACACGCGTAGTCGTTAAAACGGATGTGCAGATGAGTCACATCGCGACATTTCAAAATGGAGATGGGGTGCTGCTCATTGCTGGGACAGGTTCGGTTGCGTTAGATAAAACAAATGGTGAATTTCAACAACGTGGCGGATGGGGGCATTTGCTCGGTGATGAGGGAAGTGCCTACTGGATTGCTAAACAAATTGTGCTAACGTATATCCGTTATTTAGAAACGAATGAAATGCCTGCCGGGTTTGAAACGTATGTTGAACAATTAAAAGAAAAATTGCCGGATAGACAAGCCATCATTAATTTAGTGTATCGTCGTACAAAAGATGAAGTTGCCGAATTGGCACAATTGTTAGATGGTTCAAAAGAAAGTGATTATACAAATGAATTGGTTCAATTAGTAGCCAGCCATTTGGTAAATTTAATATTAGGGCATTCTAGTAAAAAGGATGTGACGGTTGCGTTTGAAGGTGGCGTCATTACAAAAAATGAAGCCGTTTTAAAAGCAACAATGACACAATTGGAAACAAATTGTCATCACGTAAACGTTATTGAAAAACAAAACGGTGCATATGCAGTGTTATATGTATAGATTGGAGGTATGAGTATGGGATTAGGTGTTGGGATTATGTCTGGAACATCTTTAGATGGCATTGATGTGGCGATTGTTGAGATTGAAGGGGTTAATGAACACACTCAAGTCACATTAAAAGCGTATGAATCAATTGAAATGCCTAGTCATTTAAAACAAAAAATTAAAACGCAGTTGATTCCAGAAACATCACGTGTTGATGAGTTGTGTAGTTTGAATTTTGAAATAACACATGCTTTTGCGGATGCGGTCATTGAAACGTGCCAAAGGCATCATATTGCATTAGACGACATTGATTTTGTCGCTTCGCATGGTCAAACGATGTATCATCAACCGGTAGCTACTGACAACTTGGTAGTTTCTACATTACAACTCGGCGAACCTGCCGTATTGTCACAACGATTAAAAACAACGGTAATTTCTAATTTACGACCAGCAGATATGGTAGTTGGTGGACAAGGAGCACCGATTGTACCGTATTCAGAATATATTTTATATAAAAAAGATGATAGAGATGTTTTTTTACAAAATATTGGTGGTATTGGAAATGTGACGGTACTTTCAAAAGATGGCACAATGGATGATGTGATTGCTTTTGATACTGGGCCGGGTAATATGATTATCGATGCATTTTGTCAAAAGTTTTATGGGGTGTCTTATGATAAAAATGGCAATTATGGTGCACAAGGTAAGTTACACCAACCGTTATTAGATGAGTTAGTAGCACATGAGTATTTGTCTCTACCGTTTCCAAAAACAACGGGTAGAGAAATGTTTGGTCAACAGTATGCTGAATATTTATTGGCTAAATATGATAACGTGAGTGCAAACGATATGATTGCAACCGTGACGTATTTTACAGCGTACTGTATTGCGTATCATGTTAAGCAATTTTTAAGTGATGCTCCTGCTGAATTGATTGTCGGTGGAGGTGGTAGTTATAATCATACATTAGTTGGTTACATTGGGGAGTTACTATCTAATGTAGATGTTAAAATTCAAGAAGATATTGGTTTTTCTTCTGATGCTAAAGAAGCTATCGCTATGGCAATCATTGGTAATCAGACATTACACCACCAACCAAGTAACGTACCGGCAGCAACAGGTGCAAAAAAACAAGTCATATTAGGTAGTGTGACATACTATCAGTAAGAGGGGAGAAAATATGTTAAAAACAGATATTTTAAGAAAATTAGAAAGTGTTTATGACGATTTATCAAAATCACAAAAATCTATCGCGCGATATATATTGGATCATCCAAAAGATATTCCAAGTTTAACGGTTATTGAGTTGGCGGAGTTGGCAAATTCTTCTCCGGCGTCTGTAATTCGTTTATGCCAAAGCTTAAATGTAAAAAGTTTTACGTTGTTAAAAGTAGAAATTGCAACGGCGTTGGTAAATGATAAACCGGTAGATTTAGAATTTTTATACCAAGAAAATATTGAAACGATTAAACAAAAACTGCTAGAAAGTTCGTATCAATCGATGCAAGATACGTTGCACTATTTAACAGAAGATATTCTCTCACGTGCGAATACGGTAATTGAACAATCGGATATTTTATATGTTTATGGTGTTGGTGCATCGTATTTAACGGCTGAAAATATTGCGCAAAAATGGACACGTGTTGGAAAAATGGCTATGGGAAGTAACGATCATCATTTAACGGCAACGCGTTTAAGTGCGTATAAAGAAAAAGCGGCATTAATTTTAGTTTCTAACTCTGGTTATACAAAAGAAGCGCTTAATTTATTGAAAATTGCAAAAGACAACGGTGTGAAAACAATCGCGTTGACGCAATTTGGGAATAATCCACTATCTCAAAAAGCGGATGTTTCCATTCAAACCGTTAAAACAAATGAGTCTGAATACCGTTCTGCAGCGACTTCATCATTACACGTTCAATTTATAACGGTAGATATTTTATTCTTTTACTACATGTCATTCCACTATGATGAAGTGATTTCAAGTGTTCGCAAAACAAGGGAAAATATTAAACGATTAAATCAATAATGTAACTTTTTTTGGTTTCTAAGACAAAAATATGAAAAAGTTTTTCAAAAATTGAAAAAAATATGGTATACTATCCGTAAGGAAGGTGATATTGTGACGCAAATAGATTTATCTGTATTAAATACAGAGAGCAACAATCCAAATACACGAAATATTGATTCGGTATCCACGCAGGAAATGTTGCTAAAAATAAATGCGGAGGACCAAACCGTTGCACAAGTTGTGCAATTACAAATTCCTGCAATTGCACAATTGATTGATGCAGCCTATTTAGCCGTTCGTCAAGGGGGACGACTAATCTATATTGGAGCTGGAACGTCAGGTCGTTTAGGTGTATTAGATGCTTCTGAATGCCCACCGACATATGGTGTAACGCATGACCTTGTACAAGGGATTATCGCTGGCGGAAAAGATGCGATGTTTAAAGCTAAAGAAGGCGCTGAAGATTCTAAAGAAGGTGCAATAACAGATTTAAAAGGAATCCATCTTGTAAAGGAAGATGTGGTTGTTGGTCTTGCTGCTAGTGGACGGACACCGTATGTTGTTGGTGCTTTAGAATACGCTAATGAAATTGGAGCAACTACAGGTAGTGTATCGTGTGTAGAAAATGCTCAAGTTTCCAAAGTTGCAACTTATCCAATTGAAGTTGTAACTGGACCAGAAGTGGTTATGGGTTCTACGCGTATGAAAGCGGGAACGGCACAAAAACTGGTGTTAAACATGATTTCTTCAGGATTGATGATTAAACTTGGAAAAGTGTATCAAAATTATATGGTGGATGTTCAACCAACTAATCAAAAATTAGTGGTTCGTGCCATGAATATGATACAAACATTAGCTCAAGTGGATGAACACACAGCGCAACGTCTATTTGAGTTAAGTGGACAAAATGTAAAAGTAGCTATTGTCATGGCACTTGCACAATTAACGAAGCAAGAAGCCGTTGAGTTATTACTCAAATCGGACGATCGCGTAGCAGTAGCGCTTAAAGAAGTGGAGGGATAGTATGGAAGAAATGGAATTAGCCATTTTTGAAATTATTAGTAATGGCGGTAACGCTAAAGCGTTAGTTTATGATGCGATGCAAGCATCAGAAGAAGGCGACTTTGATAAAGCAGATGAATTGTTAAAAGAAGCGGATGAATTTTTACGAATTGCGCATTTAACGCAAACACGCATTATTCAACAAGAAGCAGCAGGACAAAAAAATGAAGTAACGGTTTTATTTGTTCATGCACAAGACCATTTAATGACATCAATTGAAGTGAGAAGTTTAGCCGAAAATGTGATTCGCATGAATAAACGACTTGTCGCATTAGAAAAAAGATTAGGGTAATGAACAATGGCAACGAAAAAAAACTTGAAATGGGAAACTAAAAATAACAAGCAACCAAAAAAATATGGATCAAAAATGAGAAAAACGGACTACGATATTCCGTCGTTTGGTTATAAAAGTGCATTTTTAATGGTTTTAGTGTTTATGGCGGCGTTTGTTGGTGTTCCAGCAGCATGTCAGGCGTTAAATATTGCACCGGGCTGGCCAACGGTTATTTTGGGTGGGCCTATTTGTGGGTTTAGTGTTGCTTATTTGCAAATTGTCCGTGAGAAAAAAGAAAAAATGACGCAGCAGTTTTGGATTGTGGGGGGAGTGTTATCCATCATCATTAGCTTAGCTGTATACGCACTATTTTTTCACTCAATTATGATTTAGTTTAAAAAATGAAAAAATTTTTCGTTAGTAAAAAACAAAAAATAAAACATTATTGCAATAAAACGTTTTCTTTGTTATAATGCAATTATCAAATAAGGAGGAAAAAACATGAAAATCTTATTAGTTTGTTCAGGTGGTATGTCAAGCGCCATTGTTGCAAAAGCGTTACAAGACGCAGGGCAAAAAGCCGGTTTAGATATTACGGTAACAGAATGTGGAACGCAAGCCTTCGCTTCAGAAGTTGCTAATGGATATGATGCAGCATTAGTTGCGCCACAAATTAGACATCGTTATGATGTGTTGTCGGAGTCGGCTAAGGCAGCAGGTATACCCGTTGCGTTAATTCAACCGACTGGTTATACACCGTTAGGTGGTCCAAAATTATTAACGCAAGTTAAAGAATTATTAGGATTATAATGTTCTCAAAACGAAAGGAGAAAACAAAATGTTTGATAAATTAACACATTTTATGGACACGAAGTTGTCGACACCAATGGCTAAATTAGCTGAACAAAGACATTTACGTGCGATCCGTGATGGTATTATTGCAACTTTACCAATTATCGTAGTTGCATCTATGTTCATGGTTATTGCGTTCTTACCGAACTCTTTACCAGAATCTTGGGGAATTACTCAATTCATCAAAACTAACCAAGCAACAATTTTATTACCTTACCGTGTATCAATGTACATTATGACGTTGTATGCCGTATTTGGTATTGGTTACTCTCTATCAAAATCTTATGACTTAGATGGTTTATCAGGTGCTGTATTATCAGAATTAGCATTTTTATTAACGATTATTCCTGTAGCCATTCCTGCAGCATCTAAAGGCGTAAAAGCAGTTGCTCAAACTTCAGAAGATGTGGCTAAATTTGTTGCTGCTGTACCAGCAGGTTTCCATTTACCAATGCCAAACCTTGGATCAGCAGGTATGTTCGTAGGTATCTTATCAGCATTCTTTGCTGTTGAAGTATATCGTTTCACACAAAAATCTGGTTTCAAAATTTCAATGCCACCTCAAGTACCTGCTTCAGTAGCACGTTCATTTGAAGCATTGACACCAACATTTATCGTATTATTATCAGTTGCAACATTGACAATGTTCTTCAAAGTTAATGTACATACAATTGTTAGTGATGCCGTTAAACCTTTAGTATCTGCATCAGACTCATTACCATCAGTAATCATTATTATTGTATTGACACAGTTCTTCTGGTCATTCGGTATTCACGGTTGGTCAATCGTTGGTTCATTAGCACGTCCATTATGGGTTGTGTTATTAGACCAAAATACAGAAGCATTTGCTAGTGGCGCAACAGTTGCTAACACAGCGGCAGAACCATTCTATCAATGGTTTGTTATGATCGGTGGATCAGGTGCTACAATCGGTTTAGCGATTTCATTATTATTCGCACGTTCTGCTTACTTGAAAGCGTTAGGACGTACACCGTTCTTACCAGCAGTATTTAACATTAACGAACCATTAGTATTCGGTACACCATTAGTATTGAACCCAACATTAATGATTCCATTTATCGCTGCACCATTAGTAAATGGTATCGTAGCGTGGATTGCATTCTCAACAGGTTTAGTACATCGTGTAGTTGCATCAGCAGCTTGGACATTACCTGGACCAATTGGATCATTCTTTGCAACAGGTGGGGATGTTAAAGGAGCTATTTTAAGTGTTGTATTAATTTTATTATCAATCTTAATTTACTTCCCATTCTTCAAAATGTACGACAACCAAATGTTAAAACAAGAACAAGAAGAAATGTAATAAAAAAAGCGATGGGCTTGGGCTAAATGTCCAAGCCTATTTTATATAGTAAAGGAAAACATATGAGACGATTAGGATTATCGATTTATCCAGATAAATCAACAAAAGAAGAAATTCATGATTATTTAAAACGTGCAAGTAAAGCCGGATTTTCACGCATTTTTTCTTGCTTATTATCAGTGGATAAACCAGCAGAAGAAATTAAAGCAGAATTTAAAGAAACAAACCAGTTAGCACATGATTTAGGTTATGAAGTCATTGTGGATGTCGCACCGCGTGTGTTTGATCAATTAGGGATTTCTTATAAAGATTTATCATTTTTTGAGGAAATTGGTGCAGATGGGATTCGTTTAGATGTCGGATTTACCGGAAATGAAGAGTCGTTAATGACATTTAATCCACAAAATTTAAAAGTAGAGATTAACATGAGTAACAATGTACATACATTAGATACGATTATGGACTATCAACCAAATGTGTACAATTTATACGGCTGTCATAACTTTTACCCACATCGCTATTCAGGTTTAGGTTTAGACTTTTTTAATGCGTGTACACAACGCTTTAAACAATACGGCATTAAAACAGCGGCATTTGTTGGTACGCAAAGCGAGGGTGCATTTGGGCCATGGCCGACTACTGAAGGTTTGGTGACATTGGAAATGCACCGTACATTGCCTTTAGATGTGCAAGTGAAACATTATGTGGCACTAAATACAATTGATGATATTTTATTGGCGAATTGCTATCCAACACAACAAGAATTAGAGAGTTTAGCCGATTTACCGTTAGAGTTGGTTACGTTTGATGTGGCTTTAGTTGAGGGGATTCCAGAAGTTGAAAAAGATATTGTGTTAAATGAATTGCATTTTAATCGTGGGGATCAAAGTGATAATTTAATTCGCTCAACGCAAAGTCGTGTGAAATATAAAGGGCATCAATTTGATATTTTCAATACGCCGGATGTCATTAAACGTGGTGATGTGGTGATTGAGTCAAGTGAATATGGTCACTATGCTGGAGAATTACAAATTGCATTGAAAGATATGGAAAATTCTGGAAAATCCAATGTTGTAGCGCGCGTGCGCGATGAAGAGTTGTTCTTATTAGATTACATTAAACCATGGCAAAAATTCCGCTTTAGACAAGTTAAAAAATAGAACCGTAAAATGTTGACTGTTGATACATAAGTGTCAGCAGTCTTTTTTGTGTAACTTTCGTTATGTTGACAACTACAAAAAAGTGACATCGCTATTTGCGACATCACTTTTAAAATTATTTAGAAGCACGTTTAATGTATGTACCTTCTTGTGTATTCACTTCGATATACTCGCCAGCTTCAATAAAGTCAGGCACGTTAACCACTAAACCAGTTTCCATAACGGCAGGTTTACCTGAACCTGTAGCTGTTGCACCTTTAATTGACGGTTGTGTTTCAGCAATTTGTAAAACAACAGATGTTGGTAATGTTACACCAACGACTTCAGTACCGTAAAATTGAATTTTTACATTTTCGTTTTCTAAAATGTATTTTAATTCGTGCTCAATTGTTTCTTGTGGGATTTCGTATTGTTCGTAACTTTCGTTATCCATAAATACGGCTGTTCCATCCATGTTGTATAAGTATTGCACTTCTTTTGTGTCGATGTGTGCACGTTCTACTTTTTCGTCAGGACGCATTGTTGTATCGACAGTTGATCCGTTGCGTAAGTCACGGATTTTCATACGCATTACGGTATTTCCTTTACCAGGTTTGTGGTGGCTAATTTCTAATACTTTCCATAATTTACCATCGGCAACATATGTCATGCCGGCTTTTAAATCACTAACGTTGATCATATCAATCTCCTTAAATTGTGTTTCTAATACTCTGTATTTATACCATATTTTTACAGGAATCTCAACCTATATTATGATATAATAGACACTAACTATTCATAAAAACGAAAAAGAAATGGATTTAAAACGACGGAAAATCGTCACAAAATACAGTTGTCTTTTTTAGTGTTATCCAATGATTTTATAAAATCATTGGATAACACGTGAATGTGCGATGTATCAAATTTAAAAAAGAAAGGAAGAGTCTATGAATTTATCTATCGTATTAATTTTTTGTGCTATTGTTATTGTGGGGTGTCTGCTTCTACAAAAACTAACGAATCGAATAGGGGTGCCTTATTTAGTCGGTTTTATTATATTAGGGATGCTTTTTGGGTCAGATGGTGTTTTACGCATTCAATTTGAAAACTTTCGTATTGCGCAAATTATTTGTACGGTGGCGCTGATT
This sequence comes from Carnobacteriaceae bacterium zg-C25, assembly GCA_017945845.1. Classification (NCBI taxonomy): domain Bacteria; kingdom Bacillati; phylum Bacillota; class Bacilli; order Lactobacillales; family Carnobacteriaceae; species Carnobacteriaceae bacterium zg-C25. The sequence continues at coordinate 344,012 of CP072828.1, forward strand.
TTTATCATGTTTTTTGGTGGTTTTGAAACGCGGTTAAATAAGGTGAATGCCATTATGAAACCAGCAGTTGTACTATCCACAGGTGGTGTTTTATTGACCGCTTTAATGATGACAGCGATTATTCATTTTATTTTAAGATTATCCGTTGTTGAAAGCTTTTTAATTTCAGCAGTGTTATCGTCTACGGACGCGGCATCTGTCTTTTCTATTTTAAAGTCACAAGAATTGCATTTAAAGCATCAAACGGCGTCTTTATTAGAGTTGGAATCGGGGAGTAATGACCCATTTGCCTATCTATTGGCTGTCGTGGGGATTTTCATTTTTAAAGGGCAATTTCAAATTAGCGAAATTTTTTGGATATTGGTTTTACAAATTGGTGTTGCCTTACTCGTAACCGTCGTCTTGTCCAAAGTCACTCGTTTTATTTTTGATCGCATGACATTTGATAATGTTGGTATTTTAGTAACCTTTATTATGGCGGTTGCGTTATTATCCTATGCCTTGCCCGAGGCGTTTAAAGGGAACGGTTATTTATCGGCATATTTAGTCGGTTTAATTTTAGGGAATCACTATATCCCACAAAAAAAGGAAGTGATGGTCTTTTTTGAAGGGGTGATTAGCATTTGCCAAATCTTAACGTTCTTTTTATTAGGGTTGTTGAGTGCGCCAAAATTATTGCCTGATTTATTGGTTTTAGGTGGTGTTATTGCGGTTGTATTAATGCTTGTCGTACGACCAATTGTTGTTTGGATCATCGGTAAAGTATTTCATTTGAAAAAAGAGCAAATGACCGTTATTTCGTGGGCGGGATTAAGAGGGGCATCATCGATTGTTTTTTCAATAATGATTGTGAATCAAGTGCATTTAACGATGGATATTTTTCATATTGTGCTATGCGTTGTACTGGTGTCGATTATTATACAAGGGACGTTGTTACCCATTATTGCGCGACGGACGAATATGATTGACGTCAACGAAAATGTCTTTAAAACATTTAACTTTTATTCTGAAGAGGTACCGCTCGATATTTTAACGATTCGCATACCCGAAACACATGCGTGGGCGAATCGTGCCATTGAAACCATTGATTTTCCACCATCCACACTCGTGTTTCAAATACAAAGAGATGAAGAGTTGATTGTTCCAGATGGCCAAACGGTATTGCAAGTTGGCGATTTATTGCAATGTGTGGTCTTCACTCGTCAAAATCATTCGCACTTGAAGTTTTATCAAATCAACGTCGAAGACGATAGCCGTTACTTAGGAAAAGTGCTTAAAGATAGCATATTTAGCCAAGATTTAGTCGTTGCCATTGAACGTGACGGTCACATGATTGTGCCAAATGGCGATACGATGGTGTTGTTAGGCGATACGCTATTAATGAAAAAGATGACGGGAAATCAATAGTTGATAATCATAAAAGTTTGACCGATAGGCAGTCAGTAATCATAAAAAGATTGATGTGCTAGTACGTGATAGGTACTAGCACTTTTTGAATTTTCTGTTAGATGGTGTAGGTGATTTTGTGGCCGTTTATCGATTTTTGAGTGCAGGTTTAGTGTGTTAGTTGAGCAACCCATAATACAAAATAAGGTTGATACCGTATGGCATCAACCTTAAAAATTATGGAAAAGACGTTAATAACTTGTGAATATTGTTACCAACACCAAATAGGATAAAAACAATGCAGAAATACATAATGTCAACACGTTAAAACTTATTTTTTTGCCAATGCGATTGCTTTTTGTGTATTGGCAAAATGCAATTTTGCGACACGATTGAGTGCGTCAACACCATCACGTTCAATTAGTTTTGCTGCAACTTGATCAACGGTTGCGCCTGCACCACTAGGAATTGTCATATTGGTTTGTTCGCTCAATAATTTCAAGGATTCTAAAAATTCAGCACGTGCGATAATACTAGCAGCGGCAACCGCAATGTGTTCGCTTTCGCCTTTTGTCGCAAAATAAACGTTTTGCTTAACGACATCACGTTTGTGTGCTAAATGCGCCCAATATGTTTTGGGTAATTCAAATTGATCAATTAAAATACCGTCAACTTGTGACATATCCAGTTTTTTTCGGATACGCAAAAGGGCGTGATTATGCAGTTCGGCTTTCATTTGACCTTGCGACATCGTTGGTTGAACACTGTTGTATTTTTCGGGCATTACGTTTAACACTTCATACTCAATACGCTGTTTTAACGTTTGCGCAAGTGCCATAATTTTAGTGTCCGTTAAATTTTTAGAATCTTGTACACCGAGTTGTTTTAGCACTTCAATATCTTCGCTTTTCACAAACGCACTACAAACGACGAGTGATCCAAAATAACTGCCCGTCCCGACTTCATCACTACCAATGACGGACCATTTATCGAAATCTTTTGGCAAATCACTGTTTTTGCTCGATTTTTGCTGTGGGGATGTGGTAGAAATGGCTTGCCAAATAGACGCTTCATCATCAGCATTTGCCCCTTGAAATAACGCTTTTCCGGATTTATAAACGGTAATGGTAACACCATTGGTAGATGCTGCAAAAATGCTATGTGCAGGATAATTGTCTTTTAAATGGTCTTTATAAAAATGTTGCATTTTTTCAATTGTTGTTGCGTCAACTTGTAAAACTACCATAAAACACCCTCCTAAACTTACATTTATTGTATCAAATAAGTGGGTCTTTTAAAAGTTGAAAAGTCGATGTAATAGGCGTATAATTATTATATTAAATGAGAGCGGGGTTAATTTATGAATTATTATATTTACGCGGATAAGTTTTTCTTTACCGACGGTGAAAAACCAGCTGGTTATTTGGAAGTTGTAGATGGTCGATTTGGTGCGTATACAACCGATAAACCAGACGGTAAAATTGTCGATTACAGTGGGTATTATGTAGGCCCGGGATTAGTCGATACACATATTCACGGTTACGGTGGACACGATGTTATGGACAACGATGCGCAAGGTTTAGTGATTATGTCCGATCGTCTATTAGAAACTGGTGTAACGTCATTTTTACCAACAACGTTGACCGCATCAACTGAATTGTTAAACGATGTGTGTGAAACGATTGGAAAAAATGCGCATTTAGTGAAAGGTGCAAAAATTCGCGGTATCTTTTTAGAAGGTCCATTTTTCAATGAAAAATATAAAGGGGCACAAAATCCAAAATATATGAACGATCCAAGTAGTGAAAAATTACAAACTTGGAAAGATTTATCAAATGGCTTGGTGCGTAAAATTGCGATTGCACCTGAGCGTGAAGGGTCAATTCCGTTTATTAAAGACGCAAAAGCAAATGATGTGTATGTAGCGATTGCACATACGGATGCAACGTATCAAGAGTGTAAAGATGCGGTTGATGCTGGAGCCAATATTTTTGTGCATGTTTACAACGGTATGCGCGGTTTACACCATCGTGAGCCAGGTGTTGTAGGGGCAGCATTAACATTACCACACGTACATGATGAATTGATTTGTGATGGACACCATGTGCATCCAGTATCTGCAAAAATCGTAATGGATTGTAACGGTCGTGACAATTCCGTATTAATTACAGACTGTATGGCAGCCGGTGGTCAACCAGAAGGTGACTACAAATTAGGTGAATTAGACGTTATCGTTGAAAAAGGAACAGCTCGATTAAAAGATAACGGTAGTTTAGCTGGTAGTGTGTTGCGTTTATTTGAAAGCGTGCAAAATGTCATTAAATGGGAAATTGCTCAACCGTATGAAGCGTTTCGTATGGCAAGCTACAACGCAGCCAACAGTGTTGGTTTAGGTGATGTGTGCGGAAAATTGGACGCTGGATATGAAGCGGATTTTGTTGTAGTAGATACAAACTACAATTTAACAGCCACTTACTTAAATGGTGAAAAACGCTACGAAAAATAATTAGGTGAATTGTGTATAAAAGACGTCATTTTGTGGCGTCTTTTTTTGATAGACTGATGAAATCCATTTTGTTTGAAGTGGTATTTTTTTTATGGTACCATTGCATATGTTGAAAAAGGAGAGAGTAGATGATAAAACGAATTTTACGATACGCGAAACCGTATCAAAAACATGTTTGGTTTGCTATCTTTGCTATTTTTGTTGAAGTGGCATGTGAGGTGGTACAACCATGGTTAATGGCAGGTATTATTGATAAAGGGATACCAAATCAAGATATTAGCTACATTGTGCAACAAGGTGTGCTGATGATTGGCTTATCGGCGCTAGCCTTGTTGACGGGGGCTTTAGGTGCAAAGCATGCATCAATTGCTGGCGCTTCATTGGCGTATGCCGTTAGAAAAGAGCAAATGGCAAAAATTCAGCAATTTTCTTTTCATAATATTGATCATTTTTCAAACGCATCATTGATTACACGTTTAACGAGTGATATTTCAGGTATTCAAAATACCGCGATTATGACACTTCGCATTTTAGCGCGTGCCCCGATTATGATTTTATCCACATTATTTTTAATTATTCAAATTAATGCACAATTATCTTTAGTCTTGGTGGTAGCTGTTCCCATTTTAGCGCTATCGTTATTTTTAATTATTGCGATTGCCTTTCCACGATTCCATAAATTGCAACAAGCTATTGATAACATCAACCGAACGTTACAAGAAAACTTTATTGGTATTCGTGTTGTCAAAGCGTATGTTCGTGAAGATTACGAACGCGAAAAATTTTATACGGAAAACACCAATTTCAAAAAACGGGCATTACACGCCATGAACGTTGTCATTTTTAATAACCCGATTATGCAACTGACCGTTTACGCGTGTACCATTGCGGTGATGTGGTTTGGTGGAAATCTTGCAATTAACGGTGTGATGACGACCGGAAATTTAGTTAGCTACATTTCTTACATCGGACAATTGATGATGTCGTTAATGATGATTTCGTTTGTTTTTGTGATGTTGACAATGACAAAAGCGTCTGTGGAGCGTGTTTTTGAGGTGTTGGATACACACGTTGATATTGTTGAACCATCTCACGCAACAGCGCATGAAAAAATTAGTGGTGATGTCGTTTTTGAAAATGTCCACTTTTCTTACGCAAAAGATCCTACTGAAGAAGTATTGAGCGATATTTCATTTACATTAGACAAAGGGCAAGTATTGGGAATTATCGGACCAACAGGATCGGGGAAAACGTCACTTGTCCAACTGTTGCCACGTTTATTTGATGTCACAAGCGGAAAAGTAATGGTTGGTGGTAAAAATGTAAAAGCGTATAGCTTTGAAACGTTGCGTGAACAAGTGGCAATGGTGCTACAAAAAAATACGCTATTTTCTGGAACGATTCGAGAAAACTTGTTGTGGGGTAATCCGAATGCAAGCGAAGAAGAGATGATACAAGCGGCAAAATACGCGCAAGCACACGATTTTATTATGGAATTACCAGACGGATATGATTCACGCGTTGAACAAGGCGGTGGGAATTTCTCTGGTGGTCAAAAACAACGCTTGTGTATTGCACGTGCCATGGTACGTAAACCAGCAGTTCTTATTTTAGACGATTCCACATCAGCAGTTGATACGGCGACGGATAGTAAAATTCGTGAAGCGTTCTTTAACTATTTACCGGAAACAACGGTCATTATTATTGCTCAACGCATTTCGTCCATTCAAGGTGCCGACAAAATTATCGTTTTAAATGACGGTAAAATGGACGGTATGGGTACGCATGAAGCGTTACTATCAAGTAATGAAATGTATCAAAATATTTATCAAACACAATTGGAAGGAGTGTCTGGAAATGAGTAAGCAAGTGAAAAAAGGCAGACGCCCTGAAAATATGAAAGCAACGCTCGCACAATTAATGCGCTATTTATTGAAAAGTAAATGGGGATTAGCCGTTGTAGCCGTTGCGTTAGTTGTCAGCTCTTTAGCCAATATAGCAGGAACCTATTTTATTAGACCGTTAGTCAATGATTTTATCGACACAAAAGATGTTGCTGGTTTAGGGCGTATGATTTTAATGATTAGTGCCATTTATGTATTTGGTGTTGTGTGTAGTTTTATCGCCTCTAAAATGATGGTCGGCATTGGTCAACGCACCATTGAATTGATGCGTGGTGAGTTATTCAATCACATTCAAAAACTGCCGATTCAATTTTTTGACACGCATAAACATGGTGATTTAATGTCTCGCTTTACAAACGATTTTGACAACATTCAAAATATGTTTAATAACAGTGTGCTAATGATTATTACATCATCTTTACAATTAGTGTTGACGTTTACGATGATGGTGTTGTTGTCACCGTTATTAACGATTTCGATTGTGGTTATGTTAGGTGTCATTATTGTAACGGTGCGTTTTATTGGTGGACGTTCCGCACGTTATTTTGGCATGCAACAAAAGCATATTGGGACATTAAATGGATTTATTGAAGAACATATCGAAGGTCAAAAAGTCATTAAAGTTTTCCATCACGAAGATAAAGTATTGCAATCTTTTGATGAGCTGAATGAACAAGTTTTAGAAGCGTCAAAACAGGCGCAGTTTTATGCCAATACGATGTTTCCTGTTTTAGGGAGTTTAGGTTATATTAATTACGCTTTAACGGCAACATTAGGTGGATTTTTAACGATTAATGGTGTGATGGATATTGGCGCGTTGGCATCCTTTTTACAATATACACGTACCTTTTCGATGCCAATCGGTCAATTATCGCAACAAGTCAACGTCCTTTTAGCCGCTTTAGCGGGTGCAGAACGTATTTTTAAAATATTAGAACAAACGGAAGAAATTGACAACGGTACGGTAACATTAAATCGTGTGGATAAAGATAAATGGTACTGGCAAACACCTGACGGTGCAGTTGAAGTTGTTGGAAAAATTATTTTAGAAGATGTTGATTTTGGGTACACACCAGAAAAACAAATTTTAAAAGGCATTAACGTTTGGGCAGAGCCTGGTTTAAAAATTGCCTTTGTTGGTGCAACCGGTGCGGGAAAAACAACAATTACCAATTTAATTAATCGTTTTTATGAAATCCATGCGGGGCAAATTACTTTTGATGGTATTCCAGTAACCGATATTAAAAAATCGGATTTGCGTCAAACGATTTCGATTGTGTTACAAGATACGCATTTATTTACAGGCACAATTGCAGACAACATTCGCTATGGTCGATTAGATGCTAGTGATGACGATGTCATTAAAGCGGCAAAATTAGCCAATGCGCATAGTTTTATTAAACGTTTACCGCAAGGGTATCATACACAAATTACAGGAGACGGTGACGGGTTATCACAAGGTCAACGTCAATTACTAGCCATTGCGCGAGCGGCTGTTGCCAATCCAAAAGTGTTGATTTTAGATGAGGCAACGAGTTCGATTGATAGCCATACGGAAGCACAAATTTCAAAGGGTATGGATCAGCTAATGGCTGGACGGACATCGTTTGTTATTGCGCACCGTTTATCAACGATTCGTAATGCCGATGTGATTATGGTAATGGATCATGGCGAAATTATTGAACGTGGGAATCATGAATCATTAATGGAAAAAAATGGTGTTTACTATAAACTGTATACAGGACAAATTGAATTAGATTAATTAAAAAGGGTAGCCGTTCTGTTGAACGGCTACCCTTAGACTGTTGACATTTTTAATCAGCAGTCTTTTTTGCATTATCTTAATATAATGTACACGATTTGCACCACAACGCATTATAGTCGGTTAAAGTTTTGGTCAGCACTCTTTTTTTGACATCTATTAAATTGTACCGCTTAATGCGTTATATACGATTCGTTCCGAAATGTCTTATATATTGTTGGTAACATAAACTGTTAGCCATTTTTATTTGTTAAATTTCACAGTTATCATCATCTAGTGATTAGATGACGAAACCTATCCACCTAATTTCATATTATAAAAAACGCTTCGATTTTTTTAGGAGAATCGATAATAGAGTGGTGAAAACAAAACTTAACATAATGGTAAACGCAATACCGCTGATTTGACCGATTAAAGCATTCCATCTAAAAAGAATCGTTCCGAGTGAACCAAATAATCCACCGATACCATTCATGCCAAAAGAATCGACAACGTCATTGATGTGAACTAAAGTTAAAATGTGACGAATGCCAAAATAAGTGAGTGCACTCGCAATACCTACAATGCAAAGTAGCTCGAATAATGAGACAAATCCGACGCTTGATGTGCTCGTGACTAATCCGACAATTGTACCGTTTAAAATGGTTTCGGTATCTACTTTTTTGTCGCATGTATATTGTGAAACCGCCCAAACACCACCGCCCGTAATTAAAGCAACTAGCGTTTTAACGATAATGAGTGCCGACTGGTCGTTCAACTCGCCTACGGGTCCTGCATTAAAGAAAAACCAGCCGAGCGTAATGAAAATCATGCCTAAATAGAGCCAAGGATTTTGAACGGGGGCGTCCACTTTTTCCGCTTGTTTAAAGAAATAGGCTAACACGTAACTGGATACGCCGGCGGATAAATGGACAACAATACCGCCTGAAAAATCAAGGGCGCCGAGTTGTGCAAAAAAGGCGTTTTCGCTCCAAAAAAGATGAACAAGTGGGGTGTAAACGGCAATCACCCATAACATTGAAATGATGATGGCGTGTGTCAATTTTAAGCGATTGACGACGGAACCAATGACCATGACAACGGCGTATAAACAAAAGCATAGTTGGAATAACAGGTTAAGCAACGTCGATGTATCCATATTTTCTGTGAAAAGAAGAGATGGTGTTGAAAAGGCGATAGGATAGCCGATAAATAGAAAAGCGATGGTTGCGCTAAATAAGGAAACGCTCACCACACTTAAGATGTGGTTTGTGTCAGATTTTGGTAACATGCCAAAATAGAAACAGCCAACACCAAAAATCATGAGCCACATCATCGCAATTGAAATTAATAAAAACATATATCCTCCTTGAAAACGAAACGATTACGTTTTATAATGTTAAAGTGAAAGTTTGAAAATGTCAAGGAGGGTTTATGAAAAAAGAGATTGTCATTATTGGTGCGGGTGCAGCCGGAATTGGAATGGGTTGTGCGTTACATAAATTAGGAATCAACGATTTTGTGATTTTAGAAAAAGGTGTTGTTGGTGAAAGTTTTTTTAATTGGCCAAAAGAAACGCGTTTAATTACACCGTCATTTACAACAAATGGATTTGGTTTTCCGGATATCAATGCCATTGCGCCAGATACTTCTCCAGCGTATACGTTTGCTAAAGAGCATTTAAGTGGAGAAGAGTACGGTGAGTATTTACAAATGGTAGCGGATCATTATGAACTACCGATTGAAGAAAATTGTCACGTTACCGCCATTAAACAAACAGAAAACGGCTATTGCTTAAATACGACATTAGGTGAAATGATTTGTACGTATATTGTAATGGCAACGGGTGAGTTCCAAAATCCGAATAAAACGGCAATTGCTGGAGCGCATCATGGGCTACATTACGGTGAGGTGGATAGTTTTGCCGTTCAGTCGGATACACCATTTGTCGTGATTGGCGGTAATGAAAGTGGTGTTGATGCAGCGATTAACTTATTGGAACAAGGCAATCAAGTTGAGTTGTTTACAACGGATTTGGGACAAAATGCAAAAGTTCCCGATCCAAGTATCGCCCTTTCGCCAATTACAAAATCACGCCTAGCACATGCGATTCGCTCTAAAGCACCGCTAACGATTCATGAAAATAAAACGTTGCGTTCAATTGATTTTGACGGTAGCGACTACACGTTAAGTTTTGAAGATGGGTCGAAACAGGTGGTGGAAAATGCTCCCATTTTAGCGACAGGCTTTTTAAATGCAATGCATCATATACAAGGAGATGCACTATTTTCATTTAATGAAGATGGCATTCCATTAGTGAACGAACACGATGAGTCGACAATAGCTAAAAATGTCTTTTTAGTAGGACCAAGTTTACGCCAAAATACAGTGATTTTCTGTTACATTTATAAATTTAGACAACGTTTTGCAGTCGTTGCAGAATTATTAGCGAAACGAATGGGTGTAACCTGTCATGCGGAGCAATTAGAAGTGTATAAGCGCAATCAAATGTATTTACCAAACGCTGAATGTTGTGATGTTGTTTGTGATTGTTAGGCGGTTTATCCAGTCAACGCCGTATCTTCTATTCAAAAAGATACGGCGTTTTTGTGTGAGTAAAATCATAAAAAGTTTGATGAAATGAAGGTAAAACGGTTGAATGAGCGTAATGGACGATGATAAGATAGAACTAGTACAATTAAAGGAGAAATGTATGATGTCAGTTTATCCAAATTTATTAGAACGTTTTATTCGTTATTGTAAAGTGGACACACGCTCAGACGCGTCTAGTCGTACAGTACCAACAACGTATAAACAAGTTGAATTTACATTACAATTAAAAGAAGAATTGATGGCAATGGGATTGGAAGATATTCATTATGATGAAGCCAACGGTTTTTTAACAGCGACTTACAAAGGGAATGTTGAAGGTGCTAAAACAATTGGATTTATCTCACATGTGGACACAGCAGATTTCAATTCTGTAAATATTCAACCACGCATTCATGAAAACTATGACGGTAGTGATATTGCTTTAGATGCAGAGGGTAAATTCATTTTATCAGTAAATGAGTTTCCAAATTTAAAAGATTATTTAGGGGAAACGTTAATTACAACAAGTGGCGATACGTTACTAGGTGCTGACGATAAAGCAGGAATTGCTGAAATTTTAAGTGCTATTGAATTTTTACAAGCGAATCCGCATATCAAACATGGCGATATTCGTATTGCGTTTGGTCCCGATGAAGAAATTGGGCGTGGTGCTGATCTATTTGATGTCAAACGCTTTAATGCGGATTTTGCTTACACGATGGATAGTGGTCGTGTTGGACACATGGAATTTGAAACGTTTAATGCCGCGCAAGCCGAAATTCATATTAAAGGGGTTAGCGTGCATCCCGGTACGGCAAAAGATCGCATGGTAAATGCATTGAAAGTGGCTATGCAGATTGATGCGCAATTACCACAACAAGAGGTGCCAGAAAAAACGAGTGGGTATGAAGGCTTTTTCTTGTTACATAATTTAGACGGTACGATTGAAGAAGCGCGTATGGTGTATATTATTCGTGACCATGCTAAAGCAAAATTTGAACAACGCAAAGCATTACTTGAGTCAATTGTAAAACAAGTTAATGCGCAATTTACGGAAGAGCGTGTGACCATGCACTTGTTTGATCAATATTACAACATGCGTGATGTCATTGAAAATGATATGTCGATTGTCGAGTTAGCCAAAAATGCAATGCATTCGCTAGGCATTACGCCGATTGTTGAGCCGTTTCGTGGTGGAACAGACGGGTCTAAAATTTCACATTTAGGCTTACCAACACCTAACTTGTTTGTCGGAGGGGAAAACTTCCACGGTCGATACGAGTTCATCACACTAGAAGCAATGGAAAAAGCGACAGCATTAATTGTCAAAATTGTGGAAATGAATGCACAATAATCAAGCGAAACAGGTGATGTCGCTAGGCATCATCTGTTTTTTAGTTTACAATAACGATAAGATAAAGAAAGTGAGTATAATATGAAGCAATATTTAAAAGCGTATCC